>NZ_JBHXRK010000002.1:0-366944 GCF_042716875.1 Streptomyces sp. NPDC058646 | reverse complement strand
GCCTCCAGGGCCCTTGCCGGAGCGAGACCTCGACCAGATCACCGGCAGGATCGGGGAGCGCATCCACTCCCCGCCCTCTACCTCATTGCTCGGCGCCTGCGACCCGTTTGGGGCTGGACATAAGCCGCCACCGGTCCGATAGGCGTGGCGCGTCGCTCGGCGTCTGCTACCCGCCCGGGGCTGGACATAAGCCGCCACCGCTCCGGGAGGCACTTCACCTCTCTCAGCGCGGTGGGGCTGCTCGTATCTCAGTGTCTGCCAGCCGCCTCTGGCCGGGACGTAGGCCGGCACGGACGTGAGTGGCAGACGGGTGCCAGCGGGCGCCAGATAGGCGGTCGGAGGAGCCATCCGTCGACTATCCGGGCAGAAAGGTGCGCTGCCGGACTCTGATGCCGAATCTGTCGGTCTCTCACTCCGGCAACACGTCATCCGCCCCACAACGCACCCCCAGACGGGGAAAATCAGCCGCTGACGTGTTCAGAGAGACATCCCACTGGCCGTCGGCGGCCGGTGTCCCACCCCACGGCCTATGCCCAACCCCAGACGGACCGCAGACGCCAGGCAACGTGCGGTGCCTACCGGAGCGTTGGCGGCCTATGTCCAGCTCCAGGCAGCTCGCAGACGCCAAGCAACGTGCGGTGCCTACCGGACCGGTGGCGGCTTATGTCCAGCCGCAGACGGACTGCTGACGCCGGGCGACGTGCGGTGCCTACCGGAGTGGTGGCGGCTTATGTCCAGCCCCAGACGGGTCGCAGACGCTGAGCAATGAAGTGGTGGGTGGGGAGTTGATGCGCTGCCCGATCCTGCCGACGAGTCGGTCGAGGTCTGGCTCCGGCAAGGGCCCTGGGGGCCAGGCCCTGCAACGCTGACCGCCCCGCTCCTCCGTCCCGTCCCCGGTGAGCGTCTTTTTGGGGGGTTCCCGTCGGTCCTGTCTTTCCGTGGCGGGGCGGGCGGTCAAGGGGGGCCGAAGGCCATCGCGAAGCGACGCGACGAAGGAGCGCCCTTGAGGGCCCGCCCCGACGCGGAGAGACGATAGGACTGGCGGGAACCCCCCAAACCCTCCCTGATCCCGAGAAGGGGTAACAGCCCCCGAAGCCCAACCCCGACCCCCCGCCCCTCAATGCGTGGGAAGCCGGTCCGATTCTCGGGTCAGGGCGGCCAGGACCGGGGCGATCAAGGGGTGGGACTCCGCGCCCCGGCGGGTCGCCGCGAAGACGCGGCGGGTCGCGGAGGCGCCGGTGACCGGGCGGACCTGGACCTCCTTGAGGTCCATGCCCCGGAGCGCCGAGCGCGGTACGAGGGCCACCCCGGCGCCCGCGCCCACCAGCGCCGTCACCGCGCGGAAGTCGTCGGAGGAGTGCAGGAACCTCGGCTGGAACCCCGCGAGTTCGCACGCCAGCAGCGTCACGTCGTGGCACGGATTGCCCGGGTACTGGCCCACCCAGTCCGCGTCGGAGAGGTCCTCCAGCGACACCGCGGGCAGCTCGGCCAGCGGGTGCCCGGAGGGCAGGACCGCGTCGAAGGGTTCCGCGTACAGCGGCAGCACCGAGAGCCGGGCGTCGTCCGCGCCGGGCCCGCCCCGGTACTCGACCGCCAGGGCGAGGTCCGCCTCGCCGTCCAGCAGCATCGGCAGGCTCTGGTCGCCCTCGGCGTCCCGTACCCGCAGCCGGATGCCCGGGTGCTCCAGCGCGAGGCGGGCGATCGCCGGGGCCAGGACCTCGGCGATGCCGGTCGCGAAGGCGGCCACCGTGACCTCGCCGGCGGAGCCGCCCGCGTACGCCGCGAGTTCGGCTTCGGCCCGCTCCAGCTGCGCCATGACCTCGTTGGCGTGCCCGGCGAGGATCTCCCCGGCCGTGGTGAGCCGTACGCCCCGGCCGCTGCGGGTCAGCAGCGCGTGGCCGGTCTCCTGCTCCAGCGCCGCGAGCTGCTGGGAGACGGCGGACGGGGTGAGGTACAGGGCTGCGGCCGCGGCGGTCACCGTACGGTGGTCCGCCACGGCGCGCAGGATGCGCAGCCGGCGGGGGTCGATCACCCCGCCATTGTCTCAGGCCCCACGGGACGCACGGGCCCCTCAGGCCTTGGTGGCCGCCAGGGCCGCGCGGGCGTCGACGAAGGCCGCCACGGCGCGCTCCACGTCCTGCGTGGAGTGGGCCGCCGAGAGCTGCACGCGGATGCGCGCCGCGCCGAGCGGCACCACCGGGTAGGAGAAGCCGATGACGTACACGCCGCGCTCCAGCAGCAGCTCCGCCATCTTCGCCGCCTCGGCGGCGTCGCCGATCATGACCGGGGCGATGGCGTGGTCGCCGGGCAGGATCTCGAAGCCGGCCTCGGTCATCCGGGTGCGGAAGAGCTTGGTGTTGGCGGCGAGGTGCTCGCGCAGGTCGCCGGCCGACTCCAGCAGGTCGAGGACCTTGAGGGAGGCCGCCGCGATGACCGGGGCGAGGGAGTTGGAGAAGAGGTACGGGCGCGAGCGCTGGCGCAGCAGCTCGACGATCTCGGCGCGGGCCGCGACGTAGCCGCCGGAGGCTCCGCCGAGGGCCTTGCCGAGGGTGCCGGTGATGATGTCGACGCGGTCCATGACGCCGTGCAGCTCGGGAGTGCCGCGGCCGCCGGGGCCGACGAAGCCGACGGCGTGGGAGTCGTCGACCATGACCATGGCGTCGTAGCGCTCCGCCAGGTCGCAGATCTCCGCGAGCGGGGCGACGTACCCGTCCATCGAGAACACGCCGTCGGTGACGATCAGGCGGCGGCGGGCGTCCTGCGACTCCTTGAGGCGCGTCTCCAGTTCCGCGAGGTCGCGGTTGGCGTACCGGTAGCGGCGGGCCTTGGAGAGGCGGATGCCGTCGATGATCGAGGCGTGGTTGAGGGCGTCGGAGATGACCGCGTCCTCGGCGCCGAGGAGGGTTTCGAAGACGCCGCCGTTGGCGTCGAAGCAGGAGGAGTAGAGGATGGTGTCCTCCTGGCCGAGGAAGGCCGACAGCCGCGCCTCCAGCTCCTTGTGCACCTCCTGCGTGCCGCAGATGAAGCGGACCGAGGCCATTCCGTAGCCCCAGCGGTCCAGCGCGTCCTTCGCCGCGGCGACGACCTCGGGGTGGTCGGCCAGGCCGAGGTAGTTGTTGGCGCAGAAGTTGAGTACCTCGCCGGGTGCTCCGCCCGCGGTGACGGCGACGGCCGCGTTCTGCGGGGTGCCGATGACGCGCTCGGGCTTGTGCAGGCCGGCGGCGCGGATCTCGTCGAGGGTGGTGCGCAGGTCTTCGCGGACGGACTCGAACATGTGCGGTTCTCCTTGTGCGGCGGAGTCAGAAGAAGGGGGCCGGGCCCCGCGGAGGGGGGAGGGTGGGCGGGGCCCGGCCGGAGGGAGATGGTCTGCGGGGGTGGGGGGCGTGCCCGGGGTCCTGTCGGCCGGGCGGGGGTCCGGCCGACAGGACCGGACGGCCGTTACGCGGTCCAGTCCAGGATGATCTTGCCGCTGCGGGCGGTGGACGCCTCGTCGAAGGCGGCTTCGAAGTCGCGGTGCGAGTAGCGGCCGGTGATGACCGGGCTGAGGTCGAGGCCGCCTTCGAGCAGCACGGTCATCGCGTACCAGGTCTCGAACATCTCGCGGCCGTAGATGCCCTTGATGGTGATCATCGAGGTGACGACCTTGGCCCAGTCCACCGGAAACTCCTGCGCGGGCAGGCCCAGCATGGCGATGCGGCCGCCGTGCGTCATGTTGTCGATCATGTCGCGCATGGCCTCGGGCCGGCCGGACATCTCCAGGCCGATGTCGAAGCCCTCGCGGAGCCCGAGCGTCTGCTGGGCGTCGGCGATGGAGGTCTCGGCGA
Source organism: Streptomyces sp. NPDC058646 (assembly GCF_042716875.1). Taxonomy (NCBI): domain Bacteria; kingdom Bacillati; phylum Actinomycetota; class Actinomycetes; order Kitasatosporales; family Streptomycetaceae; genus Streptomyces; species Streptomyces sp. NPDC058646. The sequence continues at coordinate 363,120 of NZ_JBHXRK010000002.1, read as the reverse complement.
CGTTCACGGCGAGGGTGGCGCCGGCCTTGCGGGCGATGTCCAGGCGCTCGGGGCTGATGTCGGTGATGACCACGCTGCGGGCTCCGGCGTGCCGGGCGACGGCGGCGGCCATGATCCCGATGGGGCCGGCGCCGGTGATCAGTACGTCCTCGCCGACCAGGGGGAAGGAGAGTGCGGTGTGCACGGCGTTGCCGAAGGGGTCGAAGATCGCGGCCACGTCCAGGTCCACCGCGGTGCGGTGCACCCATACGTTCTGGGCGGGCAGGACCACGTACTCGGCGAAGGCGCCGTCGCGCCCGACGCCGAGCCCGATGGTGCTGCGGCACAGGTGGCGGCGGCCGGCCAGGCAGTTGCGGCACTTCCCGCACACCAGGTGGCCCTCGCCGCTGACGAGGGCGCCGATCTCGATGTCGCGGACGTCGGCGCCGAGCGCGGCGACCTCGCCGACGAACTCGTGGCCGAGGACGAGGGGGGTCTTGACCGCGCCCTGCGCCCAGCCGTCCCAGGCGCGGATGTGGAGGTCGGTTCCGCAGATGCCGGTGCGCAGCACCTTGATCAGCACGTCGCCGGGGCCGTACTCGGGCTCGGGGACGTCCATGAGCCACAGCCCGGGTTCGGCCTTGTGCTTGACGAGTGCCTTCATGGGGGTGGCTCCAGGCATGCGGAAGGGTGCGCCGTGCGGCGGGGGCGCGCGGACGGCGTCGGTGACGGGGACCAATGTGCCGAGATGCGTGGTGATCAGTCCATCGAGACTTTCTTAAGCGGGTCGACAGCCCAGCTTCACACCTATGCTCCTCAGGTGACGGGGCAGGGCCCGGGCCGCTGGCGGCCGGGGAAAAGGGGAGGTGAGGGGCGTGCCGAGTCTGCGCAGCAGGGCGCTGTCGGCGGCGCTGGTCGCGGTGGGACGGCGAAGACGGTTCGCGAGCGCCGAGGCGGTGCGGGCCCGGGTGGCGCAGTCCGCTCGCCGGCCGGCCTCGCATCTGCCGCCGCGGTCGCTGGGGCGGGTGGCGGACATCTCCCGGACGTTCGTCGGTGCCTGGCCGGTGTACGACGTGTCCCCGCGGGTGGGCGAGCCGGGCGCGCAGGTGCTGTACGTGCACGGCGGGGGGTTCGTCAACGAGCTGGTCCGCCCGCACTGGTCGTTGATCCGGACCCTGGTGACGCGGGCCCGGGCGCGGGTGGTCGTACCGGCGTACGTCCTCGCCCCGCGCGGTACCGCCGACCGGACGGTCCCGGTGGCCGCGGATCTGCTGAGCGGTCTGATCGCTGGCGGCGGTGCGGGCGGGACGGTGCTGATCGGGGACTCGGCCGGGGCCGGGCTGGCGCTGGCCGCGGCCCAGCGGCTGCGGGACCGCACGGGGGACCAGCCTTCGCGGATCGTGCTGATCTCGCCGTGGCTGGACGTGACCATGAGCCATCCGGACCAGGCGGTGATCGAGGCGGGCGATCCGATGCTGGCGCGCTCGGGGCTGCTGGAGGCCGGGAGGCTGTACGCGGGGACCCTGGCGGCGGACGACCCGCGGGTGAGCCCGCTGCACGGGTCCTTCGCGGGCCTGGCTCCGCTGACGGTGTTCACCGGGACCCGGGACCTGCTGACCACGGACAGCAGGGAGCTGCTGCGCCGGGCCCGTGCGGCCGGGACCGAGGTGGAGTTCCACGAGGAGGCGGGGATGCCGCACGGGTACCCGCTGATGCCGGTGCCGGAGGGGCGGGCGGCGCGTGAGCGGATCGTGGAGCTGACCCGGTCGGCGGCGGGGTGAGCGGCCGGGCCTCGCCGGGTGGTGCCGCACGGGCCGCTGCTACGCGGTGCAGGTCATCAGGGAGCTGATCGGCCAGGCGCGGTACGCCGTCCAGTACTCCTCGTCGCGTACGTGGTCGGCGGGCGGGGTGCGGTTCGGCTGCCAGCCCACGGTGCCGAAGCCCGCCTCGACGGCCGCTTCGGCGAGGTCGGCGTGGGCCCATTCGTGGAACTCGAAGGGCAGCGGCGGGTCGATCAGGAAGTGTGCCTTGAGCAGCGGCGCGTCGCCGGCGTGGACCCGGTCCAGGATGCGGACCCCGTACGGCGACCAGTCGACGCGGGGGAACGCCCCGGCGTTGGGCACGATCGCGAGGAGTCGTCCGCCGGGGCGCAGGCTGGCGCGGACGGACCGGAACATGGCGTGCAGCGAGGGCCGGTCGGGGGTGTGGTTGAAGGGGTAGACGGCGGTGGCGAGGTCGAAGGGGCCGAGTTCGGGCAGGCCCGCGGCGTCGGTGACGTGGTACTCGATGTCCGGGCGGTCCACGGCCTCCTCGTGCTCGCGGGCCCGCCTGATCATCTCTTCCGAGGCGTCGACCCCGACGGCCCGCCGGGCGCCACCGCGGGCCAGCAGCCGGGTGTTGTAGCCGTATCCGCAGGCCAGGTCGAGGGTGTCCAGGCCGCGTACCCCGCCGAGCGCGTCGAGGGCGCCGTGCAGGGTGTACATGTCGGCCGCCGAGAAGGCGGCCGTGGTCGTGGACTCCGCGTACCGCTCGTCGAGGGTGTCGTGGTGGAACCGCATGCTGTGCCTTCCGGGGCCGGCCGGGGGTGGGGGGCGACGCGTCCGTATCGTGCCCCCGCGCCGGGCCCGGGGCGCGTGGGTACGCCGCTCCGTCCCCCGGACGAGGGAAGCGGTCGGCCTATCACGGCTGCTCGGGGCGTACGGGACGGGGTGGACGGGCGGGGCGTACGGGGCACCGGGACCAGGACCGGCCGGGCCGCCGGGGGCCGGGGGCCCGGGCAGGTGCTCGCGCACCCGCGGGCGGCGGGGCCTCCCGGGTGCGGCCACCACCGCCGAGGGCGCATCCTGGCGGTGTGACGGCGAGACCGGACAGCCACGGCCCCGCCCCTGACGCCGCAGCCACGGCCGCGGCTGCGGACACGGCCTCCCTGCTCTCGAGGGCGGTCGTCGACGCGGTGGCGGAGGTCGGCGGGTACGCGGGCGGGGTGTACCTGCGCTCGCGCACCGACGGGCTGCTTCTGATGGCCTCGCTCGCGGGACTGCCGGGACTGCTGTTCCGGCCGTGGTGGCGGATGCACGTGAACCGCCCGTACCCGGTGGCCGAGGCCTACCGCTCGGGGCAGTCGGTGCACCTGGCCGACGCGGAGGCGTCCATGCGCCGCTTCCCGCAGCTGATGGCCGGCCTGCCCTTCCCCTTCGCCTCGCTGTACGAGCCGGTGACGGCCGGGCAGGAGCGCTTCGGCGTGCTGCTGGTGCTGCGCGAGGCCACCCCGGGGGTGCCGGTGAGCGCCCTGGACCGGGAGCGGCTTCGCGAGGCCGCCGACCGGCTGGGCCAGGAGCTCGCCTCGTTGGCGGAGGCGGGGACGCCGGTGGTGTGGGAGGGGGACCCGGTGCTGGTGGAGCCGCCCGCGGGGGACGACGGCGCCGGGGATGCCGCGGACCGGCTCCCGCAGGCCCTGCTCTCCGTGGACCGGCACGGGCGGATCCGCTACGCCAACGCGGCCGCCGCGGACCTCGTCGGCCTGTCCGGGGACCGGCTGCGGGGGCAGGTGGTGTGGAAGGCGCTGCCCTGGCTCGGGCATCCCGCGTTCGAGGACCACTTCCGGGCCGTCTTCATGTCCACCGAGCCGGTGCACTTCTCGGTCCGGCGCGACGGGGACCCGGGCGGAGACTGGCTGTCGGTGGGGCTCTACCCGGGGGCCTCAGGGCTGACGCTGACCATCGGGGCGGAGACGAAGCCGGCCTACGCACCCGCGTCGGTGGCGCGGCCCGGTACGGGGCTCGGCTCGCCGGCGGACCGGGCTTCGGCCCTCTACCGGCCGGTGGCCCTCGCCATCGCGCTCACCGAGGCGGTCACCGCCCGGCAGGTGTCGGCGGTGGTCACCGAGGAGCTGCTGCCCGCCTTCGGCGGCCGTCAGCTGGCGATCTACATGCTCGACGAGCGGCAGCTGCACCTCGCCTGGGAGACGGGTTTCCCCCGGGGCTTCCTCGACCGGTTCGACGGGGTCGGGCTCGATGTGCGGCTGCCGGGGGTGGAGTGCCTGACGTCGGGGCGGCCGCTGTTCTTCGAGTCGATGGAGCGCCTGTCCGCCGCCTATCCGGGCATCCCGCTGGACGCCAGCGTCGGGGCCCGGGCCTTCCTGCCGCTGATCGCCTCCGGGCGGCCGGTCGGCTCGTGCATCCTCGGATTCGACGCGCCCCGCGGCTTCAGCCCGGAGGAGCGCACGGTGCTGACCGCGCTGGCCGGGCTGATCGCGCAGGCCCTGGAGCGGGCCCGGCGCTACGACAGCGAGGCGGCGCTCGCACGCGGTCTCCAGTCGGCCCTGCTGCCGCGCCGGCTGCCGGTGCGCGAGCACGTGGAGACGGTCGGCCGCTACCTCCCGGGCACGCAGGGGATGGACGTCGGCGGTGACTGGTACGACGTCATCGAGACGGGCGGCGGGCTGCTGGCCCTGGTCATCGGCGACGTGCAGGGCCACGGGGTGGCGGCGGCCGCGACCATGGGCCAACTCCGCAGCGCGGTAAGGGCCTTCGCGCTCAGCGGCAGCACCCCGGAGCGGGTGATGAGCGGGACCAACCAGCTGCTCATCGACCTGGATCCGGGCCAGTTCGCGAGCTGCTGCTACGTGCTGCTCGATCCGGCCACCGGCTCCGCCACGGCCGTCCGGGCCGGGCACCCCCAGCCGTTGCTGCGGCACCCGGGCGGCCGGACGGAGGTGCTGGACCTCCCGGGCGGGGTGGTGCTCGGCATCGACCCGGAGGCCACGTATCCGGTCACCGGACTGAGCCTGGCGCGCGGTGCGGTGCTGGCCCTGTACACCGACGGGCTGGTGGAGCGGCCGGGCGCGGACATCGACACGGGGGTCGAGCGGCTCAGGGGGGCCCTGGCCGCGGCCCGGCCGGCCCCGCTGACCGAGACCGCCGACCGGCTGGTCGGCGGGACGGGCGGCGCCGACCGGCCGGACGACATCGCCCTGCTGCTCGCCTCCCGTACCGGGGGGCCGCAGGAGTAGGGCGGTCCGGCGGGCGGTCGCCGCCGCCCTCGGGCGCCGCGTCCGACGGGTGGTGCGGCCGACTGCGGCGAGGCAGGGCCGGCTACCTCGGCGAGCGCGGCATCGGACACCAGGGGGCCGGGGCCGACTCGGTGACGGCCGGCGCTACCGCAGGGGCTGAGCGGCGCCCGGTCGCAGCGCGGTGGCGGCCGCGAGGGTGAAGGTGTGGCCCGCCGGGTCGCTGAGGAGGCGGGCCTCGCGCGGGCCGTCCTCCGGGTCGGACGACACCGGGCGGGCGCCGAGGGAGACGGCTTCCCGTTCGGCTTCGTCGAGGTCGTCGGGGGCGACCAGGATCCGCAGGTGTGCCTGCTGGGAGTCCTCGGGGCGCGGCCAGCTCGGCGGCGCGTAGCCGTGGTCCCTGCGGACCGCGAGGTGGACACCCGCTCCGCCCACGACTTCGACCATGTCGAGCCCTTCCCCGGCACGGACCTCGGCGCCGAGCAGCTCGGCGTAGAAGTGGGCCAGCGACTCCGGCTCGGCGCAGTCCAGTACGAGAACGCTCGTCTTCGCGACAGTCATGTCCCCGCGTGTGCCCCGCTCCAGGGCTCCCAGACGCGCCGCCGCGTGTGAAAAATCCGCCTGCCCGCCGGTCCCCCGGGTCCGGATCCCGTCGTTCCGGCACCCGGCACCCGCCGCCGGCGCCGGCGAGGACGCCCGGAGGGCTGCACCGCGGGGTTCACCGGCCCGCCGGGTCCGGTGCGTCCGGCGCGTCCGACGGGCGTCCGTCCTCGTCGGGCGCGGCGGGAGGCTCGCCGGTGGCCAGGGTGAGGGCGGTGTTGACCAGGCCGACATGGCTGAACGCCTGGGGGAAGTTGCCGAGTTGGCGTCCCGCGATCGGGTCGTACTCCTCGGCGAGCAGGCCCACGTCGTTGCGTACGGACAGCAGCCGCTCGAAGAGGTCCCGCGCCTCCTTGTCCCGGCCGGTCAGGTGCAGGGCGTCGGTCAGCCAGAACGAGCAGGCCAGGAAGGCTCCTTCGTCGCCGGGCAGGCCGTCGACGGAGGGGCCTTCGGTGCTGTAGCGGCGGACGAGTCCGCTGCGGCCGAGTTCCTCCCGTACCGCGTCGACCGTCCCGATGACGCGGGGGTCGTCGGCAGGCAGGAAGCCCACGCGCGGGATCAGCAGGGTCGCGGCGTCCAGTTCGCGGGAGCCGTAGTACTGGGTGAAGGTGTTCCGCTCGGGGTCGTAGCCCTTCTCGCACACGTCCCGGTGCACCTCGTCCCGCATGACCCGCCAGCGCTCCACGTCACCGGGGAGGGAAGGGTCCTTCTCCAGGGCGCGCACCGCCCGGTCCGCGGCGACCCAGGCCATCACCTTGGAGTGCACGAAGTGGCGGCGCGGGCCGCGGACCTCCCAGAGGCCCTCGTCGGGGCGGCGCCAGTTCTGCTCCAGGAAGTCGAGGAGGGCGAGCTGGATGTTCCAGGCGTGGGGCTCGGCGGCGAGGCCGGCGGACCTCGCCAGGTGCAGGGAGTCCAGGACCTCGCCGTAGACGTCCAGTTGGAGCTGGTCGACGGCGGCGTTGCCGACGCGTACGGGGGCGGAGGAGGCGTAGCCGCGCAGCCAGGGCAGTTCGGCCTCGGGGATCCGCCGTTCACCGGCGATCCCGTACATGATCTGGAGGTCGGCGGGGTCACCGGCGACGGCGCGCAGCAGCCAGGCGCGCCAGGCGCGGGCCTCGTCGAGGAAGCCGGTGGCGACGAGGGAGCCCAGGGTGAGGGTGGCGTCGCGCAGCCAGCAGTAGCGGTAGTCCCAGTTCCGGACGCCGCCGAGCTCCTCGGGGAGGGAGGTGGTGGCGGCGGCGGCGATGCCGCCGGTCGGGGCGTACGTGAGGGCCTTGAGGGTGATCAGGGAGCGGGTCACCGCCTCCCGGTAGGGGCCCTCGTAGCGGCACTGGGAGGTCCACTCCGCCCAGTCGGCGAGGCACTCGTCCAGGGCCTCGAAGGGGTCGCAGGGCGCGGGGCGCGGCTCGTGCGAGGGGTGCCAGGTGAGGACGAAGGCCACGCGCTGTCCGGCGGCGATCGGGAACTGGGAGCAGGTGCTGTTGGCCTCGCCCCAGGTGCGGACGGGGGGTTCGCTGCGGAACCAGACGGAGTCGGGTCCGGCGACGGCGACCCGGTCGCCGTCGCTGCGGCGCACCCAGGGGACGACGTGGCCGTAGTCGAACCGCAGGCGCAGGGTGCTGCGCATCCTGACCCTGCCGGAGACGCCTTCGACGATGCGGATGACGTCGGGGGCCACGGCGACGTCGCGCTGCGGCATGAAGTCGATGACCTTGACGGTGCCGGTGTCGGTCTCCCAGAAGGATTCGAGGACGAGGGACCCGTCGGCGTAGGCCCGGCGGGTGCACTGCTCGTCGGCGGCGGCGTCGAGGGGCGCGAGGCGCCAGTGGCCGTTCTCCTCGTCGCCGAGGAGCCGGGCGAAGCAGGCGCCCGAGTCGAAGCGCGGCAGGCACAACCAGTCGAGGGACCCGTCGCGGCCGACGAGCCCACTGGTCATGAGGTCGCCGATGAGTGCGTAGTCTTCGATGGGTTGTGTCATTTGTGCGCTCTTCCCCCGAATGCCCGGAGCCAATCAGCACGGGCTCCGGGCACCCTCGTGCGCGCTGAGCGGCGCTCCGCCGGGGCCTCTCAGTTCTTGACGAACAGGAGGGCCGCGCCGAGGACCAGGCCGGCCAGGACGGCGAGGGCGCCGTGGGCCGTGCGGTGGGCGCGCAGTACGGGGAGGAAGCGGTCGGCGGCGTACCGGCCGGGGCCGGTGAGGGCGAGTGCGGCGGCGCCGGCGGTCAGGAGCAGTTCGTACTCGATGCCCTTGGGGGCGAAGAAGGCCCCGGTGCCGTGGACGGCGATCGCGTTGACGAGGGTGCCGACGAGGGCCGCGGCGGCGAGCGGGGTGAGCAGGCCGAGGGCGAGCGCGAGGCCGCCCAGGGTCTCGGTCAGCCCGGCGAGGACGGCCATGGCGTCCCCGGCGGGGTAGCCGCTGGCGGTGAAGAACTGGCCGGTGCCGCTGATGCCGCCGCCGCCGAACCAGCCGAAGAGCTTCTGGGAGCCGTGGGCGGCCATGGTCAGGCCGAGGACGACGCGCAGGAGCAGCAGGCCGACATCGTGGCCCGCGGCGGCGCCGGCGGTCGGGGCGGCCGGTGCGGCGGCCTGTGACGTGGTCGTGGTGACGGAGGGGCTGGTCATGGGGGGTTCCTTCCGGTCGGACGGTCCGGGGGGAGCGGGGACTGGGGTACAACGAGTTGTTCACATTCGAACCGCCGGGGCCGACCCTAACCATTGATTCAAATTGGAACAACCCGTGTAGGGTTGAGCCATGGCTGAGACGAGATGGCTGGACGACCGTGAGATGCGGGCCTGGAGCGGCTTCCTGGCCGCGTCGGCCCTGGTGAACCGGCGCCTGGACCAGCAGCTCAAGGACGACTCCGGGCTCTCCCACCCGCAGTACGAGATCCTCGTCCGGCTCGCCGCGGCGCCCGGCCGGGAACTGCGCATGACCGAGCTCGCCAACGGTCTGATCAACTCGAAGAGCGGACTGACCTACCAGATCACGCAGATGGAGAAGGCCGGGCTGGTCCGCCGCCGCAGCTGTCCCTCCGACGTGCGCGGCATCTTCGCCGTCCTCACCGACGCGGGCCGCGCCCGGCTGGACGAGGCCGCGCCCGGGCACGTGGCGACGGTCCGGGAGGTCCTCGTCGACGTACTGACCCCCGAGCAGCTCGACGCGATCGCCGCCGGACTGGGCGAGGTCAGCCGCCGCCTGCGCGAGCAGGGCAGCTGAACCGCGGATCCGCCGCACGGACATCGAGGCCGGGAATCGGGGTACAGGGGCGGCATGGACGGAAAGGTCTGGCTCACGGTCGCCGCGGTCGTCGCGGTAGCGCTGGCGGTCGCCGCGGCCGTGCTGCTCGTACGGGTCCTCAGGGCGCGGCGGCTGCTGCTCGACGCGGGGGTCCCGCTGCGCGACAAGGCGCTGTTCTGGGCCGCGGTGGTCTACACGGTCTCGCCGGTGGACCTGATCCCGGACCCGGTGTACCTGGACGACATCGGCGTGCTGCTGCTGGCCCTGCGGTCGCTGCACGCGGCAGCGGCGGCGGTCCGGCCCGCGAAGGAGCCCGGCGCCCGGTGAGCCCGGGACGGGTCGGCGGCGCCGGTCGACGAGGGAAGGGTCCCCGTCCGGGTCGACCACGACGAAGCTCCGGGGCCCGAACCGGCCCCGTCCATCCCGGAGAGCCCGGTCGTCCGCGGTGAACTCGCCGAGGGGGCGGATCCCGGCTTCTCGCACAACGCCGTCGGCGCCTTGATGTCGCGCACGGTCAACGCACGGAGAAGAGCCAGGTCCCTGCGCACCAGCCCGGAGGCCGTCCTCGGCAGGCACGGCCCCGGGTGTTTCAGAGCACGCCCCGGGGGCGGAACTGGATGCTGATGCGGGGACCGACGGCCCGCGCCGACTTCGGTACGGCGTGCTCCATGGTCCGCTGGCAGGAGCCGCCCATGACGACGAGGTCGCCGTGGCCCAGGGGCAGCCGCAGCAGCGTGGGCCCGCCGGCCCGGGGGCGGAAGGCGAGGTCGCGCGGGTCCCCGACCGAGACGATCGCGACCATGGTGTCCTCGGTGGAGGAGCGCCCGGTGCGGTCGCCGTGCCAGGCGACGCTGTCGCGGCCGTCGCGGTAGAGGCACAGCCCGGCCGTGGTGAAGGGTTCGCCGAGTTCTGCCGCGTAGTGGCGGGTCAGCACGTCGCGCGCCTGCGCGAGGGAGGGGTGCGGCAGTTCCTCGCCCTCGCCGTAGAAGGCGAGGAGGCGGGGGACGTCGACCTCGCGCTCGTACATCTGCCGCCGCTCGGCACGCCAGGGCACCTCCGCGGCCAGCCGCTCGAAGAGCGCGTCGGCCCCGAGGAACCAGCCGGGCAGCCGGTCGACCCAGGCCCCGTCCCCGAGCCGGGTCCGCCGCACGCCGTCGAGCGGGCCGGGGCGGATCTCGTCGCCCTGGTCGAAGAGGGAGCCCTGGAGGCCGTGGAGCGCGTGCATGGGTCCAGCGTAACCCCACGATCGAACACCTACACGAATACGGGGGCGGGCTCAGGGTGCGGCGTGAGGGTGGAGGGTGTCAGGGTGCGGGGGACGGCGTTGCGGGCGGGGGCGGGGTCGCGGGCGTCGGCGGCGTCGCGGGGGTCGGCGGGACCGGAGGGGTCGCGGGCGTCGGCTCGACGGCCGGCGGAGACGACGGGGAAGCCGGCGAGGAGTCCGGCTTCGGCTGGACCGGCTTGTGCCCGGGGTAGACGTTCCCGGGGGCGACGATGCGGGTGATCGCCTCACCGAACAGCGTGCTGGGCTCCTGGCCCTCGTGCAGGACGTCGGTGTTCAGCATGACCACCATGGTCGCCTGCGCCTGGGGAAGGTAGACCGTCAGCGTCTCGTATCCGGGCAGCGATCCGTTGTGGCCGATCCAGCCCTGGACGTCGAAGATGCCCAGCCCGTATCCGGCACCCGGGATGCCGACCGAGGTGGTCTTCAGGCGCTCCGCCTGGGTCTCGGGCGTCAGCAGGGTGCCGGTGGCGAGCGTACGCGCCCAGGTGCGCAGGTCTCCGAGGTCGGAGATCATGGCGCCCGCGGCCCAGGCCCAGGACGGGTTCCAGTCGGTGGAGTCCACGATCTTGCCCGAGCTGGACTGGTCGGTGTAGCCCTGCGGGTGGGGGTCGGGGAAGGCCGCGTCGGTGGGGAAGACCGTGTTCCGCAGCCCGGCCGGGTCCAGCACTTCCTCCTGGATGAAGTCATGGATCGGCTTGCCGCCGACCTTCTCCACCACGAGCCCGAGGAGGATCAGGTTGGTGTTGGAGTACTCGAACTTCTCGCCCGGCGCGAAGTTCACCGGGTGCTTGAAGGAGTAGTCGAGCAACTGCTGCTGCGTGAAGGGCCGGTCGGGGTCGGTGTCGAGCGCCTTGTCGAAGTCCTCGTCCTCGCTGTAGTTGAAGAGTCCGCTCCGCATCCCCGCCAGTTCGCGCAGGGTGATGCGGTCCCCGTTCGGGACGCCGTCGATGTACTTGCCGATGGGGTCGTCGAGGGCGAGCCGGCCCTGGTCGACCAGTTCGAGGAGGGCGGTGACCGTGAACGTCTTGGTCTCGCTGCCGATCCGGATGCGGAAACCGGTCTCCATCGGAGCGCCCGTCGCCTTGTCGGCGACGCCGAAGGCCCGGACGTAGTCCCCCTTGCCGGGAGCCCACAGGCCGACGATCACGCCCGGCACCCCGGCCTCGCGCATGGTCTTCTGCACGGCGGCGTCCAGTTGCGCGGCGACGTCCGGGGTCAGCCGGCGGAACTCCCCCGCGGCGTCCGGGGAAGGGGAGGCGGTGGCCGAGGGTTCAGGGGTGGGCGCACCGTACGCGGGGCCCGCGAGCGAGGGGGCGACCAGCAGGCCGGCGGCGGCAGCTGCTGCCGCACAGGTCCTGCGCAGCCGCGCGGGTGAATGCCTCACAGTGCGCCTCCTGTCCTGTCGTACGGGGAGAAAGCGGGACGGGACAACATCACCAGCCTAGGCACGCCCGTTCCGCCACCGCGCGGCGAAGGACCCGCGACCGCCTCCCGGCCGGGCCGGGTTGCGGTCCCGGTCCCGGTCCCGCTCGGGTTCAGAGGGAGAGCGCGCGGCCCTCGGCCGCCACGGCGTCGACGAAACGCCGCAGCCCCTGCGGGTCGCTGCCCAGGAAGAGAGGGGGCCCGAGGAGTTCCCGTTCCATGACCACCGGTTCCCGGGCCTCGGCCGGCGTCAGGTCCACCCGCGCGAACAGCGGGACCTGCGCCGACGGGACCGCCGCCAGGGCCGCGCGGGCGGCGCGGACCTCCTGCTCGGCGGGCCGGTAGGGGGCGGCGCCCGGGTGCGGCACGCGAAACCTGCCGATCACTCCCGGCTCGGTCAGCAGGGGCTCCTTGCGGATCGCGTGGCTGAAGGCGCCCGCGCAGAAGACCGGGGCGCGCTCCCCCGCTTCGATGAGGCTCTGGTAGGGCTGGACCATCGCCGTGCGGCCCTGGTCCAGCAGCATCCGGGCGTGGCGCACGGCGTCCGCGTGCCGTCCGGGCTCGTAGCGCGCGATGTCCGTCGCGCCCGCGGAGGCGGCCGGTTTGACCACCACGCCGCAGGCCTGGTCGAAGTCTTCCGCGCGGAGGTGCCCGCCCGGTGCGACGAACTGCGGGGGCACCACGGCGACTCCGCGGCCGGCGAGGTCGAGGAGGCAGCGCTTGTCGCTGTTCCAGCGCACCAGGCGCGCGGAGTTGTGCAGCCGGGTGGTCCGGGCCGCCGGCTCCCTCCCCGGTCCCGCCCACCGTAGCCCCGGGGCGGCGGGGGCCGGCCGTGCGCGAAGGAGCGCACGGCCGCGGCCCCTGTGCGACGGCCTAGTCTGTGCGCATGGGACCAGGTACGCACGGGGCAGGTGCGCGGCATGCGCAGGAGCGGGGCGACCGGCTCGAGGCCGCCGCGTCCGTGCTGGCCCTCCTGGCGGACCGGACCCGGCTGGCGCTGATGGAGCGGCTCTGCCGGAGCGAGGCCGATGTCACCACCCTCACCGAGGCGTGCGGGGCGGCCCGTCCGTCCGTCAGCCAGCACCTGGCCAAACTCCGGCTGGCGGGGCTGGTGAGCACCCGTAAGGACGGGCGCCGCGTCGTGTACTCCCTGCGTCACGGGCATGTGCGGCGACTGGTGGACGAGGCGCTGAACGTGGCGGACCACCAGCTCCGCTCGCTCCCGCCGCACGACTGACACTCCCCGCCCGTCCCGCCGCCGTCCGTTTCCGACCCGGCCATCGTGCATGACATGTGCTCAGGTACGCACACGTTGTCTATGATGGCCGGGTCGGTTCCCGCCTCCGGAGACCGGGACGGATCCATGCTCTCCGTATTGCGCAACGGCACGTACCGCCGGCTGTTCACGGCCCAGGTCATCGCCCTGGTGGGCACGGGGCTGGCCACGGTCGCCCTGAGCCTGCTCGCCCACGACATCGCGGGCGCCGACGCCTCCGCGGTCCTCGGCACCGCGCTGGCGATCAAGATGGCCGCCTATGTCGCCCTGGCCCCCGTGATCGCCGCCGCGGCGGACCGCGTGCCCCGCCGCGCGCTGCTGGTGACCGCGGACCTCGTCCGGGCCGGGGTCGCGCTGGTCCTGCCGTTCGCCGACGGGGCCGGGCAGATCTACCTCCTGGTCTTCCTGCTCCAAGCCGCGTCGGCGGCCTTCACCCCCGCCTTCCAGGCCCTCGTCCCCGAGGTCCTGCCCGACGAACGGGACTACACGCGGGCCCTGTCGATGAGCAGGCTCGCCTACGACCTGGAGAGCCTGTTCAGCCCCGTGCTGGCCGCGGCCCTGCTGACGCTGGTGACGCACCGCTGGCTGTTCGCCGGTACGGCCGTCGGCTTCCTGGCCTCGGCGGCGCTGGTCGTCTCGGCGCTCCTCCCCCGCCCCGCGCCCCCGACGGGCGGCGACCACGTCCCCGGCGGCGATGGCGATGGCGATGGCCGGAGCCGGGGCTCCGGCCGCGTCCGGGGCAAGGCCGTCTCCGGCGTCCGGCTGTTCCGGGCCACCCCGCGGCTGCGGGCGCTGGTGGCCCTCGACCTCGCGGTCGCCGCCGCCGGAGCCCTCGTCCTCGTCACCACCGTCGTCCTGGTCCGCGACGGCTTCGGCCGCGCCGCCGGAGCCGTCTCCGTCGCCCTCGGCGCGTACGGGGCGGGATCGGTCCTCGCCGCGCTGTGCCTTCCGCGGCTGCTGGGCCGCTTCACCGACCGTGCGGTGATGCTCCCCGCTGCCTTCGCCCTGCCCTGCGTCCTGGCCGGCGTCGCCGCCGTCACGGCGACCGCGCCGGAGTCCGGGGGGCTGCCACCGTGGTCCTGGTACGCGGTCCTGGCGGCCTGGGCCGCGATCGGCGCCGCCTGCTCCGCCGTGCTGACCCCCGGCGGCCGCGTCGTGCGCCGCTCGGCCGCCGACGCGGAGCTGCCCGCCGCGTTCGCCGCGCGGTTCTCCCTCTCGCACGGCTGCTGGCTGCTCACCTACCCCCTCGCGGGATGGCTCGCAGCGGGGGCGGGACTCCCCGTGACCGCCGCCGTCCTCGCCGTCGTCGCGCTCGCCTCCGCCGCGTCTGCGGCCGTGATCTGGCCCGCCGGTGACCCGTCCCACGTCGAACACGCCCATCCCGACCTGCCCGTGGGCCACCCCCGCCTCGCGGACGCCCGAGAGGCGGCGCACGGCCGGCTCCACGGCCACCACCACGTCATCGACCGGCACCACCCGCGCCGGCCGGGATGACGTCGCCCTACCGGGGTCGCCCCGCGGGCGCGCTGTCGGCTGCCCTGAGGATCCTGCGGAAGGCCCGGGTGATGGGCGGACGGGCCGGCGGGCGCGGTGGGCGCTCTGCCGGACGGATACGCCGGTCCTGTCGACCGAGGCGGCGATCTCGCGGCCGGTGTACCCGAACACGCCGCGCAGGACGAAGAGGGCGCGTTCGATCGGGGGTCCCGCGCGCACCTCCGTCCGCCGGGGCCGCGGAAGGCGCCGGGCCCCGCCTGCGGCCCCGGGTCCTGCTACTTCAGGCCGATCTCTTCACACGCCGCCCGGTACTTGTCCGTGCAGATCTCGTCGACCGTGTAGACGCCGTCGTCGACGACGGTGGACTTGACGTTGGCCTTGGTCAGGGCGACGCCCGGGATGAGCACCGACGGCACGCCCTTGGTGGTCGGGCTGTCGACCATCTGGTTGATGACTCCGTCGATCTTCTCCCCCTGGGCGAGGGCGACGGCCATCTCCGCCGCCGCCGCGGCCTCGGGGGCGTACGGCTTGTAGACGGTCATGAACTGCTCACCGGCGACGATGCGCTGCACACCGGCGAGTTCGGCGTCCTGGCCGGTGACCGGGGGCAGGGTGGACAGGCCGGCGGCCTTGAGGGCGGTGATGATGCCGCCCGCCATGCCGTCGTTGGCCGAGTACACGCCGACGATCTTGCTCTTGCCGAGCGCGGAGAGGGCGGCCGCCATGTTGGTGTTGGCGTTCTCCGGCTTCCACTCGACGGTGTCGTACTCCTTGCCGATGTTCACCTTGCCGTCGAGGACGAAGTGCGCGCCGGACTTGAACAGTTTGGCGTTCGGGTCGGTGACCGAGCCGTTCATCATGACGATCTGGCCGTCCTTGGCCTTGTCGCCCAGCGCATCCAGCAGCGCCTTGCCCTGGACCTTGCCGACGTCCTCGTTGTCGAAGGAGGTGTAGGCGTCGATCGGGCCCTCGGCCAGACGGTCGTAGGCGACGACCGGGATACCGGCGTCCTTGGCCCTTTTCACCGCGCCGGCAATGGCCTTGGCGTCGACCGCGTCGATGATGAGCACGTCCACCTTGTTGGTGATCATCGTATCGACCTGGGAATTCTGCGTCGCAGCATCCTGCTTGGCATTGGCGTAGACCACTTCGCCCTTACCGCGCGTGAGCGCCGCGACCTCCTTCTCGATGAGCGGTTTGTCGAACTTCTCGTAGCGCGCGGTCTGGTTCTCCGGCAGGAGCAACCCGACCTTGATCGCGTGGCCCTTGCCGGAGCCGGGTCTTCCGTCCGCGTCCTCCGCGCCGCCGCAGGCGGTGAGCGTAAGAGTGATCGCGGACACGGCGACGACCGCGGTGGCACGACCCAGATGTGCATTCATGAACTGAACCCCCCTGACGAGGCCGTGTCTTTTCGGCCGAGGTAGACGCAGTCAACTCGGCCAGACACATCAGCGTCAAGAAGTGAAGTATTAACGTGATGGCAACGTTGCCATCACCCTCCGCATCCCCCATTCCGGTCGTCGGTATGACGTTCCGGCCTCTTTCGCTTCCCCGGAGCGATTCAACTTCTGAAGAGAGAGAGGATGCCGCTCCGTCGCCGTTCGCCCACCGGGCCGCGGGCGGGCCCGCATGGCGATCAGCACCGGGGGACGCCACAATGGATCTGCCCACGAGAGACCAGGAACTCAGGTGACCGGTCATGTGCCGATGGCTCGCGTATTCAGGAACGCCCCTGCTGCTCGACACCATCCTGTACAAACCGGCCCATTCGCTGATCGACCAGAGCCTGCACTCCAAACTGGGCGTGGAGACCACGAACGGCGACGGGTTCGGCGTCGGCTGGTACAGCCCGGAGCACACCGACACCCCGGCGCTCCTCCGGGACGTCGGCCCCGCCTGGAACAACCGCAACCTGCGGGAGCTCGCGGACCACGTCAGCTCCCCGCTGTTCTTCGCCCACATCCGGGCGTCGACCGGTACGGCGGTGCAGCAGACGAACTGCCACCCCTTCCGGCACGGCCGCTGGATGTGGATGCACAACGGCGCCATCGCCGACTTCCACCGCATGCGCCGGGACCTCGTCCTGCTCATCGACCCGTTGGTGTTCTCCGACATCGAGGGGACGACGGACTCCGAGGTGATGTTCTACCTCGCCGTCACCTTCGGCCTGGAAAAGGACCCGCCGGGTGCGGTCGCCCGGATGGTGGGGCTGGTGGAACGCGTCGGCCGGGAGCACGGCGTGCAGTTCCCGCTCCAGATGACGGTGGCCGTCACCGACGGCGAGAGGGTGTGGGCCTTCCGCTACTCCAGCCAGGGCGCTTCGCGGTCGCTGTTCTACAGCAGCCGGGTCGACACACTGCGCAAACTGCACCCCGACATGGCCTTCCTGCGGGACGTGTCCGACGAGACCCGCCTCATCGTCTCCGAACCCCTCGGTGACCTGCCCGGCGCCTGGAACGAGGTGCCCGAGAGCTGCTACGGCGTCGTCCAGCCCGGGGCGGACGCCATGCACACCTTCACCCCGGAACCCATGTGACGGCACGGTGCGCCGGCCGGCCGGCCCGGCGGCGCGGCGCCGCCGTCCGTGTCCCTCCGGCCTCCCCGCCCGCGGGCGGGTACGCGCGTAGGATCTCTCTCCGCTCCGGCGGTCGGCGGGCGGAACGGGCACGGAGCGGGCGAGCGAGCGACGCGAGACGAGACGAGGCGAGGAGATCCGGTGCGTGACACAGACTTCTTCCGGCGCTGGATGACGGCCACCGCGGCCGAGGTGGAACGCGAGGCGGACCGGCTGACCGAGCTCGACTCCCCCATCGGGGACGCCGACCACGGCAGCAACCTGCTGCGCGGCTTCACGGCCGTACGGACGGCACTGGAGGCGGAGCCCCCGCCGTCGCCGGGCGCGGTGCTGACCCTGGCCGGGCGGACCCTGATCTCGACGGTCGGCGGCGCGTCGGGCCCGCTGTACGGGACGCTGCTGCGGCGCACCGGCAAGGAGCTCGGTGACGCCGCGGAGGTGTCGGACGAGGACCTGCGCAAGGCCCTGGACGCTGGGGTGGGGGCGGTCGCGCAGCTGGGCGGGGCAGCTCCGGGGGACAAGACGATGCTGGACGCGCTCGTCCCGGGCGTGGCCGCACTGGACACCTCGTACCGGGCGGCCGCGGAGGCGGCGGACCACGGCGCGCGGGCGACGGTGCCGATGCAGGCGCGCAAGGGCCGGGCCAGTTATCTGGGCGAGCGGAGCATCGGGCACCAGGACCCGGGCGCGACCTCTTCGGCGCTGCTGCTCGGCGCCCTCGCCGATGCTGCGGACGCGACGGACGGTGCCGCGTGACGGGCCCCGGTCCGGTCGGGATCGTGCTGGTGTCGCACAGCGCCGAGGTGGCGGAGTCGGTCGCGGCGCTGGCCCGGGGCCTCGCGGCGGGCGGGCCCCTGGCCCCGGTGGCCGCGGCGGGCGGGACCGCCGACGGCCGCCTCGGCACGGACGCGGAACGGATCATGGCGGCTGCGCGGGAGGTGGACGGGGGTGCGGGGGTCGCCCTGCTGGCGGATCTCGGCAGCTCGGTGCTGACGGTGAAGGCGCTGCTCGTCGAGGACGAACTGCCGGAGCAGTCCCGCCTGGTCGACGCACCCTTCGTGGAGGGGGCGGTGGCAGCGGTGGTCGCCGCTTCCGCGGGCGCTCCGCTGGCCGCCGTGGAAGCGGCCGCGGCCGAGGCGTACTCCTACCGCAAGCACTGAGGCCGCGGAGGCCCACGAGCGCGGCGCGCCGCCGCGGCCCGGCGCCGCAGGTGGGGCGCCGGGCCGGGGCGCAGCCGCCGGGCGGTACGGGGTCAGCGGCCGCGCAGGGTCTCGATCTCGCGGCGCTCGCGCTTGGTCGGACGGCCCGCGCCCCGGTCGCGGATGCCGACGGCGGCGGCCTCGACGGGGGTCGGCGGTGGCGGGCTCTTGTCGATCAGGCACTCCGCGGCGACCGGTGCGCCCACCCGCTTGGACACGGGACGGCGGACCACCACGATCCGCTCCCGCCCGGCGTGGAAGAGCCTCACTTCGTCGCCCGCGCGCACGGGCTGCGCCGGCTTGGCCCGTTCACCGTTGACCTTCACGTGGCCCGCCCGGCAGGCGGTCGCCGCGGTCGAGCGGGTCTTCGTCAGGCGCACGGACCAGATCCACGCGTCCACCCGGACCGTGCCCGCATCCGCTCCGGTTCGCGTTACCTCATCAGCCATGCCCCGACTCTAGCGAGGCGGGCCGGGGAGCACGGGACGACTTTTGGCAGATGCGACAACGGGCATCGCATCTGCCATGCAGAAGGTCCGAAGAGGATTGCACATGCAGGACTCGTACCCCTACCTTGTGGCACATGCAGTCCTACACCATCGGACAGGCGGCCCGCCTGCTGGGCGTCAGCCCGGACACCGCGCGCCGCTGGGCGGACGCCGGCCGGGTCGTGACCCATCGCGACGAGTCCGGCCGTCGCCTGATCAACGGCCGCGATCTGGCCGCATTCTCCGTCGAGGTGGGCCAGGGCGCCCACAGCGAGGACGGAGAGCCGTACACCTCGGCGCGCAACGCCTTCCCCGGCATCGTCACGGCCGTCACGCTCGGCGACGTGGCCGCGCAGGTCGAGATCCAGGCGGGTCCCCACCGGCTGGTCTCGCTGCTCACCCGTGAGGCGGTCGAGGAGCTCGGGCTGGAGGTCGGAATGCAGGCCACCGCCCGCGTGAAGTCCACCAGCGTGCACATCGACCGCACCTGAGCCGCCCGGCCGGGCGGACGTCCCCGCTCCGGCGTCCGCACCGTCCGCCGCTGCGACCGCGCGCCGCCCCCGCGCCACCCGCTCAGCACCCACCGAACGTCCCCACCCGCTCCGCCCGTCACCGGCGCGGGTCACCACCGCGCGGAACCGGCACCGGGCCGGCCGCCGACCCGACCGAGGAGCACCCGCTCATGTCCGTGGCCCCGAACCGCCGCCGCACCGCTGCCGCCGCCCTCACCACCGCCCTGCTCCTGCCGCTGACCGCGTGCGGCAGCGACGGGAAGCCCGCCACCGGCTCCTCCGCGAGCGCCCCGGTCCCGTCGTCCGCCGAGCCCGGGGCCGCGAAGCTGACGGTCCTCGCCGCTTCCTCCCTCACCGAGGTCTTCAGGACCGCCGGGACCGCGTACGAGAAGGCCCACCCGGGGACGAAGGTCACCTTCTCCTTCGCCGGCTCGCAGGAGCTCGCCGCGCAGGTGAAGCAGGGCGCGCCGGCCGACGTCCTGGTCACCGCCGACACCAAGACGATGGACGGCCTGAAGGCCGAGACCGGCGAGGCGAAGGTGATCGCCAAGAACCGCCTGGTCATCGCGGCCGGCCAGGGCAACCCGTTCAAGATCGACGAGCTGAAGGACCTCGCCGACACCAAGGTCAAGGTGGTACTGGCCGCTCCCGAGGTCCCCGTCGGCCGGTACAGCAAGGAGATCCTGGACAAGCAGGGCGTCACGGTGAGGCCCGTATCCCAGGAGCCGAACGTGCGCGCCGTGCTGAGCAAGGTCGAGCTGGGCGAGGCCGACGCGGGCCTCGTCTACAGGACCGACTCCGCCAAGTCCGGGGACAAGGTCGTGGCCGTCGAGATCCCGGACGAGCAGAACGCCGTCGCCGCCTACCCCGCGGCCACGCTGAAGCAGTCCAGGAACGCCGATGCCGCCGCCGCGTTCGTGGCCTGGCTGAGCGCCCCCGAGGCGCAGAAGATCCTCCGGGACGCGGGCTTCCAGCAGGCCTGACGTCCCCGGGGCGCACACCGAGGGGGGTGCCCGGTCCGGGGGACGGGCCGCCGCTCCGGTACGTGCACGCCAGGGCCACCGCCACCGGCCCGCCCGGCCAGGCCCCCGCCCCGCCCCCGCCCCGCCGCGTCCCGCCCGCCCCCGGCCGCGTCCCGCCCCGGTGGCCACCGGCCGCCGTACGCTGCTGCCCGCCGCCGTCGCCTCCCCCGCCAGGAAACCCGCATGAGCAGAATCCGCACCCGCACCCGGCCCCCCGTGACCCTCGCGCTGCCCGCGCTGCTCGCCGTCGCGTTCCTGCTGCTGCCGCTGATCGGCATCCTCGTCCGCACCCGGTGGAGCGAACTCGGCACCCACCTCACCAGCCCGGGGGTGGTGGAGGCCCTGCGGCTGTCGCTGCTGGTGTCGTCGTGGGCCCTCGTCCTGTCGCTCCTCCTCGGCGTACCGCTCGCCTGGCTGCTGGCCCGCGTGGAGTTCAAGGGCAAGGCGCTGGTGCGTTCGCTCGTCCTGCTCCCGATGGTGCTGCCGCCGACCGTCGGCGGTGTGGCCCTGCTGCTCGGCTTCGGCCGCCGGGGGCTGCTCGGGCCCTGGCTGGAGGAGACCTTCGGGATCACCCTGCCCTTCCACACGTCGGGCGCCGTCCTCGCGGCCACCTTCGTGGCCATGCCCTTCCTCGTCATCAGCCTGGAGGGCGCCCTCGGCGGCCTGCGGCAGAGCTACGAGGAGACCGCCGCCTCCCTCGGCGCCCCGCCGGTGCGGGTGTTCTTCACGGTGACCCTGCCGATGGTGGCCCCGGGGCTGGTCGCGGGCGCCGCGCTCACCTGGGCCCGCGCGCTCGGCGAGTTCGGTGCGACCATCACCTTCGCGGGGAACCTGCCGGGCACCACCCAGACCCTGCCGCTCCAGGTGTACCTGCTGCTCCAGGACCGGCCCGAAGCGGCCACCTCGGTGTCGCTGCTGCTCCTCGCGATCGCGATGGGCGTACTGATCGCCCTGCGCGGCCGGTGGACGGGTACCCCCGTCGCCCGCGGGGGCGCGGCTCCGCCCCCGGTGGCGGACGAAGCGCCCGGACCCCATCCCGCCGACGCCCCCGCTCCGGCCGGACACGGCCCCCGGCAAACGCTCCCGGACCGCGGCCACTGGCCCCTGCACGCCACCGTCACCGGCTTCAACCAGCTCGTCCTCGACGCCGAACCCGGCACCACCATCGCGGTCGTCGGCGAGAACGGCGCGGGCAAGACCACCCTGCTGCGCGCCCTGCTCGGCCTGACGCCCCGCGCGCACGCCGAGCTCCGGCTCGGCGACACCGACGTCACGGCGCTGCCTCCGCACCGGCGCCAGGTGGCCTGGGTCCCGCAGGACGGGGCCCTGTTCCCGCACCTCACCGCCGAGGCCAACACCGCGTACGGGCTGCGCGCCCGCCGGGTACCGCGGGCCGAGGCCCGCCGCGAGGCACGCGCCTGGCTGGACCGGCTCGGTGTCGGCCACCTCGCCCACCGCAAGCCCGCCCAGCTCTCCGGCGGCCAGGCCCAGCGCGTGGCACTGGCCCGGGCGCTGGCCGCCCGGCCCCGGCTGCTCCTGCTGGACGAGCCCCTCGCCGCCCTCGACCAGACCACGCGGGCGCACGTCCGGCACACGCTGCGCACGCACCTGGCCGGCTTCGGCGGGGTCTGCCTCATCGTGACCCACGACCCCGTCGAGGCGGTCTCGCTCGCCGACCGGGTCCTCGTACTCGCCGACGGCCGCACCCTCCAGGACGCGCCGCCCTCCGAGGTGACCCGGCACCCCCGCTCCCCCTGGGTGGCCCGCATGCTGGGGCGCAACGCCTGGTCCGGCACCGCCTCGGCAGAGGGCCTGGCCCTGGCCGGCGGGGGGCGGCTGGTGGTCGCCGAGGCCCTGCCCGAGGGTGCCGAGGCGCTCGCGATCATCGCCCCGGAGGCGGTGTCGGTCCACCGGAACCGCCCGGACGGCAGCCCTCGCAACGTCTGGCCGGGCACCGTACGGGAGATCACCGCGGTCGGCAGCCGTCTGCGCGTCCTGGTGGCCTCCGCCCGGGCACCCGACCTGGTCGCGGAGATCACTCCGGAGGCGGCCGCCGAGCTGGGCATCGTCGACGGCGCCGAGGTGTGGACCAGCGTGAAGGCCACCGAGGTCACGCTCGTGCGCCTCTAGGGGGTGTCCTTCCGGCCGGGCCGGGGCAGGCCCCTGGGCCGGGCGCTGGGAATCGCTTGGACCCGGCTGCCGGGCTGGCATATGTTCTCCGGTGCCTGCGTGTGCCAGCGGGCACCATTGCGCAGGTCACACGTCCCGTGGGGGGTACCACCGTCATGTCCTTCAGCACGCCCGGCTCACCGCCGCCACCCCAGGGCCCCGTCCCCGGGCCGTACGCCGCCCAGCCGTCGCCGCCCGGCCACCCGCCGTACGGCGCGGCTCCCTACGGCGGGGCCCCGTACGGCACTGCGCCCTACCCCGCCGCGCCGTCCCCCGGCCAGCCCGTGCTGCCGGGCCGGTCGGTGTGGACCGGTCAGCCGGAGCCCCTCCCGCCGCGGCCCGCCGACGTGCTGCGCTCGCCGCAGGGCCTGGCGACCGCCCTGACCGTGCTGCTGTCGGTCTCGGCCGTCATCGACCTCGGATCGGCAGCTGCCAGTGCGTACGGCCTGTCCCTGATGAAGGACGTCATCGCGCATCCCGGCAGGGTCGACGACGGCGCCCTCGCCCAGGCCGACGTCCTGAACGGCGTCGCCGGTGTCCTCCAGGTCCTGCTGCTGCTCGCCACGGCGGTCGTCTTCATCATCTGGTTCCACCGGGTCCGCTGCAACGGGGACATCTTCCGCGGCGACGTCTTCACGCAGAGCCGCGGGTGGGCCATCGGCGGCTGGTTCATCCCCGTCGCCAACCTGTTCCTGCCCTTCCGGACGGCGAAGCAGATCTGGAGGGCCAGCACCCAGCTGGGGCCCGACGGCGCGCACCGCCCCGTGTCGACCGCGCCCGTCACCGCCTGGTGGCTGGTGTGGGTGCTGTCGCAGATCCTCGGCCGGGTCTTCAGCAAGGTGTACATGGCCGCCGAGAGTCCCGAGGAGCTGAGGGACGCCTACGCCCTCGGCATCGCCAGCGACCTGGTCAACGTCGTCGCGGCCGTGCTCGCCCTGCTCTTCGTGCGCAAGCTCACGGCCCTGCAGAACACCCAGGCCGCGCAGGGCCCGTACGCCGCGGTCTGACGCTCACCCGGCGGCGACGGCCGATCCCGCCGCGACGGGGACCGCGGGGGCGGCGGCGAACTCGCACCACACGCATTTGCCGCCGCCCCTGGGCTCCACGCCCCAGGCGTCCGCGAGCTGCTCGACCAGCATGAGCCCGCGCCCGGACACCGCCCAGTCGCCCGCCTCGCGCCGCTGCGGGAGCGCGCTGCTGGAGTCCTCGACCTCGATGCGGACCCGGCCCTCGCCGGTGAGCCGCATGCTCACCTCGCCGGCGCCGTCGGTGTGGACCAGGGCGTTGGTCATCAGCTCGTCCGCCGCCAGTTCGATCTCGTCGGCCCGGTCCGCGGCGCCCCAGGCGGCCACGGCCGCCCGGATCAGGTGCCGGGCCGACGCGGGGGCCTCCGGGTCCCCGGGTTCCAGCCGGTGGTGCAGCGGGCCGCCGCCGCGCGCCACCGGGGTGCCCCGGCGGCGCAGCAGGAGCAGGGCCATGTCGTCCCCGCCGCCCGAGTCCCCGATCAGGTCGCACAGCACGTCGGCGAGTTCCTCGACGTCGACGGGGCCGTCTCGGACGGCTTCCATGAACTCCCGCAGGCCCGTGTCGGAGTCGGCGCCGGGCCGTTCGACGAGGCCGTCCGTGCACAGCAGCAGGGTGTCGCCGGGGTGCAGTTCGAGGCTGGTCACGGGATAGCCGGAGCCGGTGCCCGGCCGCTCGCGCGGGGGCAGGCCCAGCGGGAGGCCGCCCGCGACCTGGATCCGGTGGCAGCTGCCGTCGCCGCGCCGGACGACGGGGTCGAGGTGGCCGGCGCGGACCATGCGCAGCATCCCGGTGCTGAGGTCGACTTCGGCGTACGTGCAGGTGGCGAAGCGTTCCGTGTCCAGGTCGCGCAGGAAGGCCGAGGCCCTCTCCATGGCCGCACCGGGAGTGTGCCCCTCGGCGACGTAGGCGCGCAGCACGATCCGCAGCTGGCCCATGACGGCCGCGGCGTCCGTGTCGTGGCCCTCCACGTCGCCGATCATGACCCCGACCCGGCCCTCGCCGAGCGGGACCACGTCGTACCAGTCGCCGCCGATGTCCCGCCCCATCCGGGCGGCCCGGTACCGTACCGCGATCCGCGCGCCCGCCACTTCCGGGATCCGGCGCGGCAGCATGGCCCGCTGGAGCCCTTCGGCCAGGTCGTGCTCCTGCTCGAAGAGGATGGCGCGCTGGAGGCTCTGCGCGATGCCGCTGCCCAGTGCCATCAGCAGGTTGCGCTCCTCGGCGTTGAAATCCCCGTCCCGCTTGTAGAGCAGCCCGAGGGCGCCCACGGGACGGCCCTGGGCGATCAGCGGAAGGTAGACCCCGCTGCGGACGGACAGCGGCTCGATGTAGGGCCACAGCTGCGGGTAGCCCTGCTCGAACTCCTCGCGCGAGGAGAGGTAGACCGGCTGCATGGTCCGTACGGCCTCGCTCATCGGGAGCTGCGCGTCGATCCGCGTGTACTCGATCTCGGGGACGTACGAGCCGAGCTGTCCCTCCGCGACCAGGTGGATGCGGCCGCCGTCGACCACGCCCAGCATCACGCTGACCGCTCCGAGGTGTCCGAGGGCCGCGGGGTCCTTGAGGACGTCGGTGACGTCGTTGACGGTGCGGGCGTGGGCGAGGATGGCGGTGGTCCGCTCGACGACGCCGGTCATCCGCCGCCGGTCGTCCTCCTGGGCGCCTCCCGCTCCCGGTTCGGCGGGATCGTGGGCGGCGTCCCGGAGGATCCCGATGACGCGGTACGGGCGCCCCCGCGGGTCCCGCAGGATGTGCCCCTGGACGTGCAGCCAGGACCTGGTTCCGTCCCGCCCGCGGGACCTGACGTAGGCCCCGTAGTGGCTGTGCCCGTCCTTGAGCGCCTGTGCGACCCGGGCGTCGAGCCGGGCCTCCTCGGCGGGGCCGAGGCGGATCCGCAGTCCGGCGGGGGTCCCGTCGAACTCCTCCGGGCGCAGGTCGAGGACCTCGAGGGCGGTGGGATCCAGGTGCATCCGGCCGCCGTCGAGGTCCCAGTCGAAGGTGCCCATGCGGTTGAGCGCGAGGCTCGTGTCCGGGCGCGCGGGCCAGTCGACCTCGGGGTGCGATCCCCAGTGGGCCATGCAGCCAGGGTCTCACTCTCCCCCGCCCGTGTCCCCGCGGGCGCGGGGACGGTGCTGCGGGTCGGGCCGGATCAGCCCCGGGCGTCCGCCCTGCAGCTCCCGGGCGATCTCCGCGTTGGACAGGCCGCGTCCGACCGCCAGGGCCACCGCGCGTTGGCGCGCGGGCGCCGGCTCGTGTCCGGGAATCCACGCGGGCCTCGGCCGTGGACGGCCCTCCCGCCGCGGACCGGATACTTGAGTACGACCACCGGGCGACCAAAGGACGATCCCGGGCCCGGCCCCGCCCGCCTACGGTCGGAGCATGACGTCAACTCACCCGAAATCCCCGCTGAAGACCGTGTCGGGTCTGCTCTCCTTCGTCCGCTTCCTCGTCCCCGGGGGCTACGAGGTCTACGGCTACGTCGTCATGCTCGCGCTCGGCCTCGCGGTGGGGGCGGCGGGCGACGCACTGGGCCGGCGTGCGCGGTAGCGCGGCTCAGGCCGGGCCGGCCGCGGCCGTCACGGCGAGGGTGACGGCGAGGGTGACGGCGACGGTTCCGGTGCCGGGACGACCCGCGGAACGGGCGGCGAGGAGACCGGGGACTCCGGCGGGGACTCCGGGGCCGCGGAGGGCGGCACGGGGCTCTCGATGGAGGGCGGCGCCGGGGACGGGGGCTCCGGGGACGGGGGCTCCGGGGACGGCGGCGGGGACGGGGGCTCCGGAGGCGGCGGCGGGGACGGGGGCTCCGGAGGCGGTACGGACCCGTCCGAGGGCGGCGCGGAGGACTCGCCCGACGGGGTCGACGGCGACGGGGAGGACGGGGTCGGGGAGGACGGTGTCGCGGAGGAGGGGGTCGGGGACCGGGACCCGGACGGCGTGCCCGAGTCGGTCACGGACGGCGAGGCCGTGCGCGACTCCGACGGCGTGGGCGCCGACGGGTGCGTGGAGGACGGGTGCGGGAAGGACGGGGGCAGCGACGACGGGGGCGGGACCACCGGCGGCGGCACGGGCCTGTCGTTCTTGCCGTGGTGGTCGCCGCGGTCGCGCTCGTACCACCGGCCGCCCCGGGGGTCGTAGATGACGAACTTGTTGACGACGGTCACCGACGGGGCGATGACCACCACCCGCGACGGCTGGTACGAACGCCACGGCTGCCCGGTCCGCTTCGCGTCGGCCTGCAGCGGCACGGCCACGCCCAGCGGGTTCCCGCACGCGCAGCGCACCCGCGGCACGCCCCGGTCGTCCACCAGGACGGCGGTACCGGCCTGGAGCACCGCCTGGTAGCTGGTGGCCCTGCCGTCCCGGTAGCCGTGGTTCGTGACCCGGGTGTCCATCCGCAGCTGGACCGGGGTGAGCGAGCGGAGGTAGCCGGGGACGGCCGCCGGCTGGATGCCGAGGGCCGAGGCGAAGGCGCTGTTCTTCGAGGGCTGTCCGGTCAGCACCTTGATCTGCTTCTCCACGTCGCAGCTGGCGACGGACCTGGTGCCGCCGTACACGCCGGGCGAGGCCCCGCTGACGCTGCGGGTGCCCGTGGCGCCGGTCGGGGGCCCGGTGGGGGCAGTGGGGCTGGTGGTGCCCGTGGTTCCGGTGGGTGTGGGAGCCGGTGGTACGGGCTGGGCCGCCGCAGTGGACTCGGTGAACGGGTCGGGCCCGGCATCGGCGGCCGGCTGGAGGAAGACCTCCTGGCCGGAGGTTCCGCTGGGTCGGGTCAGCACCACGGCCAGGGCCACCACCGCCGCCAGGGCGACGAGGGCCGTGGCCATGCGGGGCACGGAGCGCCACCAGGGCCTCCGGGCCGGTGGGCCCCCCGCGGGCGGCCCACCCGAACCACCCGAACCACCGGGACCGCCCGCTCCGCCGCCGGGCGGTGCCGGAGGCGGCGCAGCGGGCGGGGGCTCCCCCTTTCCGCCCGAGAGCGGGCCGGAGGGAGGACCGGAGGGAGGACGGGACGGCGGGCCGGCACGCGGGCCCGTGGGGGCCTCGGTCGGACGCTCGGACCGCGGCGGCTTGTGATCGGGCTGCTCGGGCTGCATGGTCACGGGCTCTTCTTCCCAGACGGAGGAGTTCCGGTCCCGGGTGGACGCTCCGCCCTCACCGCACGGAAATATCCGGATTTCTTGCACTCTTGCGGACCATTGTGTGCGCCGTCCGGGTGGTGGCCGCAAGCGGAGGCTGCCACCGTTGCAGGGTGAGCCGTACGCCGACCGCACCGTCGCCCGGAGGAACCGGACAGGCATGGCGTGACGCCCTCGTCTCCGTCGTCGCGGGTTTCGCGGTGATGGCCGTGCTCGCGGCGGCCGGACTCGCCTGCGCCGGGGCCGGTGACCTGCCGGACGGCGCCTTCCCCCATGTGGTCGCCGCCGTGGTCGTGATGGCCGCCGGCGGCTCCGTCGAGGTCTCGGGCGGCGCGGGATTCCTGGCGGAGGCGGACGCGAGCCTGTCCTTGCTGCCCCTTTCGGTGAGCCTGTCCGGAGCCCTCGTGACCGGCCGTTGCTTCCTGCGCCCCTTTCGCATCCGGGCGGTGGCCCGTCCGGGTGAACTGGCGGCCAGGGCCACGCCCCTGGTGCTGATGTGGCTCCTCGCACTCACCGCGACCGGGCTCCTCGCCCGCCGGACCTTCGGCGTCTCCACCGGGGACTCCCCCGTGGGGGAGATCGGCGAACTCCTCGACTCCGCCCCCACCGTGGGCTTCCGGACGGACCTGCCCGCCACGCTGCTGTTCGGACTGCTGTGGATCCTCGGCCTGTTGCTGGTCGTCCTGCTCACCTCCCGGCGGGCGCCGCCCCCCGCGGTCCTGGTCCGCTTCCACTCGGCCGTGCGTCCGGCGGCCTCCGCCACCCTGGCCCTGC
Source organism: Streptomyces sp. NPDC058646 (assembly GCF_042716875.1). Taxonomy (NCBI): domain Bacteria; kingdom Bacillati; phylum Actinomycetota; class Actinomycetes; order Kitasatosporales; family Streptomycetaceae; genus Streptomyces; species Streptomyces sp. NPDC058646. Next base: position 334,920 of record NZ_JBHXRK010000002.1, on the reverse strand, counting down.
TGCTCGCGTACGTGGTCCTCGGCCTCGGAGCCGGCCTGGTGGTGGCGGCCACGCAGGGCCACGGCGCACGGACCCTGGCCGTGCTCCTGCTCGGGCTGCCCAACCTGGCCTGGCTCGCGTTCACGCTGGGCTTCGGCGGCGCCTGGGAGGGGAAGGTCGACGGGCCGTTCGGGCTGCCCATGCCCCGGTTGCTGGACGAGGTGCTCCGCGGGTCCGAGCGGTCCACGGTCGACGTGGCCGGCCTGGCGGAGCGGGACGCGCGGGCCTGGTGGCTGGTGGCGGTGGCGGCCGTCCTGCTGCTGGGCGCGGGGGTGGCCGCGGCCGTACGCTCCCCCGCCCACGTCCGGCCCTGGCAGCACGCTCTCCACCTGGGCGTGGCCCTGGCCCTCGCCACCGTGGCGGTCTGTCTGCTGGCGCGCGTCCAGGCGCAGGTCGGCCTCTCGCTGCTGGGCATCGGCGCCGTGGACGGCCTCGGCGGCACGGTCGAGCTCACCGCGGTCCTGTGGCGCACGGTGGGCCTCGCGTTCGGCTGGGGCGCGGTCTCCGGGTTCCTGGGCGCCCTGCTGGCCCGGCCGTTCCCCCGCAGGGGACGCGTCGGCGGACCCGCCCCGCACTGACCCCGCCGCCGGCCGGGAGCGGTTTCACGGCCACCCCGACCCGCATCACCGACCCGCCCGGGGACCGCCTACCCGGGCGGGTCGGTGATGCGGGTCGGGTCGCGCCCGGTGGATCCGGTGGTCCCCTCGGGCAGGACGTCGAGCTGCGCCTGGAGGGAGTCCGCCCGCGGGTCCTGGCCCCGGGGGGAGTCGGCCCGCGCGTCCGTTCCGGGCGGCTGGGGCGGTGCGGACCCGGGCCCCGGCCCCTCGGCGACGGCATAGGTCGCCAGGCTGCTCCCGTCGCCGTAGAGCCAGCGCCCGCCGGACTCGTCGTACAGCCAGACGGACTCCCCGTCGACGACGACCCCGGCCCGCAGTCCCCGTACGGTGCGCCGGAAGGCGTCGGTGTCCACCCGCCCCGAGGCGAGTTCCCCGGCGGCGCGCTGGTAGCGCTCCAGGGCCTCTGCGCTCTGGACGAGCAGTGGCCGGGGGTCCTCGGCCCGTGCGGGGGCCGCGCCGCCGGCCGTCGGCGGCGGCTGCGGTACGGAGACCAGCAGCCGGCCGTCCACCCAGGCCGACCATCCGTTGGAGCAGAGGATCTGTGCCCATTCCCCGGTCCGGGCGATCAGTTGCACGGGCAGGAAGGGATCCAGGGGCGCGGTCGGCCGTGAGACGTCGGGGGCCTCCCAGGCGGGCAGTCCTTCCTGGGGGACGACGTGGGTGGGCCGGAAGTCATCCACCTCCCCGCCGGACTCCACCAGGCTGCTCATCAGGCCTGCTTCCGCATGATCACCGGCTCGTGGCGGCGCAGCAGCCGGATGACGAGGAAGCCGAACAGCACGGACAGGACCACGAGCATCCCGACGTCCAGCAGCCACACCCCGGCGCTGTGCGCGAAGAGCGGGTCGTCGGTGAGGGTACCGGGCACCAGGGCGCCGAGGTCGACGGTGCCCGCCATGGCGCCCAGGGCCCAGCGCGACGGCACGAGCCAGGCCAGCTGCCCGAGCACCGGTGCCCCGTCCAGGGGGAGGAGCGCGCCGCAGAAGACCACCTGCACGATCGCGAGGAGGACGAGCAGCGGCATGGTGACCTCCTCCTTGCCGACGAGTGCGGAGACCAGCAGGCCGAGCATCATCGCGGTGAACGCCAGCAGCGCGACGACGACGGTGATCTCGGCCAGGGGCGGCAGGAAGACCCCCCGGCCACCGGGGGCGCTCAGGTCGACGCCGAAGAGGCCGACCTGGGTCAGCACCACGGCCTGGGCGGTCGTGATGGCGCCCAGCACGACGACCTTGGACATCAGATAGGCCGAGCGCGACAGTCCCACGGCGCGTTCGCGCCGGTAGATGGTCCTCTCCTTGACCAGTTCGCGCACGGCGTTGGCCGCCCCGGTCAGCACGCCTCCGACGCACAGGATGAGCAGGGCGTTCATCGCCGTGTCCCGGGTGAGCACGCTGCCGGCGAGGGCGCGGGTCATGGCGCCCATGACGAAGGGCAGCGCGACCATGATGGCGAGGAAGGTCCGGTCCGCGCTGAGCGCGGACGCGTACCGGCGGATCAGGGTGGAGAGCTGGGAGCCCCAGCTCTGGGCCTTGGGCGGAGCGGCGAAGGCGGGCTGCTGCGCCCGGTCGGCTCCGGTGCGCGGGAGCCGTCCGGAGACGTCCGCGTAGGTCCGGTGGAGCGGTGAGGCGGCGTACTCCCCGGCCCAGTCGCGGTCCTGCTGGTTCTCGAAGGCTTCGAAGGCCTCGGGCCACTGGGTGAAGCCGAAGAAGCCGAGCGTCTCGCCGGGCGGGCCGAAGTAGGCGATGCGCCCGCCCGGTGCGAGGACCAGCAGGCGGTCGCAGACGTCCAGGCTGAGCACGCTGTGGGTGACCACGATGACCGTGCGCCCGTCGTCGGCGAGCCCGCGGAGCATGTGCATGACCGAGCGGTCCATGCCGGGGTCGAGTCCGGAGGTGGGCTCGTCGAGGAAGAGCAGGGAGGGTTTGGTGAGCAGTTCCAGGGCGACGGAGACGCGTTTGCGCTGGCCGCCGGAGAGGCTGTGGATGGCCTGGTCGGCGCGCTGGCGCAGGCCGAGTTCCGTGATGACCTCGTCCACCCGGGCCTCGCGTTCGGCCTTGGCGGTGTCCTGCGGGAAGCGCAGTTCGGCCGCGTAGGTGAGGGCGCGCTTGACGGTGAGCTGGGCGTGCAGGATGTCGTCCTGCGGGACGAGGCCGATCCTGCCGCGCAGCTCGGCGTAGTCGCGGTAGAGGTCGCGGCCGCCGTAGAGCACGGCGCCGTGGTCGGCGGGACGCAGTCCGGTGAGCGCGCCGAGGAGGGTGGACTTGCCCGCTCCGCTGGGGCCCACGACGGCGAGCAGGCATTTGGCGCCGACGGGGAAGGAGACGTGGTCGAGGAGGGTCTTGCGGCCGCGGTCGACGGCGACGGTGAGGTCCTGGACGTCGAGCGAGACCTCGCCGGTGTCCGCGTACCCCTGGAGCTGTTCCCCGGCGAGGCAGAAGGCCCAGTGACCGATGCCGACGATGTCACCTTCGGCGACGGGGGCGTCCCGCTGGACGGGGGCGCCGTTGAGGTACGTGCCGTTGTGGCTGGCGAGGTCGACGATCTCGTGGGTGCCGTCGGCGCGGGTCCGCAGTTCGGCGTGGTGCCGGGAGACGACCAGGTCGTCGATGACGAGGTCGTTGTCGAGGGCGCGGCCGATGCGTACGACGGTCCGTTCGGCCAGGGCGCTGACGGTGGTCGGCCGGCGGAACGGGCCGGACAGGTCGGGACGGGGCATCCGGGACGGCGCGGCGGCCTCCGGGCGGGGAGCCGCCGGGTAGCGCTGCGAGCTGGGTGCGGCGTCGAGGAGGAGGGCGCGCGGCCCGTCCGAGGGGCTGCCGAAGCGGAGTTCGCTGCCGGCGCCGACGCTCCACTCGTGGACGCGGTGGCCGTCGGCCCAGGTGCCGTTGGTGCTGTTCTCGTCCTCGACCGTCCAGTGGTCGCCGTCGGGGCGCAGGACGGCGTGGTGCCAGGAGACGCGGTCGTCGTCGAGGCAGATCTCGCAGTGGGGGTCGCGGCCGACGTGGTACACCCGGCCCGGGCTCATCGCGGTGCAGCCTCGGTCGGTCTCCAGGACGAGCTCGGGTGCGGTCGGCACACCGGGGCGCAGGACCATGAGCAGATTTTCCCACGTTCTGGCCGACGCGGCACCGGACAGACATCGTCGCAGGTCAGAGGCGTCTTATGGGTAATGACAACGGTCCCCGTTGCAGCCTTTGCCGATCTCGCCGCGGTGCGCTTCACTTCACGCGACGGACCGGACAGACGGGCCCGAACGGACGGGGGACGCCATGAGCGGGCACGACCACGGCAAGGACAGCGGCGGCGCGGACGGCAGGCACGGGCCGGGCGGTCACGACCACGGGCACGGACCCGGAGGGCACAGTCACGGCCTCTCCGCGGACGCCGACCGGCGGTGGCTGGCGATCGCGCTCGGCCTGATCACCTCGTTCATGGCCGTCGAGGTGGTCATCGGCGTGATCGCCAACTCCCTGGCCCTGATCTCCGACGCGGCCCACATGATGACCGACGCCGTCTCGATCGTGCTGGCTCTGATCGCGATGCGGCTGGCCACCCGCCCCGCCCGCGGCGGCTTCACGTACGGCCTCAAGCGGGCGGAGATACTCTCCGCCCAGGCCAACGGCCTGACCCTGCTCCTGCTGGCGGTCTGGCTGGCGTACGAGGCGGTCCGGCGGCTGATGGACCCGCCCCCCGTGGAGGGGGGCCTGGTCGTGGTGACGGCGCTCGCGGGCATCGCCGTGAACGTGGCCGCGGCCTGGTGCATCTCCCGGGCGAACCGGTCCTCCCTCGCCGTCGAGGGCGCCTACCAGCACATCCTGAACGACCTCTTCGCGTTCATCGGGACGGCCGTCGCCGGTCTGATCGTGCTCACCACCGGCTTCCGGCAGGCCGACGCGATCGCCACGCTCGTGGTGGTGGCGCTGATGGTGAAGGCGGGCTACGGCCTGCTGCGGGAGTCCGGCCGGATCCTCCTGGAGGCCGCCCCGGCCCATGTGGACCCGGATGCGGTGGGCGACCGGCTCGTCGGCCACCCGCCGGTCACCGAGGTCCACGACCTGCACATATGGACGATCACCTCCGGGCAGGCCGCGCTCTCCGCGCACGTGCTCGTGGAACCGGCGGGCGACTGCCACGCGGTGCGCCGCGACCTGGAGCAACTTCTGGCCAAGGAGTACGGGATCACGCACACCACCCTCCAGGTGGACCACGCGCAGGACTCCCTGCTGACCGTCGGCCGCGTGGGCGGGGGCTCCGGCGGAGAGGATCCCCTGCACTGCGCGGACGCCCACGGTCCGGTCCACCGACAGGGCCCGCACGCCCACTGAACGGCCCCGCTCCGATCACTGACCGGCGCGCGTGCGGGGCATAGATGGACCCATGACGCGCAAACGCAGTGCCGGCCTGCTCCTCTTCCGCCGGACCGGCGAGGACTCCGGTCCCGTAGGGGAGGCCGGTCCGGACGGGGGAGCCGGTCCCGGCGTGGAGGTCCTGCTCGGTCACATGGGCGGCCCGCTCTGGGCGGGCCGCGACACCGGCGGCTGGGCCATCCCGAAGGGCGAGTACGGGCCGGACGAGACGCCTCGGGACGCGGCCCGCCGGGAGTTCACCGAGGAGATCGGGCTGCCGCCGCCGGACGGCGACTACCTACCGCTGGGCGAGGTGCGGCTGGCCAGCGGGAAGCTGGTGACGATCTGGGCCGTGGAGGCGGACCTGGACCCCGCGCTGATGGTGCCCGGGACCTTCACCATGGAGTGGCCGCCGCACTCCGGAAACGTACAGGAGTTCCCCGAACTGGACCGGGTGGCCTGGTTCACCCCGCCGGTGGCCAGAATCAAGGTGATGCCACCTCAGATTCCCTTCCTGGAAAGGCTGTTGGACCTCCTGAAGGGTTGACCCGACCGTGACTTGCCAAGCGGCCCCGGCCGCGTGGACATTACACACATGACGAACGTCGTGCTGGTGGGAACCCTGGACACCAAGGGTGTGGAGTACGGCTGGCTGCGCGAGCGACTGCGGCGTGCCGGCGTCGAAGTGGTACTGGTCGACACAGGAATCATGGGTGAACCCCGGGTGCCCGCGGATGTACCGCGGGACGCGGTCGCCCGGGCAGCGGGAACGGAACTGTCGGAACTACGCGCGGCCGCCGACCGGGGCGCGGCCGTGACCGCGATGGCCAGGGGCGCGGAGGCCACCCTGTTGCGCCTGCACGCCGAAGGACGGCTGCACGGGGTGCTCGCGATCGGCGGCAGCGGCGGCACCTCCATCGCCACCCGGGCGATGCGGGCCCTGCCGCTGGGCGTACCGAAACTCATGGTCTCGTCCATGGCGTCCGGGGACGTCTCCCCGTACGTCGGCTCCGCGGACATCACGATGATGTACAGCGTCGTGGACGTCGCGGGGATCAACAGCATCTCCGAACCGGTCCTGGTGAACGCGGTCGAGGCGGTGGCCGGCATGGCCAGGGCCTTCGAACGCTCGGGCCTGGATCCGCGCCGCGCTCCCCGGCTGGGCGCCGGCGTCCGGCCGCTGGTCGCGGCGAGCATGGCGGGCGTGACCACGACCGGTGTGGACGCGGCGCGGGAGCGGCTGACCGGGCTGGGGTACGAGGTGCTGGTCTTCCACGTCAGCGGAGCCGGCGGCCGCACCCTGGAGACCCTGGCCGGCCAGGGCGTCTTCGCGGGCGTGCTCGACCTGACGCTCAGCGAGCTCGCCGACGAGCAGTGCGGCGGGATCCTCACCGCGGGCCCCGACCGGCTCAGCGCGGCCGGGCGCGCGGGGATCCCTCAGGTGGTGAGCCTGGGGGCGCTGGACATGGTGAAGTTCGGCCCGTTCGAGACCCTGCCCGAGCGGGTGCGCTACCGGCGCGTCCACGTGCACAACCCGTCCATCACGGTGATCCGGACGACGGAGGCCGAGTGCGCCGAGCTGGGCCGCAGCGTGGCGGCGAAACTGCGGGAGTCGACCGGGCCCACGGCCGTCTGCGTTCCGCTCCGTGGACTGTCCACGCTCGGTGTTCCGGGCGGGCCCTACCATGACCCCGACGCGGACCAGGCCCTGTTCTCGGCGCTGCGCGAAGGATTGCGGGGCAGCGCCGCCCGGCTCTACGACTACGACACCCACATCAACGACCCGGCCTTCGGCCGGGCGGCGGCCGACCGGCTGCACGCCATGATCGGAGCGGTTTCGGCCGCCGCCTGAGACACCCCCCGCGGCAGGGAACCGGCCGTGGCGGAAATCGTGTCCCACGGGGTGGCCGGTCACGGACCGGCCGTACTTGGGGCACGGTGGCGCCACGGCAGGGGGGCGGGAACGATGGACGGCACGCGGACGGCATGGTCGGTCCCCGGTTACACGGAGATCAGAGAACTCGGCTCGGGAGGCAGCGGCCGCGTGGTGCTCGCCGTCCACGACGGCACGGGCACGGCGGTCGCGGTGAAATACCTCAGCGACCGGCTGCGCGAGGACCCGGCCTTCGTGGGCGGGTTCCGGGCCGAGGCCCGCCTGCTCGGCGGGCTGCGGTCGCCGTACGTGGTGGGGCTGTACGAGTACGTGGAGGCGCCCGGCGGCGCGGCCATCGTGATGGAGCTGGTGGACGGCATCTCCCTGCGCGCGCTCCTGAAGCGTTCCGGGCGGGCCGACGCCGAGGCCGCGCTGGTGGTGCTGAAGGGCTCCCTCCTGGGGCTGGCCGCCGCGCACCGGGCCGGGGTCGTCCACCGGGACTACAAGCCGGAGAACGTGCTGGTCTCCGCCGACGGCTCGTCGAAGCTGGTGGACTTCGGCATCGCGGTGGACCGCGGTGCCACCCCGGGCGTGGCCGGAACCCCCGCCTACATGGCCCCCGAGCAGTGGCAGGGCAGGCCCGCCTCGCCGGCGGCCGACGTGTACGCGGCGACGGCGACCTTCTTCGAGTGCCTGACCGGGCGCAAGCCGTACGACGGGGAGAACTTCGCGGAGCTCGCGGTGCAGCACATCGAGGCGCCGGTGCCGGAGACGGAGGCGCCGGAGCCCGTACGTCCGCTGATCCGGCGGGGGCTGGCCAAGCAGCCCGAGCAGCGGCCGGAGAACGCCGAGGCGTTCGTGGCGGAACTGGAGGGCGTGGCGCTCGCCGCGTACGGGCCCCAGTGGGAGGAGCGCGGCCAGCGCAAGCTGGCGGCGCTGGCCGCACTGCTGCCGCTGCTGTTCCCCTCGGCGGGCGCTGCGGCCGCCGGGACTGCGGACGTGGCCACGACCACGCTGAGCAGCGGCTCGGGCTGGGCGCCCGGCCGGAGCGGCTTGCTGGCGGCCGGGCTGGCGCTGGTGCTGGGGACGGTGCTGCTGGTCACGACGGACGCGATCGGCGCGGCGCCGGGCGGTGCCTCGGCGCTGACCGCGTTCGCCACGACGAGCCCGGCCCCGCCCGGTCCGGCCTCGCCCGCCCCGGCCCCTTCGGCCTCGTCGAGCCCGTCGCCGTCGCCGTCCGCTTCCGCCTCCCCGTCCCCTTCCGCGTCCCCGAGCCCGTCCCCGTCGGCCTCGCCGAGCGCCACCCCGAGCCACACGCCGACGGTCAGCTGGTCGCCCACCCCGAAGCCGACCGTGACGCCCACGCCGACGCCCACCCCGACGTTCAAGGTCACGAAGGTCGACGTCTCGCTGAAGCCGGGGATCCACCGCGGCGACGCGACCGTCTCGGTCGCCACCGAGGGGGCCGGTCCGGTCACCGTCGTCGTGGAGTGGTTCCTCGGCAGTACGCAGGGCGCCCACACCGTGCCCGACGGCACGGACACCCTGGTGATCCCGGCCGGCTCCTCGACCGCGGTCCAGAGCCACGCCTTCACCCGGGGGCGCGGCTGCTACGGCGGGGTCAGGGTCACCACCAGGCCGGCCGCCGGGAACACGTCCGCGTCCGCCTCGCAGCAGCTGGTGCGCTGTCAGGACCAGGAGGTCCCGCGATGAGCGATCCGCGCGCCCCCGAAGGCGACGACTACAGCGCGACCGTCCTCGGCAGCCACTGGTTCACCGGCCCTCCCGAGCCCGCGGAGGTGACGCCCGACCGGGTCGACGGATCCGTGCTCCGGTTCGGGCCCGGCGTCACGGCGGCCATGCCGGCGCCGTTCCCCCTGACCGCCGGCGGCCCGCCGCGGCGGGCGCACCGGGCCGCCGGACTGCGCCGGTACACCCTGGCCGGGGTCGTACTCCTCGCGGTCCTCGCGTACCTCGGCTGGCAGCGGTTCGGGCCCGCCCTGGAGGTCCGGGACGTGGCGGTGACCACGGATGCCGCGGGCCCGCCCTGCGACACGGCGGCCGACGTGGTGGCCGTCGTACGGACCAACGGGCGGCCGGGAACCCTCACGTACCGGTGGCAGCGAAGCGACGGGACGCAGTCGCAGCAGCTGACCGAGCGGGTGCCGCGCGGTCAGCACGAGGCCCGGCTCCACCTGCTGTGGACGTTCAAGGGCGCGGGCACCTACCCGGCGAGGGCCGAGCTCCAGCTGGTCTCACCCGCGGAGCGCACCGCCGCGGTGGAGTTCACGTACCGCTGCCGCCCGTAGGCCCGGACGCCGTCCGGAGCGGCCAGGGGGACGGCAGGCGGATGAAGGCGATCCTGCCGTCGAGATCGAGGAACGCCATGGCGGTGAGCAGCAGCGCCGGCCCCGGGAGGGCAACGTGGCCTCCCGCACGGATGCCGAGTCCGCGCGGGAGGCCCGCAGCCGCTTCGGGGAGTGGCTGCGGGCCGTTCGCGCATCCGTCCCCCGCCGCAACCGGGGGGCGGAGTTCAGAAGCGGGCGTGGGCCGTGATGTCGGCCTCGAACTCGCCCGTCATGGCCGGGGTCACCGTCGGCCGGCACTGCCGGACCGCCGCGAGGTAGTCCTCCGTGGTCGCGCCGAGCTGCGCGGCCGCCGCGCCCCGGGCGCCCACCGCCTCCAGGTCCCGTTCGAAGGACACCTGCGCCGCGATCCGCGCCGCGTGCTCGATGTCGGCCGGGGTGAACAGCTCGGTCGCCGCCACCAGGGCCGTGACGTCGACGTCGGCGCGGCCTGCCGTGTAGCGGGACCAGATCGCTGCGCGCGCCCCGGCGTCCGGGGTCCCGATCGGGATCAGGTAGTCGAAGCGCCCGGGCCGCAGGAAGGCCGGGTCGAGGGAGCGGATGGAGTTGGTGGCGCAGACCAGCAGCCGCTCGTCGCCCTCCCGGAACCCGGGTATCAGCTTCAGCAGTTCGTTCGTGACCCCGTGGATCCCGCCCGGCTGCGCGGGCTCGGTGCGCACCGGTGCGATCTCCTCCACCTCGTCGATGAAGACGAGCACCCGTTCCAGTTCGGCGATCCGGGCGAAGGCGTCGCGCAGCGCGGCGGCGAGGTTGCCCTCGTCCGCGAGGCGGGAGGGCAGCAGTTCCACGAAGGGCCAGCCCAGCCGGGAGGCGATGGCCCGGGCGAAGGTGGTCTTGCCGGTGCCGGGCGGGCCGAAGAGGGTGATGGCGCGCGGTGGCCGCACCCCGTGGGAGGCCGCCCGCTCGGGCTCGGCGAGCGGCAGCACCACGCGCCGTTCGATGAGGTCCTTCTCCTTCTCCATCCCCGCCACCTTGGCCCACAGGTCGTTGGGGAGGAAACGGCCGCCGAGGTCGTCGAGGAGTCCGGCCGCCGGTCCGTGCAGCGGCTCGGTCTTCTCGAAGTAGGCGACGGCCGGCTGGCGGGTGTACCCGGCGTTGAGGAGTCCCTCGCCGAGCATGTCCTCCTCGGGGAGGACGTAGGCGATCCGGCCGACGCGGGCGGCGATGAGCCGCCGCTCCAGCTCGACGAGCAGGGCGCTGGCCAGGCCCCGGCCGCGCCAGCCGGAGGCGATGGCGATCCGCATCACCCAGGCCCGCTCCCCGGTGACGCAGGCCAGGGCGGCGCCGATCGGGACGCCCTGGTGGACGGCGACCACGCAGGGCTGCCGGTCCGTGAGGGCGCTGATGCACTCGGCGAGCGAGAACACCGACTCCTGGCCGAGTTCGGCCGTGGTGTCGATCAGGTGGACCACCGCTGCGAGATCGCTCTCGCGGTAGTCGTGGATGAGCCAGTTCACCGGGTACCGCCCCTCGTTCGTGCTCCTGCGGCGAGGCTAGGGGCGGCAGGGCCGGGCACTCACGCTCCGTCGTGCACAACAGCCATGCCGTAAACCCTCCGTGGCGTCCATAGACTGGTGCCTTCCGCCCGAACGTCAGAGCGAGGACTCCCGCACTTTCATGCTTTGCCACATACCCGCGGCCCGGCGCGGGCTTTTCCTCTGGCTCGTCCCGGTCCTGTGGACCCTGGCGTTCGGTCTGTGGGGGCTGTCCCGGCAGGAGAGCGTGTGGCGGGACGAGGCGGCGACCTGGCAGGTGGCCGGGCGCTCGGCCGGCGAGATCTGGGCCATGCTCGGCCATGTCGACGCCGTCCACGGGCTGTACTACTTGCTGATGCACGGCCTCTTCGAGGTCTTCGGGGCGAGTACGGCGACCCTGCGGCTGCCGTCCGTGCTGGCGGTCGCCGCCGCGTCGGCGTGCGTGGCGCTGGTCGGGGGCCGCCTGGCCGGCTTCTGGGCGGGGCTCGGCGGCGGCCTGGCCCTCGGGCTGCTTCCGGCCGTGCAGTTCTACCTGCAGGAGGGCCGCCCGTACGCTCTGGTCGCCGCCGGGGCCGGACTGTCGACGCTTCTGCTGGTGACCCTCCTGGGCGGCGGGGAGGGCCGCCGGCCCGGGCGGCGGGTCCGGCCGCGCTGGGCGGCGTACGGGTTGACCGTGCTGGTCTGCGCCCTGCTGAACTGGCTGTCGCTGCTGATCCTGCCCGCGCACGCGGCGACCCTGTGGTGGGTGCGGGCCGGGCGCGGGGTGTGGCTGCGCTGGGCCGCGTACGGGGCGGGCGCGGTGGCGGGGGCGCTGCCGCTCGTGCTGTTCAGCCGGCGCCAGGCCGACCAGGTGTCCTGGATCCCGCCGCTGACCTGGCACATGCTGATCGGGCCGGGGATCCTCCTCGGCCTCGGGGCCCTCGGCGCGTGGGCCGACCGGCCGGGTCGCGGCAGGCTCTCGGTGGCGGCGGTGGGGCTGCCCCTGCTGGCGGTGCCGCAGCTCGGGCTGATCGGGCTGTCGCTGGTCCAGCCGCTGTTCCTGGACCGGTACGTGCTGTTCAGCATGCTGGGTCTGGCCCTGCTGGCCGGGGCGGCCCTGGGCGCGGCGGTACGGGCCTGCGCGCCGCGGTTCCCGAGGGCGTCGGCCTTCTTCGTCCCCGGCGTGCTCGGGGTCGCGGCGCTGGCCCTGCTGCCGGTGGAGCTGGCCAAGCGGGCCCCGGCGAGCCGGATCGACGACGTGCTGGCGGCGGCCGGTGAGGTGGCCCGGATGGGCCGGGCGGGGGACGCGGTGCTGTTCGTCCCGGCTGCCCGGCGGGACACGGCGCTGGTCTCCCCCGGCGCCTTCACCGGGCTGGCCGACGTCGCGCTGGCGGAGAGCCCGGTCGCCTCGGCCACCCTCAAGGGCGTGGAGGCCGGCCCGGAGCGGATCCGGGCGGCGCTGCTCGGACAGCGGCGGGTGCTGCTCGTGACCGACGCGGAGAAGGTGGCGAAGCCGCCGTCGGCGGAGCGGGACAAGGCGAAGGCGGCGGTGTTGCGGGAGGGGTTCACGGTGGTGGAGGACCGGCAGGTCCGGGGCCGCCGGGTGACGCTCTACGAGCGGCGCGACCCCGGGTAGAGCGGGTTCCCGCTCGACCCCGGGTTCATCGGGTTCCCGCACCGGGCTTCACAGCGGCACCACGGGATTCACAGCGGATTCATACGGAACCTTGGGCTCCGCACAAAGGTTCGGCGGGCAGGCTCGGATCATGATCCACCGCTCCTTCCCGCACCCCCGCCCGGCCCGCCGCACGCCCGCCCGCGCCCGGCGGACGTCCCGGAGCCTGCTGGCGCTGACCGCGATGGCCGCGCTGGTCAGCGTGGACCTCCCCGACACCGCGGCCGGACAGCCGCTCGGGGTCACGGCGCGCGCCGCGTCCGGCGCCTCGGCCGACCGGGTGGGCGCCCTCTTCGCGGGCGGCCTCGACGGCGGGCACTTCTGCACCGCGGCCGTGGTGCGCAGCGACGACCGCGATGTGATCGCCACCGCCGCGCACTGCCTGGGCAGTCCCGACAGCACCGTCTTCGCACCGGGCTACCGGGACGGCAGCGCCCCGTACGGCACGTGGCGGATCACCGGGGTCCACGTCGCCCGGGGGTGGACCGCGGGCGAGGACCCGGACGACGACATCGCCTTCGCCACGGTGGTTCCGGCGGACGGCGTCCCGGCCGGGGCCGGGCGTGTCGAGGACCTCGTGGGTGGCTTCCCGGTGGCCGCCGGACAGCCCGACGACGCCACGGTCACCGTCATCGGGTACCCGCGCGACGAGGAGACCCCCCTGCGCTGCACCGACACCACCGACCTGTTCTCCGACACCCAGCGGCGGATCGGCTGCCCGGACCTCAGCGGCGGCACCAGCGGGAGCCCCTGGCTGGTCGACGGCGCGCTGGCCGGGGTGCTCGGGGGGCACGAGGGCGGCGGGACCGTGCCGGAGATCTCGTACAGCGCGGTACTGGGAGACCGGGCGGTCGAGCTGTACCGGGAGGCGGCCGAGGCGGGCTGACGCCCGGTCCGGCCGGGGTCGTACGGCCTACCGGGGGCTCGCGGGACTCCCGGCGCTCTCCTCGCTCCCGCCGCTTCCGGCGATCCCGGCGTCCCCACCGCTCGCCTCGCTTGCGGCGGGCACCTCGAACCAGGTCGGCTCGTCCCGCAGCGCCTGGTGGATCCGGTCCAGCGCGAACCGCTCCAGCGGGGGCAGCGCGTCCACCTCGAACCAGGCGACTTCGAGGGACTCGTGGTCGTTGGCCCGCGCCTCGCCGCCCGTCGCCCGGCAGCGGAAGGTGATGTCCTGGAACTGGCAGACGTCGCCGTTGGGGTAGGTGATCGGCGCCAGCATCTGGACGAGGACGACCCGCTCCGGGACGCACCGCACCGCCGTCTCCTCGTACACCTCCCGCACCGCGGTCTCGGCGGGCTGCTCCCCCGGCTCCGCGATCCCGCCGATCACGGACCACCGTCCGGTGTCGGACCGCCGGCCGAGCAGCACCCGGCCCCGGTCGTCGAGGACGATGGCCGTGACGCCGGGCAGCAGGAGCAGCTGGTGGCCGGCGCTCGCACGGATGGCACGGATGAAATCGGGTGTGGTCATCCCCCGACCCTACGAGGCCCCGCGGCCCGACCCCGGCCTCAGGCGGCGCGGCGGGCCCGGATCCGGCGGGTGAGGACCCAGCCGAACCCGGCCGCGGCGGCGACGAGCAGCGCGTACTCCGGCAGGGGCCCGACGATCGTGGCCGGGGTACGCGTGGACCGCAGGGGGATCTCGGCGACCAGCGCGTCCGCGGTGAACAGCTTCGTCTGCTGGACGATCTTCCCGTCGGGGCGGATGACCGCGCTGACCCCGCTGGTGACGGGCACGAGAACGGTCCGGCTGTGCTCGATGGCGCGGATCCGGTCCATGGCGAGCTGCTGGTAGGTCATCTGGGACCGGCCGAACGTGGCGTTGTTGCTGGGGACGGCGATCACCTGGGCCCCGGCCCGGACGGTGGAGCGGACGGCGTCGTCGAAGGCGGCCTCGAAGCAGGTGACCATGCCGACCCGGCTGCCGGCCATGTCGAAGACGCCGGGGTCCTTGCCGGGGCCGAAGTCGCGGCGGACCCGGTCGACGTCGGAGCTGAAGAGCCGCACGACGGAGCGCATCGGGATGCGCTCGCCGAAGGGCTGGATCTTGCGCTTGTCGTAGGTCTCGGTGGGACCCTTGGCGGGGTCCCAGAGGATCATGGTGTTGCGCAGCGGTCCGGATTCCGGCACGAGGACGGAGCCGACCGCCACGGGCACGCCGATGGCTTCGACCGCCGCGTCGATGGCGGCGTAGGCGTCCGCTTCGGTGTACGGGTCGAGGTCGGAGGAGTTCTCCGGCCAGAGGACGAAGTCCGGCCTTCGGGCCCCGGCCGCGACCTCGTCGGCGAGCTGCCGGGTGCGCAGGGCGTGGTTGTCGAGGACCTGGCGGCGCTGGGAGTTGAAGTCGAGGCCGAGGCGGGGCACGTTGCCCTGGATGACGGCGGCCACGGCAGTGCCGTCCTCGGCCGCGTCGGAGACCAGGGGGCGGGCGGCGAGGCCCGCAAGGACGGGTGCGCCGACGGTGAGCACGGCCAGGGCCGCGGTGGCACGGCGCGGGTGGCTCCGGGCGATCCGCACCACCTCGTACAGGCCGAATCCGCACAGGGCCACGGCGAAGGAGAGCACGGGAGTGCCGCCCAGGGCGGCGAGCGGGGCGAAGACGCCGTCGGCCTGGCCGAAGGCGAGCTTGCCCCAGGGGAACCCGCCGAAGGGTGCCCGGGAGCGCACCGCCTCGCCCGCGACCCAGACGGCGGCAGCGAACAGGGGCCACGCGGGGAGCCGGCTGACGAGGGCGATGCCGAGCCCGGTGAGGCCGATGAACAGGGCCTCGACGGCGGCCAGCGCCAGCCAGGGCACCGGGCCGACCTCCTCGCCCGTCCACACGAGGAGCGGCAGCAGGAACCCCAGCCCGGCGAGGAGCCCGATGCCGAACCCGGCTCGGGCGCGGCGGCCGTGCAGGCATCCCGCAAGCAGGGCGAGGGCGAAGGGCGCCAGCCACCACAGGGGGCGGGGCGGGAAGCTGAGGTACAGCAGCACGCCGGCCACGGCGGCGAGGGCGGCCCGGAACCAGAACGCCGGCCGCGTGTCCTTGCGGGGAGGCGCGATGCCGGTGGTTCCGGGGCCCGCTCCGCTCCGGTCTGCGGGCCGCGCGGGCCGGTCGGGCTGCGCGTTCCGGTCTGCGGGCTGCGCGGGCTCGTTTCCGGCGGCGCGGGTGGCACTGCTGCTCATCTGGCGGAGTGTACGTCCCCGCACGCCGGGACCCGGTAAGGCCCTGTGCGCGGACCGGCCCCGGCGCCCGGCCGCGCTAACGGGCGAGAGCGCGCAGGTGGGTGCGGATGACACGGACGGCGTTCTCGGCGTCGTCGACGGTGACGATGAACCGCTTGCCGTCGTCGAGCCTCAGCTCCAGGCCCTCGCCGCGGCGGACGATGATCGCGGTTCCCTTCTCGGGCCGCCACCGGTGTCCCCAGCCGCCCCATTGCTGCGGGGTGATCCTGGGCAGGTACTCGGCGGAGGTGATCTGCGCGAGGCGGATCTTGCGGCGGGGCAGTCCGATGTGGCCGCAGCGCACGTCGAGCGCCTCGGCGTCGACGGTCACGGCGACGTGGACGAAGGAGAGGGTGCCGTAGAGGATGAGCAGCCCGGCGGTCAGGCAGCCGATCACGGCCATGAGCAGCGGGATGATGCCGGCGGTCCAGGAACCGGCGACGGCGAGCTCGATGCCCAGCGCCAGACAGGCCGCACCGGCCGCTGCGAGCAGCCACTGCGCACGGTTGGAGGCCCGGCCCGTCCAGAACGGACCCGGGGGGTGACCGGTCATGGGTAGCAGCGTACTCACGTTCCGCATGCCCGCCACCGCCTCTCGTCCGGTCGGTGCAGTGCGGCTCGTCCGTCCTGCGCCTGCCCGTCCTTGACCTGAAGCAAACTTGAGGTACCGCACCGCGGTGGTACCGCAGGTCGCGTCCGGGCCGAAGCCCTACCGGCCCGGCTCGCCGGCGCCCGGGAGGAGGCCGATGAGGGCGTCGCGCAGCGCCGGGCGGCGGGCGGTCACGAGGCGGTGCAGGTTCCGGGAGGCGAAGGCCACGCGCTGGGCGCTGCGGGGGCGCTCGGCGTCGTAGGCGCGCAGGGCTGCGGGCAGCCGGGGCGGACCGGCCCACGCCACGGCCCGGGTCAGGGCCTCGGCGTCGAGCAGGGCGGTGCAGGCGCCCTGGCCGAGGTTGGGTGTCATGGCGTGCGCCGCGTCACCGACGAGGGCGACCCGGCCGGCCGCGGTGAACGAGGAGAGCGCCGGGTGGAGGTGGCGCATCTCGTACCGGATCCAGGTGGCGGGGTCGGTCTCGGCCAGCACGCGCGGGACCGGGTCGTGCCAGCCGGCGAAGGCGGCCCGCAGGTGCTCGGCCGCGCCGGCTGGGGCGGCGGGCCGGGTGGTGGCTGATGCCTCCGGTCCCGCGGTGGTGGCCGCGGGGACGGTGGCGTACCAGTTGGTGCGTCCCGGCTCCACGGGCGTCATGCCGAAGAAGCGGCCCTCGCCCCAGGTCTCCCCGTAGCACCCGGTCTCGAATCCGGCGATCCCGATCCAGGCGACGGTGCCGACCTCGCGCGGGCGGCTGCGCCCGCCGAAGTGCGCGGTGCGGACCGTGCTGTTGATGCCGTCGGCCCCGACGACGAGATCGGCGCCCAGCCCTGCCGGGTCGGTGAGGTGCCGACCGTAGGAGATCTCCACGCCGCCGAGCCCGTCGAGGCGGTCCAGCAGGGCGTCGATCAAGTAGGGCCGGGAGATCAGCAGTTCGGGCCGGCCCGCCTTGCGCTCGATCCGTTCGAGCGGGAGCGCGGCCAGCACCCTGCCGTCGGGCCGCCGGATCCGGGCCCCGCGGTACGGGACCGCGCGCGCCCGGAGGGCGTCGCCGAGGCCGAGCCGGTCGAGGGCGGCCTGGGCGGTGGGGTGGATCCCGAAGGCGGTGCCGTAGCGTTCCGGCGCGGTCCGGCGCTCCAGCACGGTGACCTGCCAGCCCGCGCGGCGCAGGCCGATGGCGGTGGCCAGCCCGCCGACCCCCGCCCCGACGACGACGGCCGCACCCCTCGCGCCCCCCATGACGGACCCCTTCGTTCGCCCATTCGCCCGACCCCGCCCGACCACCACATCCGTGGTACTACATCTGTGGTACCACGGATGTAGTTAAACTGGCAACGTGAATCAGGACCGGAGGGACCGGCTGCGGGACGCGGCCGTCGAAGTGCTGGCCGGAGCAGGCGGACGGGGGCTGACGCACCGTGCCGTCGACGCCGCCGCCACCGTGCCCGCAGGCACGGCCAAGAACTACTTCCCCACCCGCGACGCACTGCTGCGGGCCGTGGCCGAGCGCTGCGTGGAGCAGTACCGGGAGGCGTCGACGGCCCTGGCGGCGTCGGGGCAGGGGCCGACCGGCGCCCGGGAGCTGGCTGCGCTCCTGGCCGGGATGCTGCGGAACGTGGGCGGACCCGGGCGGACGCACGTACTGGCCTACCTGGAGCTCCAGACGGAGGCCGCCCGACGCCCCTGGCTCGCCGGGCTGCTGGACCCGATCGGCGCTGCGGACTTCGCGGCACACGCCCACCTGCTGCGCACGGCCGGGCTCCCGGCCGGACCGGAGCGGGTCCGCACCCTCACCCTCGCCCTGCACGGCGCCCTCCCCCACCTGCTGGCCGGGGCACCGGGCACGCTGGCCGCGGCCGGCCTCGACGACCTGGAGGGCTTCGCCCTCGGCCTGCTCACCACGGTCGATGCGGGTGGGGCGGCGTGACCACCCGGACCGACCGGGCCGTGGGAGCCGTGCTCGGCTCGGCGGCGGGCGACGCACTGGGCGCGCCCTACGAGTTCGGGCCCGCCGGGCAGTTGACGGCGCGCGGGCAGGAGATGCGCGGGGGTGGCGGCTGGGAGCCGGGGGAGGCCACGGACGACACGCAGATGGCGGTGCTGGTGGGTGAGTCCCTGCTGGAGTGCGGCGGCCTCGAACTCCCGGACGTCTTCGCCCGGTTCCAGCGTTGGGCGGCCGGGGCGCCCAAGGACATCGGTCTCCAGACCGAGGACGTCCTGACCAACGGCCGGCCCTGGGACCTGGCCGCCGCGCTGCACTTCCAGGTCAACGTCCGGGCCGCGGGCAACGGTTCGCTGATGCGCGCCGCCACCTCGGCGGTGCACTTCGCCGCCGCGGGACGGGAGCGGACGATGGACGCGGCGCGGCGGATCGCCGCGCTCACCCACGGCGACCGGGCCGCCTGGGAGGGCACCGCCCTGCTGCACGAGCTGGTACGGGTGGCCCTGGACGGAGCCGACCCGCTGGCCGCCCTCCCCGCGGCCCTGGAAGCGGTCCACCCGGACCACCGCGAGCGCTACGCACGGGTGCTGGACCCCGGCTGGCACCCGGACCTGGCCACCGAGTTCAACGGCGCGGTGTGGCCCTGCCTGGGCTCGGCCGTGTGGGCCCTGCGGACGACCGGCGGGTTCGCGGAGGCCGTCCGGGCGGCCGTGGACCTGGGCGGGGACACCGACACGGTGGCGGCGGTGACGGGCGCGCTGGCAGGAGCCCGGTACGGGCAGGAGGCGGTCCCGGACCACTGGACCGGCCCCCTGCACGTCCCACTGCCGGGCTTCGGGGACCGGGTCCTGGACGCGGACGACCTGCGCGAGCTGGCTCAGCGGCTCGCCGAGGCCGGCTCCGGCTGACGGTCCGCGGCGCGCAGCCGCCGGTCGTGGGTGACGAGGGCCGGGGTGCCCCCGAAGAGGGCCGGGGCCGCCTCCATTTCCTCCACGACGGCCGGGGCCAGGTGGCTGGTGGCTCGTCCAGCAGCAGGTCGAGCGGCCCCGGGCAGCCCTCGGCGCTCACGCAAGACGTTACGTCTCGTCGGTGGGTGGAGTGGAGGTCGGGAGTGGCGGGTACGGCAGACCTCGCGGTGGGCTCCGCAGTTACGCGACGGTCGCGCCCGCGCCCTGTCCGGCGAGCAGTCGCCCTTCCGCGTAGCCCAGGGCGGCGGCCGGCAGCGTCTCGTGGCGGCCGCTGCGCAGGACCGTCAGGGTGCCGGTGGCGGGGAGGGCGGGCTCGGGGCGTGCGCCGATGCGGCGCAGCGCCTGGACGGCGACGGCCTCGGCGGAACCGTGGTAGACGAGTTCGGCACCCCCGGTCCGCGCGGCCAGGGCGGCACGGATGGGAGTCTCCACCAGTTCGTAGTGCGTGCAGCCGAGGACCACGGTGGTGACGTCGGCGGGCGTCAGGGCGGCGGCCGCGGCCACGGCGGCGGCCACGGCGCGCTCGTCGCCGGCCTCCACGGCCTCGGCGAGCCCGGGGCAGGGCACCTCGGCGACCGGGACCCCGGCGGCGAAGTCGCGGATCAGCCCGCGCTGGTAGGGACTGCCGGTGGTGGCAGGGGTGGCCCAGATGGCGACGTGGCCGCCGGCGGCCGCGGCGGGCTTGATCGCCGGGACGGTGCCGATGACCGGGATGGCGGGCTCGAGCTCCGCCCGCAGGGCCGGCAGGGCGTGCACGGAGGCGGTGTTGCAGGCGACGATCAGCGCGTCCGGCAGGTGCGGTGCGGCGGCCCTGGCGACGGCGAGCGCCCGCTCGGTGAGCGAAGCGGGGGTCCGGGGGCCCCAGGGCATCCCGTCGGGGTCGGAGGAGAGCAGCAGATCGGCGTCCGGCCGCAGCCGCCGCATCGCGGCGGCCGCCGCGAGGAGGCCGATTCCCGAGTCCATGAGCGCGATCTTCACCCGGCCACCTTAGTCGACACCCCCGCCGAACCCCTCCGCGCCCGCCCGCGGCGGGTCCCCGCCCCGGGCCCCGCGACCGCGCCGCCCGGCCGCCCTCTCCACCCCCGGAGCCCCACCCCGCCCCCGTCGTCACGGCCGACGCCGACGGCGCGACCCACGCCCCGGGCTGCCGTCCCGCCTGCCGCCACGGCGTCGGCCCGCACCCCTGCCACCCGGGCGGCGGTGCCGTCCGCCACCGCCACGGCGGCAGTGCCCACCGCGCTCGCCCGCACCCCGGGCCACCGACCACGGCGGCCCGTCACCATGACCGCAATCCGCCGACCCGAACGCCCCGTCCGGCGGACGCCCGCACCGACCCGCCACACCCGGACCGACCTACACCCCGACCGACCCACCTCCGGCCTACACCCCGACCCACCGACCTCCCGCCTACACCCCGACCCACCGGCCTCCGGCGCACGCCACGGTGGGGCACGCCGCCTCCCGGCCGCACCCGGCGACCCGGCCGCACCCGGCGACCCGGCGCCACCACCGGACGGCCCGTCATCTGAACCCCGCCCCGCCCCGCGGCCGGCCCCGGGCAGCCAGCCCCGACGCGGCGCAGCCGGATCCGCCGGGGTCCCCCCGGGGTGGGTGCGCGACAGGCGCCGCGGGGCCCGGCACACTGCCGCCATGGGCCTCCTCCTCGCCGCCTGCGCGGCCTACGCCTCCCTCGCCGCCTGGCTCTGGCTCACCCTCGCCCAGGGCATGTTCTGGCGCACCGACGTCCGCCTCCCGCCGCGCACCGCTCCGGCCCGCTGGCCGTCCGTCGCGATCGTGGTCCCGGCGCGGGACGAGGCCGCGGTGCTCCCGTACAGCCTCCCTTCGCTCATCGCCCAGGACTATCCCGGCGAGGCGGAGGTGATCCTGGTCGACGACGGCAGTACGGACGGCACCGGCGCACTCGCGCTGCGCCTTTCCCGCGACTGCCCCGGGCTCCCGCTCACCGTGGTCTCCCCCGGCGACCCCGGCCCCGGCTGGACGGGGAAGCTGTGGGCGCTGCGGCACGGCATCACCCTCGCCCGCACCGCGCACGCCGACGAGCCCGAGTACCTGCTGCTCACCGACGCCGACATCGCGCACGAGCCCGACAGCCTCCGCGAACTGGTCGCCGCCGCCACCTCGGCCGACCTCGACCTCGTCTCCCAGATGGCCCGGCTGCGGGCCGTCAGCCTCTGGGAACGGCTCGTCGTACCGGCCTTCGTCTACTTCTTCGCGCAGCTCTACCCCTTCCGCCGGATCAACCGGCCCGGCTCCCGCACCGCGGCGGCCGCGGGCGGCTGCGTGCTGCTGCGGACCGCGGCCGCCGTCCGGGCGGGGGTGCCCCACTCCATCCGGCAGGCCGTCATCGACGACGTCTCGATGGCCCGCGCGGTCCAGCGCTCGGGCGGCCGGATCTGGCTCGGGCTGGCGGAGCGGGTGGACAGCGTGCGCCCGTACCCGGCGCTCGCCGACCTGTGGCGGATGGTCTCGCGCAGCGCGTACGCGCAACTGCGCCACCAGCCGCTCCTGCTGGCGGGGACGGTGGCCGGGCTGGTCCTCGTCTACCTCGTACCGCCGGCGGCGCTGCTCGCGGGGCTGGCGGCCGGGCAGCCGGCCGTCGCCTGGGCCGGCGGTCTGGCCTGGCTGCTGATGGCCGGCACCTACCTGCCGATGGTGCGCCACTACCGGCAGCCCGCCGCGCTCGCCCCGCTGCTTCCGTTCACGGCGCTGCTGTACCTGCTGATGACCGTCGATTCGGCGGTCCAGCACTACCGCGGTCGCGGGGCAGCCTGGAAGGGCCGTACCTATGCCCGCCCGAGCGACGCCTGAAACAATGAACTCCTGCCCGAACCGGCGTCATCCGAGGTCACCGCATTGTGACGCT
This sequence comes from Streptomyces sp. NPDC058646, assembly GCF_042716875.1. NCBI lineage: Bacteria > Bacillati > Actinomycetota > Actinomycetes > Kitasatosporales > Streptomycetaceae > Streptomyces > Streptomyces sp. NPDC058646. The sequence goes on along the minus strand of NZ_JBHXRK010000002.1, from coordinate 312,960 downwards.
GCGTCAGCATGAAGTCGGTGCACCACACAACCGATGAGTACGAGTGCCCGCAAGGTGGGGTGGAAGCGGCGAAATCGTGCACCTGAACGTCAAGTGAAAGCTGGGGTCCTGACCTGCGAATATGCAGGTCAGCGGGGTGTTGACAGCACCTCGCTATGGACCCGGTGAAGTCGTGGGCTTAACTTAGGTCCCATGACCTCCCCCCGCTCCACTTATGGCGGCGGTTACTACTCCGCGCCCTCCTTCCCGGACACCCCCATCTACGATTCCCTCGTCGCCGAACGCGGCACTCCGCAGATCGCCCCGATCCGCGTCCCCGCCGCCTACGACTCCCCGAGTGCCGGGTATTCGAGCGGCGGGTACCTGCCGGCCCTCGCCTCGTCCATGCCCGCGCTCCCCCCGGCGCAGCAGCAGGCCCCGGCGTACGGCTACCCGTACCAGCAGCAGGGCGCGCCGCAGCCGATGCCGCTGCAGCACGCGCCCGCGCCGTACATCCCGCAGCAGCAGCCGGTCGCGGCCCGTGCGGGATACGCGCCGCAGCCCCAGCCGCAGCAGCCCCGTCCGGTCCCCGCGGGCACCGGGTACGAGGCCATGCGCCCGGCCGCTCCGCGCCCGATGCAGGCTCCGGCCCAGGTCCAGGGCACCCCGTACGAGGACCCGTACGGCCGCCCGTACCAGGGGCGCGGCTACTGACGGACCTGTAGGGACCGACTGGGGAGGCTGCGGGGGCGGCTGGCACTATGCCCCCATGGCGAACTTGTATCTCCGGGAGCTCCACGTGCATCCCGTCAAGTCGGTGGCGGGAACCGCTCCCGCGGAGGCGGCCGTGGAGCCCTGGGGTCTGGCCGGGGACCGGCGATGGGCGCTGGCCGACGCCGGGGGCGCAGTCGTCACGCAGCGCCAGCAGCCGCGCCTCGCCCTGGCGGTGGCGCGGCCGGCGGAGGGCGGCGGCGTCACGCTGTCGGCGCCCGGGATGGCCGAGCTGGCCGTGGAGGTGCCCGCGCCCGGGCCGCTGGAGCCGGTCCTGCTGTTCGGCAAGAAGGTCGAGACGGTCCGCGCGGCGGACGCCGCGGCCGACTGGTTCAGCGAGTACCTCGGGGTGCCGGTGCGGCTCGTGCACCTGGACGATCCGGCCGTGCGCCGGCCCGTGGACCCGGCCTACGCGCTGCCGGGCGAGACCGTGAGCCTGGCCGACGGCTATCCGCTGCTGCTCACCACCCTCGCCTCGCTGGACGCGCTCAACGCGCTGATCGCGCAGGGGGATCACCTCCAGGAGGGGCCCCTGCCCATGAACCGGTTCCGGCCCAATCTGGTGGTCGCCGGGGCCGAGCCGTGGGCGGAGGACGGCTGGGGGCGCCTCGCGATCGGTGACGCCGTCTTCCGCGGCGCCCGCGAGTGCAGCCGGTGCATCGTCACCACCACCGACCAGAGCACGGCGCAGCGGGGCAGGGAGCCGCTGGCGACGCTCGCCCGGCACCGGAGGATCGGCAAGTCGCTGGCGTTCGGCCGGCAGCTCGTGCCGGTGCGCCCGGGCACGGTGCGCGTGGGGGACGAAGTACGCGTCCTGGGATGACCTGCCCGGGACGACCGACAGGAATGACACCTTCGAGCGGCTCTTGAGCGCGTGCGGAACCAACGTGCACGACGGGGCCGTTGCATCACCCGAGAGGTGTGCACACTGATGACACGTCATGAGCGCGCACACACCGGGACGGGCGTGGACCGCGCACCGTCCCGGGTGACCACGGAGGCAGCAGACGGAGGCGAGGGGGAGCCGGACCGTGTGGACAGCAATGGGTGTGTGGCGTTGGCGGCGCAATCCGCTGCGCCGCCCGACCGATCTTTTCGAGGCGTGGCTGGCGTTCGGCGCCCTCGTGTGCGTCCTGGTGGTGGCGCCTGCCGTCGGCTGCCTCGCGGGACTCCAGGTGGACAGCACGCTGCAACGGGCCGCGCGGGAACAGCGGCACGAGCGGTACCTCGTCCCGGCGACGGTGGTCCGGCAGGCGCCCGGATCGCTCGCGGAGGCGTCCGCCGACCCTGCGGCGCGGCAGCAGGCCCCGCAGCGCACGCAGATCGTGGCGGCGTGGACCGCGCCCGACGGCAGCAGCCACGAGGGCACGGTGCCCGCCGCGGAGGAACCTCCGCTTCCGGGCGACCGGTTCCGGATATGGACGGACACCAGCGGCCGGGTCGTGGGGCAGCCGCTCGACCCTGCCGCCGCCTCCCTGCACGCGGGACTGGCGGGGGCGGCCGCCGCCGTCTGCGTGGCCGCGCTGGTGGAGACGGTCCGGCGGCTGGTCGTACGACGGCTCGTACATCAGCGGTACTCCCGTCTGGACCGGGCGTGGGCGGCGGCAGGGCCGGACTGGGGCCGGGCGGGCGCGGGCAGCTGACCTGGCAACTCACCGGCCCCGCGCGCGCTACGGTGGGACGGCCAGATCAGTCGGCTTCGGGCGGCTCCGGTCGCTTCGACAACGCGAGTACGAGGGTGGGGGCACGACAGCACCATGGCTCAGGGCACGGTCCAGGTGACGCACGGCGGGACGTCGCGGTGGCGGCGCCGCTCCGGTGAGTATCCGACGCTGACCGCCGCGCTGGCCGTCGCGGGTGACGGGGACGTCCTGTCGATCGCCCCCGGCACCTACCGGGAGAACCTGGTGCTGCACCACGCCGTGACCCTGCGCGGCCCCGAGGGCGGGCTCGGGTCGGTGCGGATCGCCCCGCTCGACGGGGTCGCGCTGACCCTGCGCGCCTCGGCCGTGGTCCAGGACCTGTACTTCGAGGGCCAGGACCGGGCGGCCCCCGCGCTGCTCGTCGAGGACGGCGCTCCCGAATTGACCGATCTGCGTGTGCACACCCGCTCGGCGGCCGGGATCGAGGTGCGCGGCAGCGGGGCCCGCCCCCTGGTTCGGCGGTGCACGGTCGAGAACCCGACCGGGGTCGGCATCGCCGTACTGGACGGCGGTGGCGGGGTGTTCGAGGAGTGCGAGGTGGTGGCCGCCGGGCAGACCGGGGTCTCCGTCCGCGGCGGCGGCCACCCGAGGCTGGAGCGCTGCCGGATCCACCACGCCACGGGCGCGGGCATCGGGGTCACCGGCGAGGGTTCGGGCCTGGAGGCGCTGGGCTGCGAGGTGTACGAGATCAAGGGCACCGGCGTGCAGGTCGCCTCGCGCGCCACGGCCCGGCTCACGGACTGTGCGGTGCACCGCACCTCGGCGGACGGGGTCACCCTCGACACGGACGCGGTGCTGATGCTGGCGGGCTGCGACATCCACGACATCCCGGAGAACGCGGTGGACCTGCGCTCCCGTTCGGTGCTCACGCTCAGCCGTACGACGGTGCGCCGGTTCGGCCGCAACGGCCTGTCGGTGTGGGACCCGGGCACCCGGGTCGACGCCGACTCCTGCGAGATCCACGACAGTACGGGCGACTACCCGGCGGTGTGGATCAGTGACGGGGCCACCGCCTCGCTGGACTCCTGCCGCGTCCACGACGTTCCGGACGCGGTGTTCGTCCTGGACCGGGGTTCGCGGGCGGACGTGGTCGACAGCGATCTGTCCCAGGTGCGCAACACCGCCGTCTCGGTGAGCGACGGGGCCACCGCCCAGCTCGACGACTGCCGGATCCGGGAGGCGTCGACGGGAGCCTGGTTCCGCGACCACGGCAGCGGCGGCACCCTCGCCAACTGCACCATCGACGCCGTGCAGACCGGTGTGATCGTCACCAAGGGAGCCGATCCGGTCCTGGAGCGGTGCACGGTCAGCTCCCCCGCCGAGGCCGGGTTCTACGTGTCGGCGGGCGGCCGCGGCACCTTCACCGCCTGCCGGGTCACGGACAGTTCCGGCTTCGGCTTCCACGTCCTCGACGGCTGCCGCACCACGCTGACGCGCTGCCACACCGAGCGCTGCGCGCGCGGGGGCTACGAGTTCGCCGAGGACGGCCCCCTCGCGCAGGAGTGCACCGGCGACGGGTCCGGCGCGCGGGCCGCGGCCCAGGCGGCCCCGGACGGTTCCTCCGCCGGGGCGCGGGCGGCGATCCGTACGGTCCCGGCCGTCCAGGGCCCCGTACCGGTGGCGGCGGACATGCCCGCGCCGCGCGCCGCGGACCTGCCGGACGGCCCGGCGCAGCCGGCCTCCCGGGGGTCCGGGGAGGTGCTGGGCCAGCTCGACTCGCTGGTCGGGCTGGAGAGCGTGAAGCGCGAGGTGCGCGCGCTGACGGACATGATCGAGGTGGGCCGGCGGAGGCAGCAGGCGGGGCTCAAGGCGGCCTCCGTCCGCCGCCATCTGGTCTTCACGGGCTCCCCCGGCACCGGCAAGACCACGGTCGCCCGGCTGTACGGGGAGATCCTCGCCTCCCTCGGGGTGCTGGAGCGCGGGCACCTGGTCGAGGTGTCCCGGGTGGACCTGGTGGGCGAGCACATCGGGTCCACGGCGATCCGTACGCAGGAGGCCTTCGAACGGGCCCGCGGCGGGGTGCTGTTCATCGACGAGGCGTACGCGCTGGCCCCGGAGGACTCCGGCCGGGACTTCGGGCGCGAGGCGATCGACACGCTGGTGAAGCTGATGGAGGACCACCGGGACGCCGTGGTGGTGATCGTCGCCGGGTACACGGCGGAGATGGACCGCTTCCTGACCGTCAACCCGGGGGTGGCCTCGCGCTTCTCGCGGACCATCACCTTCGGCGACTACGGGCCCCAGGAGCTGCTGCGGATCGTGGAGCAGCAGGCGGAGGAGCACGAGTACCGGCTGGGCGACGGCACGGGCGAGGCCTTGCTGGAGTACTTCACGGAGCTGCCCAAGGGCCCGGCCTTCGGCAACGGCCGTACCGCGCGCCAGACGTTCGAGTCGATGGTCGAACGGCACGCGGGGCGCGTGGCGCAGCTGTCGGAGCCGAGCACGGACGAGCTCACCCTGCTGTTCCCGGCGGATCTGCCGGCGCTGCCTGCTGTGGGTGCCCCTTGCTGAACCGCTGACCCGGCAGGCCCGGCTCCTCCGGTACGTCGGGCCCCTCAGGTCCGTCGGGCCCGCACGGTACCTCGGCCGCGCCGGGCTGTGCGGCTGCCTCCAACCGGGCGAACAGGGACTGGCGTTCGGCGGCGAAGGCCGGGTCCGCCTGGTAGTCGGAGTGGCCCAGGAGGGGAGCGGGCAGCGGGTGGCGGGCGCTGCGTCCGTAGGCGACCGGGTCGGCGAGCGGGCCGTGGTCCACTGCGCCCGGGAGGCCGGGCAGCACCGGGCCGCCGATGGGGTCGGAGGCCCGCCACAGGTTGCGCCAGCAGTCGACCTCCCGGTGCAGGACGGTGAGCGGCCCGGGGCCGAAGTGGGCGGGGAACCAGCGGCCGTAGAGGCGGCTGAGCGGGGACCCGTAGGTGAGCAGGGCGACCCGGCGGCGGACGGGTGGCGGCAGCTGCCAGACGGCGGCCGCCGCGAGCACGCTTCCCTGGGAGTGGCCGGAGATCACCAGCCGGCCGCCGGTGCTGCCGGTCCATCCGCTCATCCGCCAGGTCAGGTCGGGGACGGCGCGCTCGGCGTAGCAGGGCGGCGCGAAGGGGTGCGCGGCGCGCGGCCAGAAGGTGCCGACGTCCCACAGGATGCCGACGGTGCGGCGGGCCGCGGGATCCCGGTAGGCGCGCCGGCCCCAGGCGACGAAGAGCAGGAACCCGAAGCCGATCAGCCAGGATCCGGCGTCCTGGGCGGCGCGGGCGGCGGCCTCCAGCAGCGCAGGGGTGCCGCGGGCAGCCTCCCCCGGCACCTTCCCGCTGAGCCATGCCCCGGCGAGGGCGCCCGCGCCGAGCAGCAGGGTGATCCCGGAGACGGCCCCCACGAACCAGGGGGCGGCATCGGTGAGCGCGGCGGCGGCCCTGGCTCCGGCGATGCTCCGGCTGCGGGCCCGGTCCGGCTGCGCCCCCGGGTACTCGGCGGCCACGGTCTCGGCCAGCCGCCACCGGACCCGCGCTCCGCGCCCCGCGAACCAGGCGGCGAGCAGGGCCAGTACGAGGAGCAGCGGCGGTAGTACGGCGGCCTGCCAGGACAGCAGCACCGGCGGCCCGGGCAGCAGGGCGCCGGGCATGCCGGGGGTGGCGCCCTTGTCGAGCCAGTCGGCAACGCGCTGGGCGACCCCGCCGGACATCACTCCGCCGAGCGCGCAGCCCAGCACGGCGATGGCGGGCCCGCCGAGACCGTGCAGGGCGGCGGCCGGGTCGGGTGCCCGGCGGTGCAGGTGCGCGGCGACGGCGGCGAGGGCGAGTACGCCCAGGCCCTGGCCGAGCATGAGCGCGCCGAACGCGAAGTCCCCGGGGAGCCGCCCGGCGGAGGTCCAGCCCGGGCGTGACCAGCCGGCGTACAGCAGGACGGCCCCGAGGAGGGCGAGGGCGGCGCCGGGCAGCAGGGTGACCGCGGCCCGGTCGAGGCGGTGGTCGGGCCGGGCCTCGGTACGGCCGCGCCGGCACACGACCCAGACCACGGCGAGGGCCCCGGCGGCGAGCAGCGCTTCCACCGCCCAGCCGAGGACTTCGAGGACCGGTGCGCCGGCCCGGCGGTCGTGACGGGCGGTGGGCACGGCGACGGCCGCGGCGACGGTGAGCAGTCCGGCGGCGGTGTGCGCGGCACGCAGCCGGGCCACCAGCCTGCGCCCGTACCAGAAACCGGGGCGGCCGAGCGCGGGCACGGCGTCGCGGGAGCCATCGGGGGCGGGGTCCCGTCCGGCGACGTCCTGGGCGGCGGGGTCGGGGTCTGCGGGGGCCGTCGCGGCCGGGTCCGGGGCCGCGGGGCCCTCGGGCGGCGGCTGCGACTCGTAGGCGCTCCAGGTGCGGTTCGACAGGTACCAGAGCAGTACGGTCAGCGCCGCCGGGACGAGCGCGCCCAGCACGAGGCGGCGTCCGGGCTGGGCCCACCAGCCGCCGTCGGCGAGGAAGGACAGCCAGGGGCGTGAGGCGGTGCAGCCGCCGGAACCCGCGCACTGCCAGGCGACCAGGTCGAGCGCGACCTCGCAGGCGGCCGCGACCAGGAGCACGGTGAGGCTGAGGGCAAGGATCCGCACGAGCACCCCGTACGTGCGCACCGCGCACGGTGCCGGGCGGCCGGCGGGCACGGCCGGGCGCGCCCAGTGGGCGAGGTTGACCACCATGAAGGGCAGGAGCAGCAGCCACAGGGCGCGCGTGCCGTTGCCGGAGGTGAGCCGGGACCAGCAGTAGGCCTCGGGGACGGGCCGGCCGGCGTACCGCTCGGGGTGGGCCTCGGCGTCGGCATCGTCGGTGCGGCGGAAGACGGCGGCGGTGGAGTCCCCGGTGACCCGGACGGTGCGGGGGTCACCGAGCAGATCGCCGGGGGTGGCGCCGCCGACGCCGTGGACCAGGAGTTCGAGGGCGAGGGGCGGGGCCGGGGGCTGGCGGGTGGCTGCTGCTGGGCTGTCCGGCACGGCGGGCTCCGCTCGGGAGGCGGTTTCGGCGCGGTTCCAGCATCCCGCGCGGCGGACGGCCGGGCCAGCCCCCGGCGGCGAATTCACCCCGCGGGGCGGACATCTGACGGGTCGCCAGATATGGTGACCGGCATTCGCGTCCCGTACGTCACTTTCGCCCAGGGGGTACCGCCATGGCCCGCCGACTCCGCCCGGTGGGGCTGGACTTCGCCGAGGACGCGCCGATCCGGCTGGTCTTCACGGCCGAGACGACGGCACCGCCCGAGGCCGTCTACCAGGCCCTGGCCGCGGAGGTCGAGGGCTGGCCCAGGTGGTTCAAGGCGGTCACCCTAGCCCGGCCCACCCACGGCGGCGCGGGCCGTGAGGTGCGGCTGCGGGGTGGGGTGAGCTTCCAGGAGACGGTGATGGCCGCGGTGCCCGAGCAGAAGTACGCCTACCGGGTCGACGAAACCAACGCGCCGGGGATGCGGGCGCTGCTGGAGGAGTGGCGGCTGGCGCCCGCCGGCTCGGGCACGCGCGTCCGCTGGACCTTCGCCACGGACGGCCCCGCCCCCTACCGGCTGGCCCTGACCGCCGTCCGCCCGGGCCTCGGCCACTCCTTCCGCACGGCGGTCCGCACCCTGGACGGGCGGCTGGCGGCACGGCGCCGGACGGACCAGTAGCCCCTGCGGACACGACGGCGCGGCAGGCACAGCGGTCAGACACGGCCGCCCGCCCCGCGGGTCAGGCAGGACGGTCGGGCGCGGCCCTGAGGCACAGTCGTCCCGCCCAGCCGTCGGGCGGGCTTCAGGCCGGCCGTCAGGCACAGCCGTCACGCGGCACCCTCAGGCACGGTCCTCAGGCCCGATACGAGGGAGCCTGCACGACGGGCCCCGCGTGAGCCGCCCCGTGCGGGACAGCACGTGGCCGTCCTGGGCAGTGGCCGGGCGGGCGGCCGGTCACGGCGCCGGGTGTTTCGCGGGCAGGTCTCCGCAGCCGCCCCCCGACCACACCCGCGCCGGGAACTCCCGTAGGGTCGTCGCCCGACCGAGGAGAAGGGTCCGGCGCGTGCGTGAGTCCGCACGGCGTAGCCGGCCGGCCGGGGTCCGGCCAGGGGGACCTCCCCCCCCGGTGGCGGGACGGTCAGGCCGCGGGCTCGCGCCAGGTACCGGTCGTCAGGAAGGTGTCCAGGGTGGCGGAGTAGGGAGCGATGTCGAGCCCCTGCCCGGCCAGCCACTCGTCGGAGTAGTACTTGTCGAGGTAGCGGTCGCCGGGGTCGCACAGCAGGGTGACGACACTGCCCTTGCGGCCCTCCGCCGCCATCTCCGAGACGATCTTCAGGGCGCTCCACAGGCCGGTGCCGGTCGAGCCGCCCGCCTTGCGTCCTATGGCCTGTTCCAGCGCACGGCAGGCGGCGACGCTGGCCGCGTCCGGGACCTTCATCATCCGGTCGATGGCTCCCGGCACGAAGCTCGGTTCCATCCGCGGCCGGCCGATGCCCTCGATGCGCGAGCCGCAGTCGCTGCTCGCGTGCGGGTCGTTGCTGGTCCAGCCGTCGAAGAAACAGGAGTTCTCCGGGTCCGGGACGCACACGCGGGTGTCGTGCTGCATGTAGTGCACGTACCGCGCGATGGTCGCCGAGGTCCCGCCGGTGCCGGCGGTCGCCACGATCCAGGACGGCTCGGGGTACCGCTCCAGGCGCAGCTGCTGGTAAATCGATTCTGCAATGTTGTTGTTGCCGCGCCAGTCGGTGGCCCGTTCGGCGTAGGTGAACTGGTCCATGTAGTGCCCGCCGGTGCGGGCGGCGAGGTCGGCCGACTCCTCGTACATCTTCATCGGGTCGTCCACGAAGTGGCATTCACCGCCGTGGAATTCGATGAGGCGGCACTTCTCCGGGCTGGTCGTACGCGGCATGACGGCGATGAACGGGACGCCGATCAGCTTGGCGAAGTACGCCTCGGAGACGGCGGTGGAACCGGAGGACGCCTCGATGACCGGGCGGCCGGGGCGGACCCAGCCGTTGCAGAGGGCGTAGAGGAAGAGCGAGCGGGCGAGGCGGTGCTTGAGGGAGCCCGTGGGGTGCGTGGACTCGTCCTTGAGGTAGAGGTCGATGCCCCAGGCCTCGGGGAGCGGGAAGCGCAGCAGGTGGGTGTCGGCGGAGCGGTTGGCGTCCGCCTGGACCTTGCGGACCGCCTCCTTGAGCCAGGCGCGATAGTCCGCGTCGCTGCGGTCGACGTCGACGGTCGTCGCGGTGTTACCGGTCGTGGCAGCCGTACGGGTCGTGCTCATGCGCCGTGCTCCTTCGTGTGTTTCTTTGCCCCCTGCTTTCGAAATGTACCTCCCTCACCTGCACAAACAGTCACTTTGGGGTTCTAGGCGAAATGCTTTCGATCGCGTTCGGTTGCACTGTGGCGCACCGTGGGTGACCCTGGTGGAGCATTACCGAGGGTGCAGCACCCGTAACACTCATGTCGGGGAGTCGCAGCCGTGATCAGTCATTCCCGCAGGCACTGCGTCGTCGAACTGCAGGCCCTGCCTTCGCGCATAGGACAGATTCGCAGAATCGTTTCTGCGCAATTGCGCCACTGGCAGCTCGATCCGCTCATCGACCGGGCCGCGCTCGGCGTGACGGAACTGCTCAGCAACGTCCACCGCCATGCGCAGCCGGACAAGACCTGCACGGTGGAGATCGAGCTCCGCCTCGGGCGGCTCACGGTCTCGGTCTTCGACAGCGATCCCTGCCTGCCCGTACTGCGCGAGGCGCAGCCCGGGTCGCTGGAGACCTGCGGTCGCGGGCTCGCGCTGGTCGCGGCCGTCAGCGAGGCGTGGGGTGCGCGGCACCAGGCCGACGGCCCGGGCAAGGTGGTCTGGTTCTCGCTCCGGGCCCAGCCCGCCCCCGTGGCACCGCCGCACCCCGTGTCGATGGGCTCCAAGCCGGTACGGGAGCCCGCCCGGACGGTGGTCGTCGCCGTGGAGCCGGGAACCGTCGCGGTGGGTGTGCCGGTGGCCGCGTCGGTCGGCGCGAGGCCCGGTTAGGAGCCCCTCCGCCGCGCGGCGGAGGGGCTGCACCCGGCGGGACGCCGTCGGGCAGCACGGGGCGATGGCCTCGGCCACACCCCTGCCCCGCCGGCTGGAGCCGGTCGACACCGCCTCGCTGCTCCGGCTGGAGGAGCGGACGGGTGCGCTCCGCCTGAGCCGGCGGCTGGACCCGGCACGGGTCCGGCATGGGTGCGGCATGGGTGCGGGAGCACGCCGCGCCCGACGGGACCCACCACCCGTGGCCGGCCCTCTGGCACGACCTGTCCCACCGCCCCGACGTCCCCCGTCCTCTGCGGTGCGAACCTGCTCACGATGCGGGCGGGAGAGCACGTGGTGAGCCTTCCGGACGGCCTGCCCGACGACTTCGCCGCGCTGCCGAGGGTGACCGCCCGCGAGGAGGGGATGCGGGTCGCAGGGCTCCTCGACCGGGCCTCTTCGGTCAGGGAACCGCTCTGCTCCTGCCGAACGCCCCGGACTCCGCGCTCCCGCCGTGACGGCGGGTCCTCCCCGGCGGACCGGGCCGAGGGACTCCTCTCGGCGCGCCCTGCGCGAGCGCAGCTGGTCCAGGCAGACGCGGGCGACCTCGCCGCACCTCCGGGCACTCCCCCGGGGCCCTGCCGCGCCTCGCCGCCCCACCCCGCCGGGGCAGCCCCCCGGGCCGCTGCCTCCTCTAGGCCGCGGCGCCCAGGGTCCCGAGCGGGTCGTCCAGCACCGGCTGCCAGGCCAGCTCCGCCGCGCCGACCAGGCTGTTGTGGTCCAGGGTGCAGGGCAGGATCGGCACGCCCCCGCTGCGCCCCCACAGGCTCCGGTCCGCGACCACCGCGCGCAGGCGTTCAGGGTCGGCGTGCAGCAGTTCCCGGTGCAGGCCGCCGAGGATGATCCGGTCCGGGTTCAGGATGTTCACCAGGCCCGCGAGGCCCAGCCCGAGACGGTCGATGAGCTCCTCGGCCGCCGCCCGCACCGCGGGCTCGGCGTACTCCTCGCGCAGCAGGTCGCGGGCCTGCTGGAGCAGCGACACCTCGGGGCCGGGCGTACGGCCCGCCGCGGTGAGGAAGGCCAGCGGATCCGCTTCGACGTCCAGGCAGCCTCGGCTGCCGCAGTGGCAGGCACGCCCCTCCGGATTGACGGTGAGGTGTCCGACCTCCAGGGCCAGGCCGGAACTTCCGCTGTGCAGGCGCCCGTCGAGCACCAGCGCCCCGCCGACGCCCCGGTGCCCGGTGGCCACGCACAGCAGGTGCTGCGCGCTGCGCCCGGCGCCGTGCCGGTGCTCGGCCAGCGCGGCGAGGTTGACGTCGTTTCCGGTCAGGGCGGGTCCGTCGATCCCGGCCTCCTTCACGCACCGGGCGAAGATCGCCCGTACGGGAGAGCCGGCCGGCCAGGCCAGGTGCAGCGGGTTCAGCGCCGTGCCGTCCGGTTCGGCGACGGCCGAGGGGACCGCGAGCCCCGCGCCGACGCAACGGCGGCCGGACTTCTCCAGCAGCACCGCGCCCGCCTCCACCACCGCACCGAGCACCTGCGCCGGGTCGGCGGAGACGGTGACCTTGCCGGGTGCGGTGGCCACGATCCGGCCGCCGAGGCCGACCAGCGCGGCCCGGAACCCGTCCGAGTGCACCTGCGCGGCCAGCGCCACCGGCCCGTTCTCCTCGACCGAGAGGCGGTGGGAGGGCCGGCCCTGGGTGCCGCCGCCCGCACCGCCGGGCCGCGAGTCGACCCGGATCAGCCCGAGCGCCTCCAGCTCCGCGGCGACGGCCCCGGCCGTGGCGCGGGTGACACCGAGCTCGGCCGTCAGCACCGCCCGGGTCGGTGCGCGGCCGGTGTGGACGAGTTCCAGCGCCGGACCGAGCGCGCCGCGGCCCCGCTCCAGTTTGGTCCTCGTGGAAGCGCTGGACACCGTGGTCACATCCCCCACCCGCCGCGGGGCCCCGTTGCCGTTCATGAGAGCGATCCTCGCATGATCGGAGGTCGGCGGGCGCCGCCCTTCAGCCGAGCCCGCCGACGCGGAGCGTGATGTTCAGCCGCCCGGTCAGCCCGAGCCCTCGGGGAGCCGTGCCCGGCAGGACCTTCGGCACCCCGTGATAGGCCAGCCGGCTCGGACCTCCGAAGACGAAGAGGTCACCGCTGCGCAGCTCGACGTCGCGGTACGGGCGCCCCCGCGAGTCCCTGTTCCCGAAGCGGAAGACGCAGCTGTCGCCGAGGCTCAGCGAGACGACCGGCGCCCCGGACCTCTCGTCGGCGTCGCGGTGCATGCCCATCCGGGAGTCGCCGCCGTAGAAATTGATCAGCGCGATGTCGTACTCCGTACCGGACTCCAGCGGCTCCCCGTACGCGGCGGCCACCCCCTCGCGGCCGAGCTCGGCGAGTTCGCGCGGCATCGGCTTCACCGGTGCCCCGTCGCCGTCCACGGCGGTGGGGGCGTAGCCGTACGGGTACCAGTGCAGCCCGAGGCAGACCTGCCGCGCGGACATCTCCCCGCCGCCGGGCGTGCGTACGGTGCGCAGGCCGGCCGGGGGGCGGGCCCAGGCGCGGCAGGCCTCCAGCAGTTCCCGCTGCCGGTCGGGCCCGAGCCAGTCGGGCACGTGCACGGCGCCGGGGGCGATCCCGGTCCGCTCGCGCGGGAAGAGTTCCCGGTCCATCTCTCCATTGTCGCGGGCGCCTGGCAGACTCCCCGCATGGAGATCAACGAGTTCGTGAAGACCTTGGAGCGGGAGGGCGGTCTGCTCGCGGACATCGCCGAACAGGCCGGTCCGGACGCCCTGGTCCCCACCTGTCCGCAGTGGCGGATCACCGACCTGCTGCGGCACACCGGTTCGGTGCACCGCTGGGCCGCCTCCTACGTCGCGGAGGGACGGCTGGATCCGGCCCCCTTCCCCGACGCACCGGAGCTGACCGGTGCGGAGCTGTTCGCCTGGTTCCGCGAGGGCCACGCCGATCTGGTGCGCACCCTGCAGGAGGCCCCGGCGGAGGTGCAGTGCTGGACCTTCCTCCCTACGGCCCCGCCCTCGCCGCTGGCGTTCTGGGCGCGGCGGCAGGCCCACGAGACGACCGTGCACCGGATGGACGCGGAGGCGGCGCTGGGCGTGGAGTACGCGCCGCTGGACCCGGGGTTCGCGGAGGACGGCGTGGACGAGCTGCTGACGGGCTTCCACGCCCGGCCGCGCAGCCGCGTACGGACGCCCGAGCCCCGCGTGCTGCGGGTCCGGGCGGCCGACACGGGCGCGGTGTGGACCGTGCACCTGTCGCCTGAGCCGGCCCGGACGGTGTGGGGCGACGCGGACCCGGCGGACTGCACCCTGACCGCCGAGGCGGGCTGGCTCTACACGGCCCTGTGGAACCGGCTCCCGCTGGCGGGCCCCGCGGTGACGGGCGACCTGGCGCTGGCCCGGCTGTGGAGCGAGACGGCGGGGATCTGACGGCTGCGGCGGGGGCCACCGGCGCGGGGACCCGCGGGGCCGCGGCAGGCGCCCGCGGGGTTCTGCCGGCCTCGGGCGGCCTCGGGCGCCCGGCGGCCCCGGGCGCCTGCGGGTCACGCCGGCTTGCGGGACACCCCCGGCGCCGTGGCGCCGGAGCCGCTCCGTAAGGTCGGGTGACTCGAAACGATCACGGGGGTAGCGATGTCGTTTTCCACGGCCCGGAGCGCGGCGGTACTCGCCATCGCCCTGGCGGCTTTCGCGGTGTCCTGCGACGCGGAGCCGGCCGAGCAGCCCGCCTTGTCCCCGTCCTCCGCCGTGTCGGCGTCCGCGTCCGCCTCGTCGTCGCCGTCGTCCGGTGCCTCGCGCGCGGGCGCCCAGACGGATCCCGGGAACCTGCCTCCCGAGAAGGTCCGCGACGCCTTCGCGGGGCTCCAGGCGACGCTGGACGATGCGTGCACACCGGGCAACTGCGCGTACTTCCTGGGGCGGGTCCACGACGAGCTCCACCGCCTGGACCGCGCCATGAAGGCCGACCCGAAGGGACCCGGCCACTTCCCGGAGCCGATCGAGCTGGTCGCCGAGCTGGACGAGCAGCTCGGCGGCGACCGCTCCTTCGAAAACCTGAAGAAGCACCAGACCGCACTGATCGGCACCCGCGACAAGATCAACACCTGGATGCAGGGCCACCCGGACGACTACCGCTGACCCGGGGCCGCCGACCCGGCTCCGCGCCCGGGCTGAGCCGCGGGTGTTCGGCGTTCGGCGTGCGGCGTGCTCAGCCGAGGGTGGCCGCGTAGGTGGTCTGGGGGTGGTACCTCCAGGCGGGGGCCGTGTTCCACGGGTTCGGCATGGATGCCCCCGTCGCGTAGGCGTAGCCCGCGCCGCGGTCGAAGGCCGTGCGCAGGGTCGTCCGCATCGCCTCGACGTCCGGAACGCCGTGGACCAGGTGCCAGAACGCCGTGCCGCTGGGATCGAGTTCGGTTCCGGCACGGTAGCCGGTGAGGTGGTTGAAGACGTTGCCGCCGAGCCAGCCGCCGGCCGTGTAGGCGGCGTGGGTGTCCTCGTAGGTGACGAAGACGTCGGCGGTCCGGCGGCCCGGTTCCAGGTAGCAGTCCGCGATGGCGGTCCCCGGGTTGTTGACGACCAGATCGGCGGCGGCGGGGTCGGCGGCGTGCATGGTGTCCTGGACGTAGCGGCGGAGGTCCGCGTAGTGGTCGCGGGTGGCGTTGCCGGGGCCGCAGTCGCGGCTGACGACGTCGAAGAAGATGCCGTCGACGTGGAGGCGGCCGTCCGGGGTCTTCAGGTAGTTGTCGACGGAAGCCCGCACGGCGGCCGGATCGCGGTCGCCGTGGTCGGTGTGGACGTAGCCGAGGACCTTCGTCCTCTCGCCGGTGGCGGTGGTGCCGCCGCGCAGGGCGTCGGCGCGGGCCTGCCAGGGGGCGTCGAAGGGGGAGTCGCCGTTGCCGGGGTTGAGGACGACGACCGAGGCGGCCGGGCCGGTCGCCGTGAGGTCGGTCAGCATGGGGTCGTGCGCCCAGACGTAGGCGGGGACGGCGATCTCCAGCCCCCGCACGCCGGGTATCCGGGGGGTCGCGGGCCCGGAGGGCGCCGGGGCGGGGGCGATGGAACCGTCCGGGGACGCCGGCCGCGGGGAGCGCGGTGCGTCCGCGGTCCGCGCCGGGTCCTCGGTACCTGCCGAAGCCGTGAGCGCGGGCGCCGGCGCTGCCAGTAAGGCGGTGACAAGGACGGCGTACAGGGCCTTCACGGCGCGGCGCATGAACGTTTCCTCCGGCGGCGGCAGGGGCGCGACCCGAGGAACACTAGACGGGCAGCCCTCCGCGCAGGCGGAAACCGTTCGCCTGGGCATGGGGAACAACCGTGCGAGCGCCGCGCCCTCGCGCGGCCGTGACCGTCGGTGGCAGCGCCTCCGCGAAGTCCGAGGTCATCCCCATCCCGACGGCTTCGGGGCGCAGCGCGGCGGACAGGGGCGGCAGGGCCAGGCCACGGCCCGCGTAGCCGGTGCGGACGCGTCGCCCACCCCGTGCTGCGTCCGGGCCAGCCGGTTCGGTGCCCGTTTACGCCCTCATCGGGAAGCCGGCCCGCTCCGGCATCAGCCTGGCCGGTTCGGCCCCTCTCGGTCCGCGGCCGGAAGTCCGGCGAGGTGCAGCGGATCCCGGTCAACCCGCACACCTACGAGGGGCCCGGCACGTTCGTCGTCCCGGCGCGCGGCCACTCCCAGTGGGTCCGCACCATGCGCGTCGCGGGCGTCGGCGAGCTGCCCGTGGGGGGCACGGTGCGCACCTTCACCGCGGTCGGGGTGAGCGAAGCGACCCGGTGCAGAAGCAGCTCTGCTGCGCGGGTACCCGGAGAAGCGCACCTGGGAGGTCGAACGGTTCTTACGTACGCACGCGGGCCCGTACGCACGCGGGCCCGTCCCGGGCGTCACGCCGGGACGGGCCCGTCCACTCCCTGCGCCGGCCCCTATCCGGCCTGTCCGCCCGGCTCCGCCTCGCGACCCGGTTCGGCGGCCCGGCTCGGTACGGCGTCGCCGCCCTGCGCTGCTCCGCCGGGCCGCGCGGAGCCTCCCGGCCGGGCGGGCTGTGCGGCCTCCCGGTCCCGTCCGCCCGGTCCGGGCCGGCGGTTCCCGGAGCGGGCCTGCCGGGCATCGAGCAGGTGCAGGGCCTTGCGTGCCAGCGGGTACGTCCGCACCAGGTCGGCCAGCGAGGCCCCGTCACGGGTGATCTGCACGAAGGCCAGCCACACCGGCCGCAGGCCGGTGATCGCCGCGTGCGTCATCCCCGGCCTGGTCTCGAACACGGTCAGCATCCGCTTGCCCACGGCCATCTCCACCCCCAGCCCCGCCTTGACGGCGAAGGCGTAGTTGAGCGCCTGACGGCGGGCGTCCACCGCGTCCTGCGCCTCGGAGATCTTGACGGCCCACTCCCCCGCGAGCCGCCCCGAGCGCAGCGCGAAGGAGATGCCCTCCCGCGTCCACGGCTCCAGCAGGCCGGCCGCGTCGCCCGCCACGAGGACCCGGCCGCGCGACAGCGGGGAATCGGGCCGGCGACAGCGGGTCAGGTGCCCGGAGGACACCGACGGCTCGAAGCCGGCGAGGCCCAGCCGGGCGATGAAGTCGTCCAGGTAGCGCTTGGTCGCCGCGCCTTCGCCCTTCGCCGAGATGACCCCGACGGTGAGGGTGTCGCCCTTGGGGAAGACCCAGCCGTAACTGCCCGGCAGCGGGCCCCAGTCGATGAGCACCCGCCCTTTCCAGTCCTCCGCCACCGTCTCCGGGACCGGGATCTCCGCCTCCAGGCCGAGATCCACCTGATCCATCTGGACGCCGACGTGCGCGCCGATCCGGCTGGCGCTGCCGTCCGCCCCGACCACCGCGCGGGCCAGGACGGTCTCCCCGTCGGAGAGCACCACGGCGACGGTCCGCCGGTCGGGCACCGCCGCCCCGTGCTGTTCGACCCGGGCCACGGCCGTGCCGGTGCGCACGGTCGCGCCCGCCTTCTCGGCCTCGGCGACCAGCCCCGCGTCGAACTCCGCCCGGTTGACGAGCCCGAACAGCATCTGCTTCGAGCGCCGGGTCCGGGTCAGCTTGCCGTTCATCGAGAAGGTGACCGCGTGGATGCGGTCCTTCAGCGGCAGGGCGAACCCCGGCGGGAGGGCGTCGCGGGAGGGGCCGATGATGCCGCCGCCGCAGGTCTTGTAGCGGGGCAGTACGGACTTCTCCAGCAGCAGGACGCGCCGCCCGGCGGTCGCCGCCGCGTAGGCCGCCGAGGCGCCGGCCGGCCCGGCGCCGACCACGACCACGTCCCACACCTCGCCGGTCTGCCCGGCCGTCCCGTCGCCCGCACCCTGCCCGGCCCGGCTGACGCCCGCGCCTTCACCCGGCGCCGCATCTTCGCCCGTGCCTGCGCCCGTGCCCGCGACTTCGGCCGTGCCTTCACCCGGCCCCGTGTCTTCGCCCGTGCCGGTGCCTGCGCCCGCGTCTTCGCCTGCGCGTGCGCCTTCGCCTTCGCCTGTGCCTGCGTCGCGTACGTCGTCGTCGCTGCTCACGATGTGCTGCTGCTCCTGATCACCCGTTGCTCCGATGCCGGGGAAATCCTACGGCGCGCGTCCGCCTCGTCCTGCTGTGCGAGGATCGGGGCTGACTTCTGCCGTACCCGGCATACGCGCACCACGCGGATGCGGGCGGCGTACACGTACGACAACGTCGCACCCACGAGGAGCGTGCCCATGCCCCGGAATCCCATCGCCGAGACCGTCGCCTCGCTCATGCCCCGCGCCAAGCGGGAGCTGACCGAGTTGGTGGCCTTCCAGTCGGTGGCGGACTGGGCGCAGTTCCCGCAGAGCGAGAGCGCCGCCGCCGCGAACTGGGTGGCGGACGCGCTGCGCTCCGAGGGCTTCCAGGACGTGGCCCTGCTGGACACCCCCGACGGCACCCAGTCGGTGTACGGCTTCCTGCCCGGCCCGCAGGGCGCTCCGACGGTGCTGCTGTACGCGCACTACGACGTGCAGCCGCCGCTGGACGACGCCGCCTGGATCTCCCCGGCGTTCGAGCTGACGGAGCGCGACGGCCGCTGGTACGGGCGAGGTGCGGCCGACTGCAAGGGCGGGTTCATCATGCACCTGCTGGCGCTGCGCGCACTGAAGGCCAACGGCGGGGTGCCGGTGAGCGTGAAGGTGATCGTCGAGGGCTCCGAGGAGCAGGGCACCGGCGGTCTCCAGCAGTACGCCGAGGCGCACCCGGAGCTGCTGGCCGCCGACACCATCGTCATCGGCGACGCGGGCAACTTCCGCCTGGGCCTGCCGACGGTGACGGCCACCCTGCGGGGGATGACCCTCGTCAAGGTGAAGATCGACACTCTGGGGGGCAACCTCCACTCCGGCATGTTCGGCGGCGCCGCCCCCGACGCGCTGGCCGCGCTGATCCGCGTACTGGACTCGCTGCGTGCGGCGGACGGTTCCACGACGGTGGACGGGCTGGCCTCGGACGCGGTGTGGGAGGGCCTGCAGTACCCGGAGGAGGACTTCCGGGCCGACGCGCGCGTACTGGACGGGGTCGAGCTGATCGGCGAGGGCACCGTCGCGGACCGGCTGTGGGTCCGTCCGGCGGTGACCGTGCTGGGCATCGACTGCCCGCCGGTGGTCGGGGCCACCCCGTCCGTGCACGCGAGCGCCGGCGCGCTGATCAGCCTGCGTGTGCCGCCGGGCGTGGACACCGCGGAGGCCATCAAGCTGCTGGAGGCGCACCTGGTGGCGCACACGCCGTGGAAGGCGCGGCTGCAGCTGGAGGTCGTGGGTCAGGGCCAGCCGTTCCAGGCGGACACCGACAGCCCGGCGTACGCCTCGATGGCGGCGGCGCTGGAAGTGGCGTACCCCGGCCAGGAGATGCAGGTCAGCGGAATGGGCGGGTCGATCCCGCTGTGCAACACGCTGACGTCGCTGTACCCGGAGGCGGAGATGCTGCTGATCGGGCTGAGCGAGCCGGAGGCGCAGATCCACGCGGTGAACGAGAGCGTGTCCCCGCAGGAGCTGGAGCGACTGTCGGTGGCGGAGGCCGTCTTCCTGGTCAACTACGCGGAGTCCAAGCGCGGCTGACGCGGCGTCGCACGAGGTTTCGTCCGGGGCGCATTGCGCCCCGGGCGTACTTCGCCGAGGGTGAAGCCGCAGCCCGGGGGCGGCCGGCCGTGCCTAACGTAGGCGCATGGATCTCGTCGAAGTACTTCCGGACCGGCTGCACATGTTCCGCTTCCCCATCGGCCAGGCCTACCTCTGGCAGGACGGCGAGGCCCTCACCCTGATCGACGCGGGCAACATCGGGTCGGCCGCCGAGATAGAAGGGGCGATACGTTCCCTCGGGCTGCGTCCCGGCCGGCTGGAGCGGATCGTCCTGACCCACTGCCACCGCGACCACATCGGCGCCGCCGGTGAACTCGCCGCCCGCTGGGGCGCGCCGGTACTGGCCCACCGGCTCGACGCCCCGGTGATCCGGGGCGAGCGGCCGGTCCCCGAGCCGGTGCTGCGGGACTGGGAACTCCCGCTGTGGGAGAAGGGGATGACCGTCCCCGAGGCTCCGCCCACCCCGGTCGACCGGGAGGTGGAGGACGGCGAGGAGCTCGGGTTCGGCGACGGGGCGTACGCGGTCCATGCCCCGGGCCACACGGACGGCAGCATCGGCATCCATCTTCCGCGCCACGGCGTGCTGTTCACGGGTGACTGCGTCGCCGCGGTCGGACCCGTGATGCTGGGCGTGTTCAACGTGGACCACGGCCGGGCCCTCGCCTCCTTCCACCGGCTGGCCGCGCTCGCCCCGTCGGTCGCCTGCTTCGGCCACGGGGACCCCCTGACGGCCGACACCGCGTCCGTCCTCGCCCGTGCCGCGGCCGGCACCCCGGCCGCCTGACCGGCGGGACACCCCCTACAGCGGCGCGCCCGCCTCCAGGTACAGGGGACGGCCTCGTTCGCGTGCGCGCAGGGCCCAGCGCAGGCGCTCGTAGCGGTGGCGCGGGAGGAGGGTGGCGGCCTCGGCCTCCGTGACGAAGCGCCAGGCACGCAGTTCGGGGCCGGGGAGCCGGAGCGCTGCCGCCGCCGCGTCCGGGAGGCAGCCGCCGTCGAACAGCAGGCGCAGTCCCCCGTAGCCGGGCGGCTGCGGGGCCTCCCAGTCGACCACCAGCAGTTCCGGTGTCCGGTCGAGTACGAGGCCCAGCTCCTCCGCCACCTCCCGGACACCGGCGCGCGCGGGTGCCTCGCCCGCTTCGACGATGCCGCCGGGGAACTCCCAGTCGGGCTTGTACGTCGGGTCCACCAGCAGCACCCGGTCCTGCCGGTCGAAGAGCAGGACCCCGGACGCCACCGTCTCCCGGGTGGGTTCCGGGGTCTGCACGATGTCGCAGGCCCGGGCCTGCTCGGTGCGGACGGCGGCGGCGATCCGTTCCGCCGTCTCCCGAGGGGTGAGGGCGCTGTTGTCGACGACGTGCGCGTCGGCGGTGAGCCAGCCGAGCGCCTGCTGGTACGCCGGGATGTGGTCGTAGGCCCACTGGCGGACCCTGAGGTCCACGTCCTCGGGGGCGCCCGGTTCCCGCCGTGTCGCGATCCGGTGCCGCAGGATCGTTTCCGCCGGGGCCAGCAGCACGTGCCGCACGGCGATCCGGCGGGCCGCCAGGCCGCCGAAGATCTCGTCCCGGTACTCCTGCCTCAGCAGGGTCATCGGCACGACGAGCACCCCGCCCAGCTCGGCGAGCAGCGCCGCAGCGGTGTCCACGACCAGGCGCCGCCAGCTCGGCAGGTCCTGGTAGTCGCCCACCTCCGCCAGCCGCTTGCGCGGGAGCAGCGCCCGCAGCGCGTCGCCGATGAGCTCCGGGTCGAACAGGGCGCTGTCCGGAAGGAGTGCGGTCAGTTCGCGGGCCGTGCTGGTCTTCCCGGCGCTGAATGTGCCGTTGATCCAGAGAATCACGTCTACCCCTCTCCCCATGGCTCGTCCGGAGCCCCCAATGGCCTGCCCGCCCCACCCTGCCACGGAAACCCAACTATCGGCCGAGTGCTTATCCTCGAGGTCAGAGCAAGGTCAGAGCCGTGTCCGTCGCCTCCGGAGGTTTCCCCGCCGTGCCTCACAGCCGCTGCCCGTCCGAGCCCCGTTACGGTAACCGGCCGACCATGAAGGACGTGGCGGCCCGGGCCGGGGTGGGACTGAAGACGGTGTCGCGGGTGGTCAACGGCGAGCCGGGGGTCACCCCTGACACGGAGAAACGGGTCCACGAGGCCATCGAGGCCCTCGGCTTCCGCCGCAACGACAGCGCCCGCGTGCTGCGCAAGGGCCGGACCGCCACCGTGGGGCTGGTCCTGGAGGACCTCGCGGACCCCTTCTACGGTCCGCTGAACCGGGCGGTGGAGGAGGTGGCCCGGGCCCACGGGGCCCTGCTCATCAACGGTTCCAGTGCCGAGGACCCCGACCGGGAGCGGGAGTTGGCGCTGGCCCTGTGCGCGCGGCGGGTGGACGGGCTGATCGTGATCCCGGCGGGGGACGACCACCGTTATCTGGAACCGGAGATGCGGGCGGGGGTGGCCACGGTGTTCGTGGACCGTCCGGCCGGCCGGATCGACGCGGACGTCGTGCTGTCGGACAGCTTCGGCGGCGCCCGTGACGGGGTGGCCCACCTGATCGCCGGCGGCCACCGCCGGATCGGGTTCATCGGCGACCACCCCCGCATCCACACGGCGACGGAGCGGCTCCGCGGCTACCGGGCGGCGATGGCGGACGCGGGCCTGCCGGTCGCCGGTGCCTGGGTCTCCCTCGGCGCCACGGATCCGGCGCGGGTCTCGGCGGCGGCCTCGGCGATGCTGTCGGGCCCCGAGCCGGTCACGGCGGTCTTCGCGGGAAACAACCGGGTGACGGTCACGGTGGTACGGGTCCTGGCCGTGCGGGAACGCCCCGTGGCCCTGGTGGGCTTCGACGACTTCGAGTTGGCTGACCTGCTGCGTCCCGGTGTCACGGTGGTCGCCCAGGATGCGGCGGCGCTGGGCCGGGTGGCCACGGACCGGCTCTTCCAGCGGCTCGCGGGGGCCGCCCTCCCGCCGTCGCGGATCGAACTCCCGACGCGGCTGATCCCGCGCGGCTCGGGGGAGTTCCCGCCCGTGGACTGAGCCCGTCACGTGCTGCGCCAGACGGCCCACCCTCGGGTGCGGGGGCGCCGCCCTTCTCCCAGGCTGAATCCCGCCCCTCCCGGTGCGCATCCCGTGCACGGCCGGGGGCGGTACGGGTCCCACGCCACGCGGGGCCCGCCAGTACGAGAAGGGAACCCCCATGTTCAAGCCGGTGCTTCTCACCGGATCGGCGACGGTCCTCCTGGTCACCGCGTTCGCCCCGCCCGCCGGAGCCGCCGCTCCGGCGCCCGCGCCCCCCGGACAGATCACGGTGGACGTCGCCACCGTCAACGGCTCGGGCTGCCGCCCCGGCAGCGCGGCCGTCGCCGTCGCACCGGACAACACGGCCTTCACCGTGACGTACAGCGAGTACATCGCCCAGGCCGGCGGCGGCGCGGCCGCGGTCGACGGCCGCAAGAACTGCCTGCTGTCCCTGGTGGTGCACGTCCCCCAGGGCTTCACGTACGCCGTCAGCCAGGTCGACTACCGGGGCTTCGGCAACCTGCAGCCGGGCGCCGTCGGTACGCAGAAGGCCAGCTACTACTTCCAGGGCATGAGCCAGACCGCCGCGCGGACGCACAAGTTCCAGGGCGCCCTCGACGACAACTGGCAGGCGACCGACACCACGGGGATCGAAGCCCTCGTCTTCGCGCCCTGCGGGGAGAAGCGGAACTTCAACATCAACACCGAGCTGCGCGCGGAGGTCGGGACCTCCGACGCCACGAAGACCAGCTTCATGGCGCTGGACTCGACGGACGGCAGCTTCAACAGCAAGTACCACTTCTCCTGGAAGCAGTGCCCGGCGCGCTGACGCGTGCGCGTCCGGCCCCGGTACGGCCCCAGGGCGTACGTTCCGCCGACGTGGCGGGGCGTACGCCCTGGGTGCGCGCGAGGTGCGGGAGCCGCCCGGCCCCCGGTGGCCTACGCGGTGGCGGTCAGCGTGGCCGAGCGGCGCGGGATGGCGAAGGCGTCCAGCTCGGCGCGGGTCAGTCCGGTCAGGGCCGTGACCTCGCCGGTGCCGACGGCGCCGCAGTCCAGGCCCCGGACCAGGTACCCGGCCAGTGCCTTGGCGGTGGCGGGCTCGTCCATGACATCGCCCTCGATCTTGGCGACGTACGCCTTCAGGCGCGCGGCGGCGGCTTCGAGGCCCTCGCGGTAGAAGGTGAAGACGGCCGCGTAGCGCGTCGGCAGGTGCGCCGGGTGCATGTCCCAGCCCTGGTAGTAGGCGCGGGCCAGGGCGCGGCGGGTCAGCCCGTAGTGGAGCTTCCAGCCCTCGTGGACCTTCTCGGTGGTACCGATCGGCAGCACGTTGGTGGAGCCGTCGGAGACGCGTACGCCGGTGCCGGCGGCCGCGACCTGCATGATCGCCTTCGCGTGGTCGGCGGCGGGATGGTCGCTGGCCTGGTACGCGGCGGAGACTCCCACGCAGGCGCTGTAGTCGAAGGTGCCGTAGTGCAGGCCGGTGGCACGGCCCTTGGATGCCTCGATCATCCGGGCGACGGTGGCGGTGCCGTCGGAGGCCAGGATGGACTGGCTGGTCTCGATCTGGATCTCGAAGCCGATCCGGCCCGGGCGCAGGCCGCGGGTGGTCTCGAAGGCCTCCAGCAGCTCGACGAAGGCGCTGACCTGCTCGGCGTACGTGACCTTGGGCAGGGTGAGGACGAGGCCGTCGGGCAGGCCTCCGTGCTCCAGCAGCCCGGAGAGGAAGATGTCGGTGGTGCGGATGCCGCGGTCGCGGACGTTGGCCTCCATGCACTTCATGCGGATGCCCATGTACGGGGCGTTCGTACCGTTGGAGAACGCCTCCGAGACGAGGCGGGCGGCGCGGGCCGCGGCCTGGTCCTCCTCCTCGTCGGAGCGGACGCCGAAGCCGTCCTCGAAGTCGACGCGCAGGTCCTCGATCGGCTCGCTCGCCAGCTTGGCGCGGACCCGGTCGTACACCGGTACGGCCAGCTCGTCGGAGATGCCGAGCACCTTGGCGAAGGTGGCGGCGTCCGGGGCGTGCTCGTCCAGGGCGGCGAGGGCCTGGTCGCCCCAGGAGCGGATGGTGTCGGCGGCGAAGACGTCACCGGGGACGTAGACCGTGTGGATGGGCTGGCGGGTGCCGGGGTCGCCCGGGTAGTGGCGCGCGAGTTCCGCGTCCACCGGCGCCAGGGAGGCGCTGATGCCCTCGCTCACCGCGCCTGCGAGGCTCGTCGCCACCTTCTCCTGCTGACCCATCGTGCACTCTCCTCTTTTCCGCTTCACGGAAGCTTAGCTCCGCATTGCAGAATTTAGTCACGGGGTTCCGCTCAGTCAATGGTCCCCCGGCCCTCGGGACCAAACGACTCGGGGCCGTGCGGTGAGAATCACCACACGGCCCCGGGGGCACGGAGATACGCAGGTCACGCCGGGCTGGTGGCTCCAGGACCCACCAGCCGGCGGACTAGCCCTTGCGCGCCTTGATCTCCTCGGTCAGCTGCGGGACGACCGCGAAGAGGTCGCCGACCACGCCGTAGTCGACCAGGTCGAAGATCGGGGCCTCGGCGTCCTTGTTGACGGCCACGATGGTCTTCGAGGTCTGCATGCCGGCCCGGTGCTGGATGGCGCCCGAGATGCCCGAGGCGATGTACAGCTGCGGGGAGACCGACTTGCCGGTCTGGCCGACCTGGTTGGAGTGCGGGTACCAGCCGGCGTCGACGGCGGCGCGGGAGGCGCCGACGGCGGCACCGAGGGAGTCCGCGAGGTCCTCGATGATGTGGAAGTTCTCGGCACCGTTGACGCCGCGGCCGCCGGAGACCACGATCGCGGCCTCGGTCAGCTCGGGGCGGCCGGTCGACTCGCGCGGGGTGCGGCCGACGACCTTGGTGCCGGTCGCCAGGGCGCCGAAGGTGACGGCGAGGGCCTCGACGGCACCGGCGGCCGGAGCGGCCTCGACCGGGGCCGAGTTCGGCTTGACGGTGATGACCGGGGTGCCCTTGGAGACACGGGACTTGGTGGTGAAGGACGCGGCGAAGGCGGCCTGCGTCGCGACCGGGCCCTCGTCACCCGCCTCGAGGTCGGTGGCGTCGGTGATGATGCCGGAGCCGATGCGCAGCGCCAGGCGCGCGGCGATCTCCTTGCCCTCGGCGGAGGAGGGGACGAGCACGGCGGCCAGGGAGCCGCCGGCGGACGCGGCCTCGTACGCGGCCTGGAGCGCGTCCACCTTCGGTACCACGAGGTACTCGGTGAACTCGGGGGCGTCGGCGGTCAGCACCTTGACGGCACCGTGCTCGGCGAGCACGGCCGCGGTGTCGGCCGCACCGGCGCCCAGGGCGACGGCGACGGGCTCGCCGATGCGGCGGGCCAGCGTCAGCAGCTCGAGGGTGGGCTTGCGGACGGCGCCGTCCACGTGGTCGACGTAGACGAGAACTTCAGCCATGGGACTGCTCTCCTGCGATTGCGAAGTGTCTGGGGGCTATGGAGGGGTTGGCCGAAGTTCTCAGATGAACTTCTGGCCGGCCAGGAACTCGGCCAGCTGCTTGCCGCCCTCGCCCTCGTCCTTGACGATCGTGCCGGCGGTGCGGGCCGGGCGCTGCGCCGCGGAGTCCACCGCGGTCCAGGAACCCTCCAGGCCGACCTCGTCGGACTCGATCTCCAGGTCTTCCAGGTCCCAGGACTGAACCGGCTTCTTCTTGGCCGCCATGATGCCCTTGAAGGACGGGTAGCGGGCCTCGCCCGACTGGTCGGTCACCGAGACGAGCGCGGGGAGGGAGGCCTCCAGCTGCTCGCTCGCGGTGTCGCCGTCACGGCGGCCGGTCACGGTGCCGTCCTCGACCTTGACCTCGGAGAGCAGGGTCACCTGCGGGACGCCCAGGCGCTCGGCCAGGATCGCCGGGAGCACGCCCATGGTGCCGTCGGTCGAAGCCATGCCGGTGATGACCAGGTCGTAGCCGGCCTTCTCGATCGCCTTGGCGAGCACCAGCGAGGTGCCCATGACGTCGGTGCCGTGCAGGTCGTCGTCCTCGACGTGGATGGCCTTGTCGGCGCCCATCGAGAGCGCCTTGCGCAGCGCGTCCTTGGCGTCCTCGGGGCCCACCGTCAGGACGGTGATCTCTGCGTCGTCGGCCTCGTCGGCGATCTGCAGCGCCTGCTCGACGGCGTACTCGTCGAGCTCCGACAGCAGGCCGTCGACGTCGTCACGGTTGACGGTCAAGTCCTCGGTGAACTGCCGGTCGCCGGTGGCGTCGGGCACGTACTTCACACAGACAACGATCCTCAGGCTCACGCCGGCTCTCCTACCGCATCGTCATTTCTGGTACCGCCTTGTGGAGGCAGCATAGGCGCCTTGTCGGGCGGATCCCGGTCGGGGCGGCCCGCGCTCCGAAGGGAATGTTACTCGTCAGTACACCGTGGGTCTTCCCTAGGTGCAAGGCCGGTGAACTGTGACCTTGCCAACGCCGGACGAACCCGCCCCAGCAGGCACGATTCAGTCGCGCAAGGCGTTGAAGCGCCCCTGGTGGTACAGCAGCGGCCGGCCCGCCGCGGCCGGGTCGCCCGCGACCGCCTCACCGATGATCACCCGGTGCTCGCCGGCAGGCACCCGCGTCACCACGCGGCACACCAGCCACCCCAGCACACCGTCCAGCACCGGAACCCCGTAAGGGCCGGTGCTCCAGGCGGTCGCCGGGCCGAACCGGTCGGCACCGCTGCGGGCGAACAGGCCCGCCAGCTCCTGCTGGTGCTCCCCGAGTATGTGGACGCCGAGGTGATCCGAATCCCGGATCGCGGGCCAGCTGGAGGACCCGGTCCCGATGGTGAAGGACAGCATCGGAGGATCGGCGGAGACCGAATTGAGCGAGGTGGCGGTGAAGCCCACGGGCCGGCCGCCGTCCCCGGCGGTGATCACCGCGACGCCGGCGGCATGCTGACGGAACACGGAGCGCAGCAGCTCGGGCGAACCGGGCTGGCCGGCGGTCGATCGGGAGTACGGGGCCGTCGGGGCCGTCATGAGGGTCTTCCTTCTGCCGCGGGGAACGCCGGCACTGGAGGGATCGGGTCGGGCACTCAGCAACCCTGACAGCGCGCGCTCGCGTATCGGACGAGGTCCACGTGAACCCGTCCGTGGAGCAGGAGTTCATACCGCATGCGGCCAGCCTGGCGATTTCCCGTGTACACAGTCAAGCGAGAAGGGCCAGATGTCAGGTGCGTCACGCTGCGTGCGGGTGTGCGCACGGGCGCTCCCGGCGGCGCCCGCACGGCGCGGGCGCCGGTGCCGGAGGCCGTACGGGACCGCGCGCGGGCAGCCCGTGCGCATCACACCGCTGCACCCAGGGCGGCGATCACGTCCGCCTTGCGCGGCATCCCGGCGGCCCGCCGGACGATCCGGCCCGCCGCGTCCAGGACGAGCACGGTCGGGGTCTTCTCGATGCCGAGGGCCCGCACCAGCCCGAGGTGGCGCTCGGCGTCGATCTCGATGTGCGCGACCCCCTCCACCATCGCCGCGACCTCGTCGAGGATCCGCCGCGTGGCCCGGCAGGGCTGGCAGAAGGCGCTGGAGAACTGCACCAGGCTGGCGCGCCGGCCCGGCTCCGCCCCCAGCTCCGCGGCGCCCAGCCGCATGTGCCCCTCCTGCTGACGCTGCACCCGTGCTCCCGTCTCCGCCGTCATGTGGACCCCTCTTCCCGGGCTGTCCGCTCCCCCGCCCGCACCGCCGGGCACCCCTGTTCGGAGCGCCCGGTGGTTGCCCCGCATTCCCTGCGTGACGAGAATCTCTCTGGGCATGAGCGTCTGGGCTGGCCAGCAGCCCGCGTATGGGGCACCATCCCCATGGTCGCGTACCTACGCTTCCGTAACTTCCGGCCGGGAGCACCTCCCCAGGCAGAAAGCGGGGTCCCCCCAGCATGGCTGAGTTCGTCTACCCCCCGGTGATCGGCGCCGCGCACGGTCTCTTCCGTGCACTGGACATCCGTATCGACATGCAGGGCACCGAGAACATCCCGCGCACGGGCGGGGCGGTCCTGGTGTCGAACCACATCGGCTACCTCGACTTCATCTTCGCCGGGCTGACGGCACGCCCGCAGAAGCGCCTGGTGCGCTTCATGGCGAAGGAGTCGGTGTTCCGGCACAAGGTGTCAGGCCCGCTGATGCGCGCCATGAAGCACATCCCGGTGGACCGCAAGCAAGGGGAGACGGCCTACCAGCACGCCCTGGAGTCGCTGCGGGCCGGCGAGATCATCGGGGTCTTCCCCGAGGCCACGATCTCCCAGTCGTTCACGCTCAAGAGCTTCAAGTCCGGTGCGGCGCGCATGGCGCAGGACGCCGGCGTCCCGCTGATCCCCGTCGCCCTGTGGGGCACCCAGCGGCTGTGGACCAAGGGCCGCCCCAAGAACCTCAAGCGCAGCCACATCCCCGTGACGATGCGGATCGGCGAGCCGCTGGAGGCCCCCAAGGACCAGTACGCGGGGGCCATCACGCGCCGCCTGCGCGAGCGCGTGCAGGAGCTGCTCGACGCGGCGCAGAGTGCCTACCCCGAGAAGCCGCGGGACGCCGAGGACTCCTGGTGGCTTCCGGCCCATCTGGGCGGCAGCGCTCCGACGGCGGCCGAGGTGCGCGAGGCGGGCTGACCCGCCCGCCCTGCCCGCACGACGCGGACGGACTGGCCAGTGCCCCCTCCCGGGAGGGGGCACTGGCCAGTCCGTTTCCGGGAGGCTTCCTGCGGCCGAAGATACTCATGCTCCTGACAGCGTGACAACGCTGTCAGGCAGGAAAATTTCCTCTCTTCAGGGCCCGACCGGATCCGCCGGACCCGCCGGACCCGCCGGAGCCGCCGGGTCCGCCGCGCCGGCCCGCTTGCGGCGACGGTGGGCCGCGACGCGGGCGCGCGTGGCGCAGGTCGGGGAGCAGTAGCGGCGCGCACTGCCCGGCCCGGTGGCGAGGTAGAGGCGCCCGCACCCCTCGGCGGCGCACGCGCCCCACGCGACCCGCCCGTACTCGGTGAGCAGCTGGGCCAGCGCGAGGGCGCCGGAGGCGAGGAACCACTCGCCCCAGCCCGCCCCCGTACCCCGGTCCACGTGCAGGTGCCAGGGGTGACCGCCGTGCCGGGTCAGCCGGGGCCGGGTGGCGTACTCCGCGAAGAGCGCGTTGACCGCCTCGGCGGCGCGCCCCTCGTCCGGCTCGGCGAGCACGCGCGCCATCCGCCGGGCGGCGGCGCGCAGTTCCGCCGCGTCCGGCTCACCGAAGGCCTCCTCGGTGAGGTCGGCCGGGCGCTCCCCGTGCCGGGCCAGCAGCGCCGCGAGGCCGGCGCGCGGCAGCTCCGGATCCGCGCGCACCGCTTCGGCGAGGTCGATCAGGCGCTGCGAGGCCGAGAAGCCCGGTGCGGAGTCCGCCATGCCTTTGGATCCTTTCATCCTCCACCCGCATCACGTAACGTCTTGTGCGCCTATCACGTTACACACCAGCGGGGGTGCGGGATGCGCGGGCTGTGGCGGTACCTGGCGGCGGCGCTGGCCGCGCGCTTCGCCTCGGAGGGCATGGGCATGGCCGTGGTGCTGCTGGCCCTGGAGCGGACCGGGAGCGCGGCGTACGGTGCCTTCGTCCTGACGGCCTGGCTGGCCCCGCACGTCCTGGCGGCCCCCCTCGCGGGCGCCGCCGCGGCCCGGTCGCGGCGGCCGCGGCTCTTCCACGTCGGCGCGCTGGCCGGGTTCACGGCGGCGGTGGCGGCGCTCGCCCTGCTGCTGGGCCGGGCTCCGGCGGCGGTGGTGTTCGCCGTGGCGGTGTGCGGGGGCGCCTGCGGGCCCATGGTCACGGGCGGGCTGTCCAGCCTGGTCCCGGACCTGGTCCCGGCGGGGCCGGGGCGGGACCGGGCCTACGGCTGGGACGCCGCCACCTACAACGCCGCCGCCGTCACCGCACCGGCGGCGGTCAGCCTGGTCGCGGCCCTGGTCTCGGCCGCGCCCGCAGCGGCGGTGCTGGCGGCCTCCGGCACGCTCGCGGCCGTGCTGGCGGCCGGGCTGCCGTACGGGGCCCCGGAGGCGGGTCCGCACCGCGGGTCGCCCGGGACCGGGCCGGCCGCAGGGCTGGGCGCCGGGCTCGCCGCCCTGTGGCGGGTCAGGGAGCTGCGGGCCGTCACCGCGGCCACGACCCTGGCGTTCGTCGGCATCGGCTCGCTCACCACCACCTCGGTCCTGCTGGCGGCCGGATTCGGCCGCCCGGGCGCCGGGGGCGTCCTGGTGACGGCCTTCGCGGTGGGCGCGCTGGCCGGCGCCCTGACGCTGGGCCGGCTGACCTCGGTGGAGTCCGGCCGCCTCGTGCGGTGGGCCCTGGCCGGGACCGGGGCCGCCCTGGCCGCGGCGGCCTTCGCTCCGTCCGTGGCCGTCATGGCGGCGCTGTTCGCGGTCGCGGGGGTGTGCGACGGTCCGCTGTTGTCGGCCACGCTCCGGATCCGCTCGGAGTACGCGCCGGCGGGTGCGCGCACGCAGGTGTTCACCCTGGGCGCCGGGCTGAAGCTCACGGCGGCCTCCGCGGGGGCGGCCCTGGTCGGCTTCGCCGCCGCCGCGCCCCCGCGGGCCCTGCTGGCCGCGATCGCCGGACTGCAGCTCGCCGCCGCCCTGCTGCACGCGGGGTCGACCGTACGGGGCAGCGCCCCGCGGGCGGCTACAGGGCCGTCGGAAGCGCCCTCCACAGCTCCTGCCGGTCGGCGGAGCCGCGGAGGGCCTTGAGCACGGCCGGGGGCGGGGCGGCGTACAGCTCGGGGTAGTCCAGCTCACCGAGCTGCGGGCGCACGGGGAAGGCCAGTTGCTCGCGGTCGAGGCTGAACTGCGCGTCCACTCCGGGCTTGTTGCCCCGCGGGTCCTGGCGGCACCACCGCGTCAGGCCGGGCAGGCGCAGGGCGATCAGCCCGTGGACGATCGGGTTCGTGCCGTCGTCGTCGGCGAGGCGCTGGTAGCACAGGGCCGCCGGGATGCCCTGGGCGCGCAGCAGCGCGGCCAGGGCGTGGGACTTGGCGTAGCAGATGCCGTTGCGCGTGGCGAGCACGTCGGAGGCGCGCCAGGCGACGCGGGGGTCGCCGGAGTCCGCCGAGTGCGGGACGGTGTCACGGACGAACCCGAAGGCCACCTCGGCGTACGCGCGGGGGTCGGCGTCCGTGGCGGTCCAGAGGGCGTCGGCCGTTTCGCGTACCAGCGGGTGGTCGTGGTCGATCACGTCGTCGGCCGCCAGATAGGCGGCGAGGTCGGGCTGCTCCTGGATCAGTTCCATGATCCAGGAGCATATCTATGCGATCAACCGCATGACTATCGAGTTTTCGCATCCGCCCGGTCACGGCCGGCTGCGGCTCAGCGCGCCAGCTCCTCCTTGAGTGCCTGGAGGAAACCGTCCACGTCCTCTTCCTG
Organism: Streptomyces sp. NPDC058646; assembly: GCF_042716875.1. Lineage (NCBI taxonomy): Bacteria > Bacillati > Actinomycetota > Actinomycetes > Kitasatosporales > Streptomycetaceae > Streptomyces > Streptomyces sp. NPDC058646. Next base: position 281,120 of record NZ_JBHXRK010000002.1, on the reverse strand, counting down.
GGTGTCGAAGCCGCACATCCAGCGCACGTCTCCGGCGATCTCGTCCCAGAAGTAGAAGCGGTAACGCTTCTGCAGCCGCCGTGACACCTCGTGCGGCAGCCGCGCGAACACCGCGTTGGCCTGCACCGGGTAGAGGATCTCCACCCCGTCCGCCTCCCGCACGCCCGCCGCCAGGCGCTGCGCCATGGCGTTGGCGTGCCGGGCGTTGCGCAGCCACAGGTCCTTGGCGAGCAGCGCCTCCAGCTGGACCGACACGAACCGCATCTTGGACGCGAGCTGCATCGACATCTTGCGGATGTGCTTCATCTGCCGGACCGCGTCCGGGTTGATCACCACCACGGCCTCGCCGAACATCATGCCGTTCTTGGTGCCGCCGTACGACAGCACGTCCACGCCGACCGTGTTGGTGAAGGTCCGCATCGGCACGTCGAGAGAGGCCGCGGCGTTGGCTATCCGGGCCCCGTCGAGGTGGACCTTCATGCCCTTGCCGTGCGCGTGCTCGCAGATCGCCCGGATCTCGTCCGGGGTGTAGACGGTGCCCAGCTCGGTGTTCTGGGTGATCGAGACGACCTGGGGCATCGCCCGGTGCTCGTCCTCCCAGCCCCAGGCCTGGCGGTCGATGAGCTCCGGGGTCAGCTTGCCGTCCGGCGTCGGGACGGTGAGCAGCTTCAGGCCGGCCATCCGCTCCGGCGCACCGCCCTCGTCGACGTTGATGTGCGCCGACTCGGCGCAGATCACGGCGCCCCAGCGGTCGGTCAGGGCCTGGAGGGCCGTGACGTTGGCGCCGGTCCCGTTGAAGACCGGGAAGGCCTGCGCGTACGGTCCGAAGTGGCTGCGGAAGATCTTCTGCAGGTGTTCGGTGTACTCGTCGTCACCGTAGGCGACCTGGTGGCCGCCGTTGGCGAGCGCGACGGCTTCCAGGATCTCCGGATGCACGCCCGCGTAGTTGTCGCTCGCGAAACCGCGCACCGCCGGGTCGTGGTGGCGGCGCGCATCGGTCCTCAGGGTTGCGGAGTGAGCCACAGACGCTGTCCGTTCACATCGATGGCGGGCCGCTCCCAGACGCCGGCGATGGCCTCGGCCAGCTCCTTGACGTCGGTGAAGCCCGCGAACTTCGCTTGGGGGCGCTCGGCGCGCATGGCGTCGTGCACCAGAGCCTTGATGACCAGGATCGCAGCCGCGGCGCCCGGGCCGTCGTCGCCCCCGACCTTGCGGAAGGAGTCGGCGAGGGACAGGGTCCACGCCTCGGCGGCCGCCTTGCCCGCGTTGTACGCGGCGTTGTTGGCGACCGGCTTGTGCGCCCCGGACTGGCTCACCAGGACGTAACGGCCGCGGTCGCTGCGCAGCAGGCCGTCGTGGAAGGCGAGCGAAGTGTGCTGGACGGTACGGATGAGGAGCTTCTCCAGGAAGTCCCAGTCCGCGAGGTCGGTGTCGGTGAAGGTGCTGCTTCCGCGCCAGCCCCCGACGAGGTGGACGAGGCCGTCCACGTGCCCGAACTCCTTCTCGGTCTGCTCGGCCCAGGCCTGGGTGGCAGCCAGGTCGAGCAGGTCCACGGTGTCACCGGTGATGGTGGCGCCGCCGTGGGCGTAGCGGGCCGCGTCCACGGCCTCCGCGAGCCGCGCCGGATCGGCGTCGGAGGCCACGACCACCGCGCCCGCCTCGGCGAGGCGCAGGAGCGTCGCGCGGCCGGCGGGGCCGCCGGCCCCGGCCACCGCGACCACCGCTCCCTGGAGCTTCCCGTTGCCGTTCATCCGTGCAGCCTCCTGAGGACGAGTGCTCACGCAGCGACCTGCGCGGCGTTCTCGGCGTGTTCCGCGTTGCGGGCGGTGATGCCCTTCGTGGAGGCGATCACGCCCTTGAGCTTCTTGGCGAGGGCCTCATAGAACATGCTGAGCGGAAACTCGTCCGGAAGCACGTCGTCCACGAGCTTGCGCGGAGGCTGCGTCATGTCGAGGGCGTCGGGACCCTTGGCCCACTTGGAGCCGGGGTGCGGGGCGAGGTAGGTGGAGACCAGCTCGTAGGCCTTGAACCAGTGGACGAGCTTCGGGCGGTCGATGCCGGCCCGGTAGAGGTCCTCGATCTCGGCGCACAGCTGGTTGGTGACCTGCGGGGCGCGCATCCAGTCGATCTTCAGCTTGTTGTCCGTCCAGCGCACGACGTCGTGCTTGTGGAGGTACGCGAAGAGGAGCTGGCCGCCGAGACCGTCGTAGTTGCGGTTGCGGTCACCGGAGACCGGGAAGCGGAACATGCGGTCGAAGAGGACCGCGTACTGCACGTCACGGCCGTGCTCGTTGCCCTCGGACTCGAGCTTCACGGCCTCCTTGAAGGCGGTGAGGTCGCAGCGCAGCTCCTCCAGGCCGTACATCCAGAACGGCTGGCGCTGCTTGATCATGAAGGGGTCGAACGGCAGGTCGCCGTGGCTGTGGGTGCGGTCGTGGACCATGTCCCACAGGACGAAGGCCTTCTCGCAGCGCTCCTGGTCCTGGACCATGGCCGCGATGTCCTCGGGCAGCTCGATGCCCAGGATGTCGACCGCGGCCTCGGTGACCTTGCGGTAGCGGGCGGCCTCGCGGTCGCAGAAGATGCCGCCCCAGGTGAAGCGCTCGGGGGCCTCGCGCACGGCGATGGTCTCCGGGAAGAGCACGGCGGAGTTCGTGTCGTAGCCCGGGGTGAAGTCCTCGAAGGTGATGCCGAGGAAGAGCGGGTTGTCGTACCGGGTGCGCTCCAGCTCGGCGAGCCACTCCGGCCACACCATCCTGAGCGCGACGGCCTCCAGGTTGCGGTCCGGGTTGCCGTTCTGCGTGTACATGGGGAAGACGACGAGGTGCTGGAGACCGTCGGCACGCTGGGAGGCCGGGTGGAAGGCCAGCAGGGAGTCGAGGAAGTCGGGCACCCGGAAGCCGTCCGCGGCCCACTTGCGCAGGTCGCCGACGAGCGCCCGGTGGTAGGCGGTGGCGTGCGGAAGCAGCGGGGACAACGCCTCGACGGCGCCGACCACGCGCTCGACGGCGGCCTCGGCGGCGGACCGGGCGGGGGCGCCCTCCGCCTCGAAGTCGATGGAGCCGTCCTTGGCCTGCCAGGGGCGGATCTCCTCCACGGCGGCCTTGAGCTCAGGCCACGCCGGGTGGTCGACCACCCGCGCTTCGGCGGCTATTGCGGTACCGCCGGGGCCCGGCACAAGAGTTTCCGTCATGTCACTTCCTCCACAGGAGAACCTCACGTCGGGACAGCCTAAGCACGTGAGGCTCTTCCGCTCAAGAGGTAACTCGGGAAATTATCCTGCGTCACCCCCTCCTTCACCGAAATTCTTCCCGCGATTGAGGGTGGAATTGATGACTCCGCCCAACCGCTCCATGGCCTGGCGGGCTTCCGGAAGTACGCCGGAGAGGGCGAGGAAGCCGTGGAACATCCCCGCATGCAGGTCGAGGGTCGAGGCGATCCCGCTCCCGGCCAGCAGCCGGTGGTACGCCACGCCCTCGTCCCGCAGCGGATCGCAGCCGGCGACGACCAGGTGGGCGGGCGGCAGCCCCGCCGGGTCCGCGTGCAGCGGCGAGGCCAGCGGAAGGGCAGGGTCCGCCGGGCCGAGGTACTGCGCCCAGAACCAGCGCAGGTGGGCGGCGGTCAGGAAGTACCCGCGCGCACAGGTCCGGTACGAGGGGCTGTCCTGGGCCGCGTCCAGGGCGGGGTAGAGCAGCACCTGGAGGGCGACGGCCGGCCCCCCGCGCTCACGGGCCAGCAGCAGCGAGGCGACGGCCAGGTTGGCTCCGGCACTGTCCCCGGCGACCACCAGGGCGGCCGGTTCCGCGCCCAGCTCGTCGAGGTGGGCGCCCGCCCAGCACAGGGCGGCGTACGCGTCGAGGGCGGCGGCCGGGAACCGGGACTCGGGGGCGCGCCGGTAGTCGACGGAGACGAAGACGGCGCCGGAGGCCCGGCAGAGCGCGCGGACGGTGGCGTCGTGGCTGTCGAGGCCGCACAGCACCCAGCCCCCGCCGTGGCAGAACACCACGGTCGGGCGGGGCCCGGGCCACCGCTCCGGGTCCGGGCGGTAGACCCGTACGGCCAGCGGCGGGGCCCCGGGCGGGCCGGGGACCTCCCGGTCCTCGACGGAGCCGACGGCGGGCGGCGGGCCGGGCGGCGCGGGCGCGGCGGCCAGGATCCGGCGCGCCTCGCCGGCGTCGGTGACGCCGCCTCCGACATCGGGGAAGGCGGCGGCGAGGGCGTCCGCGAACGGCCGGGCCGCCGGGTCGAGGCGGTCCGCGAACGGCCGGGCCGGCAGGTCGGGGCGGTCCACCGGGCCGGCCGTCACCGGACCCCGCGGCCACGGCGGCCCAGGGGGCCGCCCGGCCCGTCGGTGAAGTGCGGGATGACCTTCTCACCCCACTGCCGCAGGGTCTCCAGACAGGCCTCCTGCCCCACCGTGCCCATCTGGATCAGGCACATGATCTCGTCGGCCCCCGCCTCCTTGAGACGCTGCACGTAGGCGATGGCGTCATCGGCGCTGCCGTAGGCGTGGTCGGCGTTGAAGGTGGCCGTGGAGGTCGGCCGGACCGGGATCTCCTGCTCGTGCAGCCGCGCCACCACCTGCTCGGCGGCCCTGCGCATCTCCGCGGCCTCGTCGGCACCCCCGACCACCGCCTCGTCCGGGACGCCCGCCCCGCCGTACCAGTGGCCGATCGACTGGGCGAAGAACCGCTGGCCCCGGATGCCGACGCGGCGGGCCTCCTCGGGGTCGTCGAGCACGATCGTCGGGCAGAGCACCGAGAAGTGGTCGTTGACGACGGAGGAGACGAAGCGGCCGCCGTCCCTCCCGGCCACCGCGGCGTCGTACACGGAGCGCATCCTCGCGATGGACTCCGGCCCGGCGAAGCCCATCACCAGGGCCCCGATGCCCAGCTCGGCGGCCTGCACCAGGGTTTCCTCCCGGCTGCACGCCAGGAACAGCGGCGGGTGCGGGGTCTGCGCGGGGCGCGGCAGGATCGGGTGGGGGTCGATGTCGATCAGCTCCCCGTGGTACTCCAGCTCCTCCTCCTGCCAGGCCCTGCCGATGATCCTCAGGGCCTCCTCGACCTCCGCCGTGGTGCGCTCCTTGTCCACCCCGCACAGCGAGGTCTCCTGCACGGTGCCACCGCGGCCGGCCCCGAGGTCGAGCCGCCCTCCCGAGAGCAGGTCGAGCATGGCGGCCCGTTCGGCGACCCGCACCGGATGGTTGAAGTTGAAGGGCATGCACACGACCCCGTGCCCGATGCGTATGGTGTCCGTCCTGGCCGCGACCCAGGTCAGGAAGATCTCCGGGGCGGACATGTGTGCGTACCACTTCAGCGAGTGGTGCTCGACGGCCCAGATGCGGTCGAACCCCATCCGCTCGGCGAGCACGGCCTGCTCGACGCAGTCGCGGATGACCTGATGCTCCCGTTCGACCGTCGGGTCGGCGAGCTGAGCTTCGAAGATCACGGAGAATTCCACGGTGCCTCCACGGTTGCGTCCTGAGCCCGGCCCTACTTCAATAAGGAATATGACTAGTAGTCAGAAGCTGAAGAAGCAAGAGCTGCCGCCGACCGCGTGGGCGGTTCTCGGTCTGCTCTCCTTCCCCGGGGAGCGGACCGGTTACGAACTGAAGAAGTGGGCGGACTCCTCGCTGCGCTTCTTCTACTGGTCACCGGCGATCAGCCAGATCTACGCGGAGCTGCGCCGCCTCGAAGGGCTGGGGTACGCGGCATCGGCGCGCTCGGGCCCCGAGGAGGCGCGGGCCAAGCGCCGGTACGCCATCACGGACGCCGGCCGCGCGGCCCTGGCCGGCTGGGCCGCGGACGTGTCCGAGGCCGGGCCCCCCGTCCTCAAGCACGGGCTGCTGCTGCGGATCTGGCTGGGGCACCTGACCGAACCGGAGCGGCTGCGGGCGATGGTCGGCGAGCACCTGGAGCGGACCCGGGGCGAACTGGCCGCCGTACGGGAGGCGATGGAGCAGGCGGATGACGTGTCGGAATGGGCCTTCCCGGTCCTGGCGCTGCGCTGGAGCGAGCGGCAGCACCTGGCGGAACTCGACCTGGCGCAGGCCCTGCTGACCGACCTGGCGGCCCTCCCGGCCCCCGCGCGGACGCCGTCCGGAGCCCGGCCGCAGCCAGGAACCGGGACCGGGAAGGCCCAGGCCGGGAAGGCCCAGGCCGGGACCGGGACGGAGACCCGGCCCGGGACCGGCCCCGGGAGCCCCGCGGAGGCCTCGTCCGGAGCCCGGCCCGAGGCGCGGTCGGACGGCCCGGCCGCGGGCCGTCAAGCCCACGGGGACGCGCCCACCCGCGGGTGACGCGGCAGGGCCGGGGGCGGGCGGCGAGCCCTGACGGGATGCGGCCGTACGGCCCTTCGAGGCCGCTGCACGGGCGGTCCCAACGCGACCGCGGCGCACTAGCATGCGACCTCACCGCGCGCGACCGGTCGGGACACCGCGTCCGCGCGGAGAGCCGCCGTCGACGGAAGCGAGAGAACCTTGACTTTCCTCACCATCGGTCACCGCGGGGTCATGGGTGTCGAACCGGAGAACACCCTGCGGTCGTTCGTCCGCGCGGAGCGCTCCGGCATGGACGTCATCGCACTGGATCTCCAGCTGAGCAAGGACGGCACCCTCGTCGCCCTGCACGACCCCGAAGTGGACCGGACCACCGACGGCTCGGGGGCCGTCGCCGAGCTGACCCTGGCTGCCCTGCGTGAACTCGACGCGGGTCAGGGCGAGCACGTGCCGGTCTTCGAGGAGGTCCTGGACGCGGTCCGGACCCCTCTGCAGGTGTCGGTGACGGACCGGGCCGCCGCCGGGGTGCTCGCCGCGCTCGTGCTGCGGCACGACCTGACCGCACGGGTGGAGGTGGCCTCCGCCCACGACGCGGTGCTCGCCGAAACGTCCCGGCTGGTGCCGGGCCTGCGGACCGTCCTGTACGCGAACCCGCACGGCGCCGACGTCGTGGACCGCGCGCTGGCCGCCGGAGCCGCCACGATCGCCCTGGACATCCGGCGGATCTCCCTGGAGACCGTGGAGGCGGCGCACGAGGCGGGGATCCGGGTGACCGGCTGGACCGTGAACACCCTGGATCAGCTGCGGCTCGCGCGGGCCCTCGGGCTGGACGGTGCGGCCACCGACTTCCCCGAGATCCGCAGCACAGGCCGCTTCACCGCGTGACGGCCGGCGTCAGAGCGACTTGACCAGCAGCTCGAAGGCCAGGTCCGGCCGGAGCGGGATGCCGAAGCGCTCGTCGCCGTACGGGAAGGGGCTCAGTTCGCCGGTGCGCCGGTAGCCGCGGCGCTCGTAGTAGGCGATGAGCTCCTCCCGGACGTTGACCACCGTCATCCGCATCTCCTTGGCGCCCCACACCTCGCCCGCGCGGCGCTCGGCCTCGGCCAGGATCTCCTTGCCGAGGCCGCCTCCCTGAAGTCCGGGGCGGACGGCGAACATCCCGAAGTAGACGTGGTCGCCCCGGTGTTCGAGCTGGCAGCAGGCCACGATCCCCCCGGACCGCTCGACGACGAGCAGGGTGCTGTCCGGGGTCGCGATGACCTGGCGGACCCCGTCCTCGTCGGTGCGCCGGCCGTCCAGGTAGTCCGCCTCCGTGGTCCATCCCCCGCGGCTGGCCTCGCCCCGGTACGCCGACTCCACGAGCGCCACCAGCTCCGGTACGTCCGCCTCCACGGCACTGCGGAAGCTCAGCGGAGAGGGGCTGGGGGTCGTCATGCGGGCTCCGTTCATCGCGGTGGCATATGACATGCCTGGTACGGCAAGGAGAGCCTAACCCGGACCGGCGTGCGGACCTCCGCGCACGGGCATCCCTTCCCGTGACGCCGACGAACCGGGAGGTTCCGCCGTGCACGGTTCCACCACGTCCCTGCCCGCCTCCGTCTCCGCCTGGCTGCTGGTCCTGCTGTGCGCGGCGAGCGGCGTCTCCTGTCTGGTGCGCGCGGGCAGAGCCGGCCGGGGCGGGCGCGGTGCGGCACTGGCCGAGGCGCTGATGGGGCTCGCCATGGCCGTGATGGCCGCGCCCTCGGGGCTCGGCCCGTGGGGACCCCCGATCCTGCTGGCCGTCTTCTGCGGGGCAGCGCTGCACGCCCTGTGGCTGCTGCGGGAGGGCGTGCACCACGCGCACCATCTCGTCGGCTCTCTGGCCATGGCCTACATGGCGCTGACGATGACGACGGCGCCCGGGTACGGAGGCGGGCACGGCGGCGGTCCGCCGCTCGTCACCGGTGCACTGCTCCTCTACTTCGCGGGGTACGTGCTGCTGGGCGGGGCGCGGCTGGTGGCGGCGGGCGGCGGACCGCGGCCGCTCACGGCCACGGGGGGCGGTGACACCCCCCTGAAGTCCGCGGAACTGGCCCGGGCCTGCCGACTGGCCATGGGCATAGGGACGTTGGCCATGCTGCTGAGCATGTGACGGGGTCCGCGGACGTGTCCTGCGTCACCAATGCCCCCGGGCCATACCCGCAGGTAGCTCCGCGCTCATAGGCTGGCTCACATGATGGTCCCCGCCGTTCTTCTGCTGCTCGGCGCCCTGACCGCGGTGCTCGCCCCCCGCCTGCTGGCCCGGGCCGACTGGCCCGAGCGTGAACCCGTCGTCGCCCTGTGGGTGTGGCAGTGCGTCGTCGGTGCCGTGCTCCTGTGCTTCGCGCTGTCGATGCTGATCAGCGCGGCGGCCGCCTGGCTGGCGGTCCGGGGCCGGCTCTTCGCCGTCGCCCCGCACTCGGTGGTCGAGGCCTACGCGCTGGGCGCGGCCGGTGGCCCCTGGGCGGCCGGTACGGCACTGGCGCTGGCGGGCGGCGCGCTGTGGACGGGGGCGAGGCTGACCCGGGAGGTACTGGGAGCTCGTGCGCGGCGGCGGGCACAGGGCAGCGAACTGCTGCTCCGGGCCCCGCTGCTGCCCGGGGAGGACCCGGCGGCCGCACGGCTCGTCGTGCTGGAGGGGGTACGGCCGGACGCCTGGTGGCTGCCCGGTACGGCTCCGCAGCTGGTGGTCACGACAGCGGCCCTGGGCCGGCTCAAGGGGAGCCAGCTGGACGCCGTACTGGCCCACGAGCAGGGGCATGCGGCGGCGCGCCACGACTGGCTGCTGAACTGCGCGCGGGCGCTGGCCGGAGGCTTCCCCCGGGTGCCGGTCTTCGCCGCGTTCGAGACGGAGATGCACCGGCTGGTGGAGCTGGCCGCCGACGACGTCGCCTCGCGGCGGTTCGGCCGGCTGACGATCGCCCTGGCCCTGGTCGGACTGAACGAGGACCGCGGGGTGTTCGGGCCCGCCCCGGGTCCGCACGCGCACGTCACGCACCGGGTGCGGAGGCTGCTGTCGGCCGCGCCGCGGCTGTCGGCGGTGCGCCGCCTGCGGCTGACGGCGCTGGCCACGCTGGTGCCGGCGGTACCGCTGCTGGTGGCCTTCGTACCGGGCCTGAGCGCGCTGGCCCAGTGATCCGGGCCTGAGGCCTCGGCCTTCACCGGGTTGCCGGTGCCGCGGGTCGCCGGCCTCCGCGGCGCGCCGGTCCCAGGCGCGGGCTCCGGCACGCCGCGGCCCGGTCCGGGACGGTCCGCGCTGGGCCGGGCGGGTCGGCCGGGCATCTCCGGCCGGGTTCACCGGCGGGCGGGTGCGGTGCCCTCCGCTGGCGTGCCCGCCCTGCCCGGACGGTCCCGCTGCTGCGAGGATCACCCGATGCGGAACCAACGATTTCGGTGGGTGGGCGTCGGCTGCGCGCTGTCGGCGGCCGTTCTGACCGCGCTGGTGCTCGCGCAGTGGCAGCCGCTGCTGTCGTTCGACGCCCGCGTGGCCCGTGCCCTGCACACCCATGCCGTGCTCCACCCGGGGGTCACACAGGCGATGCGGGTGCTGAGCGACTGGGTGTGGGACCCCTGGACCATGCGCGCCGTGGCCGTGCTGGCCTGCGCCTGGCTGTGGTGGTGCGGAGACCGGCGGCGGGCGCTGCGGGTGGGGCTGGCCGTCCTGGTCGCGTCAGCGGTGCAGCAGGGACTGAAGGCTCTGGTGGGGCGGGAGCGCCCGGTGTGGACCGATCCCGTGGACTCGGCCCAGTACGCGGCCTACCCGTCCGGCCATGCCATGACGGCCACGGTGGTCTGCGGACTGCTGCTGTGGCTGCTCCCCCACCGGCCCCCGGGGGCGCCGGGCCCGCGGGGAGGCCCGGCGGGTCCGGTCCGTACGGCCTGGCCGCCGTGGACCACGGGGACGGCGTGGGCCGCGTGGACGGTGGCCGCGGTGTCGGTGCTCGGCGTCGGGTTCACCCGCGTCCACCTCGGCGTGCACTGGGCCTCCGACGTGCTCGGCGGCTGGCTGCTGGGCGTGGCCCTGGTGGCCCTCGTGGCGACCTGGGAAGTCCGGTCCGCGCGCTCGCCGACCGCTCCCCCGGACCGGCCGGGCCGCCCCGCTCCTCAGGCGGCCCGTGGAGGTCCGGGGCCGGGTGCGTGTCAGGCTCGGGGTATCAACGCACCCCTCCCCGGAGCCTGGCTGCGCGCCGGCATCAGCCGGGACGGCGGCCCGATGCGCGAGACGGAGCACGTGGTCTGGCTCCAGAGCGGGGAGTTCTACGCCGACAGCCGCGGCTTCGCCGGAACCACCGCCTACGACGGGCGGCGGGTCACCTTCCACCACGAGGTCGGCAGCCCCGGCCATGACGTGGGGACCCTGCGCCGCGAGGGCGCCGATCTGGTCGAGACGGGCGAGAACCTCGACGGCGGCACCTTCACGGAGGTCTGGACCCCGCTCGGCGGCACCGACGCCGACGAACCCGGCAGCGAAGGCTCCCGCACGGGCACCGGGCGCACCGTACCGCAGGGCTCGTGGCGGGTGGCGGGTACGCAGACGGTCCGGGTGGGCCGTCACGTCGTACACGTCGACGACGCGGGGAACGGGGCTCATTTCGTGCTGCCCGAGGAGGGCCGGGCCTGATCCGCGCACGACGCAGTGCGGTGTGCCTGCTCTGGGCGATCCCCCGTGTCACCCAGAGCAGGCGGCCCCGTGCGCTGAGTATATTGGCTCCGAGCCAGTCAACGCAGGAGTAAGCATGTCCCCGCGCAGCGCATCGGTCAATGAAGAATTGCGCAGACGTTCCCGGGAGCGGCTGCTCCAGGCCACGGTCGAACTCGTCTCCGAGCGCGGCTACGAGGCCACGACCCTCGGCGACATCGCCGACCGGGCGGGTGCGGCGCGCGGCCTGGTCTCGTACTACTTCCCGGGCAAGCGCCAGTTGCTGCAGTCGGCCGTGCACCGGCTGATGCACCTGACCCTGCAGGAGGCGCTGGAACGCGAACCGGTGCCCCCCGCCGGATCCGGGGGACGTGAACTCCTCGCCCGTGCCATCGACTCGGTCCTCGGGCTGACCCGGGACCATCCCCTGCTGATGCGGACGCACATGGCGGGCATCCTCACGGCGGACGGCTTCGTGCAGTGCCCGGAGCAGCAGCGGCTGGCGGAGCTGCTGCGCCATGCCGTCACCCGGTACGGCTCGCAGGACGTGGACACCGACTACCCGCTGCTGCGGGCGCTGCTGATGGGCGCGGTGGTGGCCGTGCTGCTGCCGGGGGCGCCGATGCCGCTGGCCCGGCTGCGGGCGGAGCTGTTCCACCGTTACGGGCTGGACTGGGAACTCGGCGTTCCGCCGGACGGCCGCGAGCCGCCCGGCGCAACGGTTCCGCTCTGAGCGCGGGAGCCGCAGGCCCCGCGGTGGCACCTATCGGTAGTCGGGCTGGGTCTGCACGTTGAGCCGGTCCATCCGGACCCACTTGGCGCTGTCGGTGCGCCGGTCGTCCAGCCTCAGCACGTCGAGGCCCTTGGCGATGTCGTTCGAGTAGATGTGCCCGTTGTAGTAGTAGGCCGACCAGGAGCCGCCGAGGCCGAGCTGGTCCGTGCTCAGCGGGCCGCGCTCGAAGTAGCCGATCTCCTCGGGGCGGGCGGAGTCGGTGAAGTCCCATACCGAGACGCCGCCCTGGTACCACGCCTGGACCATGATGTCGCGGCCGCCGCCGACCGGGATCAGCGAGCCGTTGTGGGCCACGCAGTTCTCGGTGTCGGCCTGGTGGCGCGGGATCTTGAAGTAGCTGCGGAAGACGAGCTCGCGCTGGTCGCCGCGGCCGGTGACGTCGTAGATCCCGTTCGCACCCCGGTCGGGTCCGGTGGCCGCGTTGCAGGTGGCGCTGCCGCCGCCGCCGAGTTCGTCGGTGAACACCACCTTGTCCGCCCGCTCGTTGAAGGTCGCCGAGTGCCAGAACGCGAAGTTCACGTTGTCCTGGACCCGGTCGATGACCCTCGGCTGCTCGGGCCTGCTGATGTCGAAGAGGATGCCGTCGCCCATGCAGGCGCCGGCGGCCAGGTCCTTCGACGGCAGCACGGTGATGTCGTGGCAGCCGGTGGTCTTGGAGACGCCCGGGTTGACCGGTCCGCCCGGGTTGCCGCCGTCCGGGAAGAGGATCGGGAAGGCGACGACCGCGGCCTGGGCCGGCTTCTTCTTCGGGACCTTCACCACCGAGATGCCGTCGTGCGGCGGCCGGCAGTCCGGGAAGGCCTCGTTCGGCGAGTAGGAGGCGACGTAGAGGTAGATGTCGCGATCGCCCGACAGCAGGGTGTGGGTGTGGGAACCGCAGGCCGTCTCGACGGACTTGATGTACCGGGGGTTCTTCTTGTCCTTGATGTCGAAGATCTTGATGCCCTCCCACGAGGACTTCTCCGTCGCGGGCTGCGAGACGCTGTTGCAGGAGTCGTCGCTGCGCGAGGAGTCCGTGGAGAGGAAGAGCAGGTCGCCGTGGACGGAGATGTCGTTCTGGCCGCCGGGGCAGAGCACCTGGCTGACGGTCTTGGGCGCCTTCGGATTGCCGATGTCGTAGATCGTGAAGCCGTTGTAGTTGCCCGCGTAGGCGTACTTCCCCTGGAAGGCCAGGTCGGAGTTGGTGATGCCGGGGAAGGTGCTGGGGACGTTGGCCAGGGGTGTGATGTTGCGGCTGTGGACGATCTCGTCCTGGCCGGGGATCTCGCCGGGTGCGAGCTCCCGGCCCTGGGCGAGGCCGGTGCTCTGCTGACCGCCCGTTCCGGGTGTTGATTCACCCGGGTCCGGGGAAGCGGCCGCGGGTCCGGCCGCGAGGAGCGCGGCGATCAGCCCGGCCGCGGCGACGGCCGCTCCCAGACTCCTGTTCCGCACTCTCGTGGTGTGCATCGGGGTCACTGTGCCCTCCCATGGGAGTCCGATCGATTCCGTCCGCCGTGGGAACGGAACCAGGACCCCGGCAGTATCGTCTTTTCATGGACATGACAAAAGACCTCCGGGGTCGCAACGCCTTGCGGACGCGGCCCGGCCGGATCACCGGGACGGTCGTGGCCGTCGGCCTCCTGCTCGCGCTCGCCGGCTGCCAGGAGGGTCGCGGGAGCTCCGCGGCGAAGGCCGGTGCGGACGACGGCGGGCCCGTCGTGATCGCCCCCGGCAGGCCCGGCGAGAAGGCCCGCACGCTCTCCCCCGGGCAGGCCGCGAAGGAGCAGCCCGACGACAGCCCGAACGCGGCGGACCACGCCTACGTGCAGGGCATGATCGAGCACCACCGGCAGGCCCTGACCATGAGCGCACTGGCACCGGACCGGGCCGCGGCGGAGGGGGTCAAGCGGATCGCGGAACGGATCGCGGCCGCGCAGAAGCCCGAGATCGGGGCGATGGAAGGGTGGTTGAGCCGCTACCCGGCACCCGCCGCGGGCTCCGCCGGGCACGACCACGGAGCCATGCCGGGCATGGCCACCGAGCAGCAGTTGCAGGAGCTGGCGCAGGCCCGGGGCGCCGACTTCGACCGGCTCTTCCTGAAGCTGATGACCGCTCACCACGCGGGCGCCCTGACGATGGCGGGCGAGGCGCTTGCCGACGGGAACAACGTGACGGTCGAGGAGATGGCCAACGAGGTCGTGGCGACACAGACCGCCGAGATGGCGCGGATGCGCGCGATGGGCTGACGGCCGGGCGCACCGGTGTCATGCTGGGACCACCTGCGCAAGGAGTTCCGCCGTGCTTCGAATCGCCGTCGTCGGATCGGGCCCCAGCGGGGTGTACGCCGCCCAGACGCTGACCCAGCAGCGCGAGGTGCCGGGCGTCCGGGTCGACGTGCTGGACCGGCTGCCGGCCCCGTACGGGCTCGTGCGGTACGGGGTCGCCCCCGACCACGAGAAGATCAAATCGCTCCAGGGCAGCCTGCGCACCGTGCTGGAGGACGAACGGATCCGCTTCCTCGGCCACGTCGAGGTCGGCGCGGAGCCGCTGCCCCCCGCGCGGCTGCTGGAGCTGTACCACGCGGTGGTGTACTGCGTGGGGGCGGCCCGGGACCGGCTGCTGGGGATCCCCGGCGAGGAACTGGCCGGGGTGCACTCCGCGACGGCCTTCGTGTCCTGGTACAGCGGGCACCCGGACGCCGCGGCCGAGACCTTCGACCTGCCCGGGGTGGATGCGGCGGTCGTGATCGGCGCGGGCAACGTCGCCGTGGACGTGACGCGGATCCTGGCGCGCGGCGTGCCGGAGCTGACGCCGACCGACATGCCGCAGCCCGCACTGGGCGCGCTGGGCGCCAGCGGCCTGCGCACGGTGTCGATGGTGGCCCGACGCGGGCCGTCGCAGGGCAAGTTCACCACCAAGGAGCTGCGGGAACTGGGCACGCTGCCCTCGGTGGACGCCGTGGTGGACCCCGCCGAGCTGGCTCTGGATCCCGCGTACGCCGACCCGGGTGCGGCGGCGGCGCTCCCCGCGGCGGCGCGCCGCAACCTGGAGGTGCTGCGCGGCTGGGCGGAACGGGGCCCGGACGGCTCGCCGCCCGCGCAGCGCTGCATCGCGCTGCGGTTCTACCTCCGGCCGGTGGAGGTGCTGGGCGGGCCCGACGGCCGTGTCCGGGCCGTGCGCTTCGAGCGGACGCTCCCGGACGGCCTCGGCGGGGTGACCGGCACGGGTGCGTACGAGGACCTCGACGCGCAGCTGGTGCTGCGCTCGGTGGGGTACAAGGGCGTCCCGCTGCCCGGCCTGCCCTTCGACCCGGCGAAGGGCACCGTCCCGCACGCGGCGGGGCGGGTGCTGCGCGGGGGCCGGGCCTCGGTCGGCGAGTACGTCGCGGGCTGGATCAAGCGGGGTCCGACCGGGGTGATCGGCACGAACCGGCCCTGCGCCAAGGAGACGGTCTCCTCGCTGCTCCAGGACGCGGGGGCGCTGGCCCGGCGCGAGCTCCCCGGCGACCCGCTGGACGCGCTCCGGGCGGCGGGCCTGCGCCCGGTCCTGTGGCCGGGCTGGCTGGCCATCGAGTCGGCCGAGTCGGACCTGGGGCGCTCCCTGGGCCGCCGCTCCGTGAAGATCCCGGACTGGCCGGGCCTCCTCCACGCCGCGGACCCGGCCTGACGGGGGCGGTGTCCCCGGGACCGGCCGGCCGGGCGCCCGTCACCTCGCACGCATCGTACGGAGAACCACCGCCCCGCCACCGGGAGTTGACTACGCCTGGGGCGGCCCGGAGGTCACGGGTGGTCCAGGCGGGCCGCTTCGGATCCGGCTGCCGTGAGGACGGCGTCCAGGAGGCCCGGGAAGAGGGTCTCCAGGTCTGCGCGGCGCAGGCTGTTGAGCTTGGTCGTCCCGCGGTAGGTCTGGTGGACGACGCCGCTCTCGCGCAGGACGCGGAAGTGGTGGGTGGTCGTGGACTTGGTGACGGGCAGGTCGAAGTACGAGCAGGCCAGTTCCGAGGCGGAGGCCGCCAGGTCGCGGACGATGGAGAGCCGCAGCGGGTCGGAGAGGGCGTGCAGGACGCCCTCCAGGCGGATCTCGGCCGTCGGGGGGTGGGCGAGGGTGCGGGTCGCGTCCCGTTCCGTCATGTCCCTGCTCCGCTCACTCGGCTTGCTCCGGCCCCCATCGTACGAGAGTCGTCGTAGGACCCGCGGACCGCGGCCACCCGAGGCCGGCCCACGGGTCCGGGCGGGCCGGGCCGCGGGGGGTTCACCAGGCGCGGTGGTACGGGTGCGGCGTGCGCGGCTCCTCCCCGAACTCGACGGCCGCGCGGCGGACCCAGTACGGGTCGCGCAGCAGCTCCCGCCCCAGCAGGACCGCGTCGGCCTCGCCGTCGGCCAGGATCTTCTCGGCCTGCTCCGGCTCGGTGATCAGGCCGACGGCGGCGACCGGCAGCGCGGTCTCGACCTTCACCCGGGCGGCGAAGGGGACCTGGTAGCCGGGGCCGACCGGGATCCTGGCCCCGGGGGCCAGGCCGCCGGTCGAGACGTCGAGCAGGTCGACCCCGTGCTCGTGCAGCAGGGAGGCCAGCCGCACCGTCTCGTCGGCCGTCCAGCCGTCCTCCTCCAGCCAGTCGGTCGCGGAGATCCGGAAGAACAGCGGGAGCTCCTGCGGCCAGGCCGCCCGCACCGCGTCCACGACTTCGAGGGCGAAGCGAGTCCGGTTCTCGAAGGAGCCGCCGTACGCGTCGGTGCGCCGGTTGCTCGTCGGGGAGAGGAACTCGCCGATGAGGTAGCCGTGGGCGCCGTGGATCTCGACGACCTCGTAGCCCGCGGCCACCGCGCGCTCGGCGGCGGCGGCGAACTGGCCGGTGATCTCCCGGATCTCGTCGACCGTCAGCTCGTCCGGCACCGGGTGGCCCTCGGCGAACGGAACCGCGCTCGGGGCGGCGGTCTGCCAGCCGTGCGCCTCGGGCCCGACCGGCTGTCCGCCCTTCCAGGGCCGGTCGGTGGAGGCCTTGCGGCCGGCGTGGCCGATCTGGATGCCGGGGACCGTTCCCTGGGCCTTGAGGAAGGAGGTGATCCGGCGCAGCGCCTCGACCTGGGTGTCGTTCCAGATGCCGAGGTCGTACGGGGAGATCCGGCCTTCCGGCGAGACAGCGGTGGCCTCCTGGAGGATCAGGCCGGTGCCGCCGGCGGCGCGCGCGGCGTAGTGGGCGAAGTGCCAGTCGTGGGCCACGCCCGCGTCGGGGCCGGAGGGCTCGGCGCTGTACTGGCACATGGGGGCCATCCACACCCGGTTCGGGACGGTGACCGAGCGCAGGGTCCAGGGAGCGAACAGGGCGGCGGAAGCAGCGTGCGCGACGGCCGGGGCAGCGGCGGGGGCGGGGACGGGGACGGCAGCACTCATCAGGGGTCTCCAGGGTTACCGGGCACGCCGGGGATCGGCGCGCTGAGTACGAGAACAATCGTACTACGAAATCCCTCGTACTACGAGACCTCTCGTACAAGTGCGTCCAGCTCGGCACGCAGCGCCGCGGCCAGCGCGTCCAGGTCCGGGACGGCGCCGCCGTCGGCGACCAGGCCGTAATGGACGGTGCCCTTGTAGGTGGAGACCGCCACCGCCAGGGACTGGCCCGGGGCCAGCGGGGCGAGGGGGTAGACCGAGCGGACCCGGCTGCCGCCGAGGGTGAAGGTGAAGCCGGGCAGCGGGACGCTGGTGACCAGGATGTCGAAGAGCAGCCGGGCGGCCTGGGCGACGAGCGGGCCGCCGAGCCGGTGCCCGAGCGGGTGGACGTGGTCGGCGAGCAGGGCGACCGCCCCGGCGCCGCGGGCGGGCCCGGCGTCCTTGTTCCGGTCCATGCCCCTGCGTACGGAGCCCAGGCGGCGCCACGGGTCGGGCTCGGCGAGCGGCAGCCGGAGCACGTAGCCGGAGAGCCGGTTGCCGGCGCGGCCGGGCGCACCCGGCCCGCGGCGGCGGGACACGGGGATCAGCGCGCGCGGCCCGGCCCCCTGGGGCACGGGGTCGCCCCGTCCGGCCAGCCAGCGCCGCAGCCCGCCCGCGACCAGGGCGATCAGTACGTCGTTCACGGTCCCGCCGGCGGCCTTGCGGATCAGGTTGACCTCGTCCAGGTCCAGCGCGAGCCCGGCGATCGCGCGGGTCCCCGGCCGGGCCGGGCGCGCCGCGAGGCCGGCGGTGAGGGCCGGGGGAACCCCGAGCGGCAGCCCCGCGCGGGCCACGGCCGCGCCGATCTCCAGGGCCTGGCCGACGTCCTGGACCCGGGCCGCCAGTACTCCGGGGAGGCGGCGCAGCGCGGAGCCGGGGCACTGCTGGGGCACGGGCCGCACGGGGCCCCGCGGCGGCGGGCCCTCGTCGAAGAGGCAGGCGGCCAGGGCGAGGGCGCCCAGGCCGTCGGCGAGGGCGTGGTGGAACTTGAAGAGCACCGCGAAGGAACCGGGGTCCGGTCCGGCCAGCACGTGCGCCTCCCACGGCGGCAGCTCGCGGTCCAGCGGCCGCGCCATCAGCGGCCCGGCCGCCGTGTGCGGGTCCGGGGACCCCGTCCGTACGAGGAAGACGTGGCGCGCCGGGTCGAAGCCGGGGTCGGGCGACCAGGCGGCCGCGCCGAAGGGCAGCAGGACGTCGTGGATCCGGCGGCGCAGGCCCGGCACGGCGGGGCAGCGGGCGGCGATCAGCTCCGCGGCGTGCTCGGCGGCGCCGGGCCCCCCGGCGGTGAAGACGGCGAGGGCGCCGAGGTGCATGGGATGGGCGGCGGATTCGATCCGCCAGAAGGCGAGGTCGAGCGGTGACAGGTGCTCGGTGGCCACTGAGGTCCTCTCGCGTACGACGGCAGTGGCCCGAAGTCAACCGATTCCGGACACCTCTATGCAAGCAGCAACCATTTCCAACCCGTGAACGGTCGGTATCGATCAGCCATTCAGGGCCCCGCGCCGTCCGCCGGGCCTCTGTCGGTGGGCGGGTGCAGACTGGCCGGAAGACACCGGCAAGGAACACCTGAACACCGAACGCCCGGTGAGGGCGACGAAGTCCGGAGGTACCGGCCATGGCCGAGGTACTGCTGCTCGTAGGGACCCGCAAGGGACTGTTCACCGGCCGCCGCCGGGGGGACGGCCCCTGGGAGTTCGAGGGCCCCCATTTCAACGCCCAGGCCGTCTACGCGGTCGCCGTCGACCGGCGGGGTCCCGTGCCGCGGCTGCTGGTGGGTGCGGACAGCCTGCACTGGGGGCCGTCGGTCTTCAGCTCCGACGACCTGGGAGCGACCTGGCGGGAACCCTCCACCGCCGCGGTGAAGTTCCCCAAGGACACCGGCGCCTCGCTGGAGCGCGTCTGGCAGCTGCATCCGGCCGGGCCGGAGGCTCCGGACGTGGTGTACGCGGGGACGGAGCCGGCCGCGCTGTTCCGCTCGACCGACCGCGGGGAGTCCTTCGAGCTGGTCCGGCCTCTGTGGGAGCACCCGAGCCGCAAGAGCTGGGAGCCGGGCGGGGGCGGCGAGGGCCTGCACACGGTGATCACCGACCCCCGCGACCCGGACGCGGTGACGGTGGCCGTCTCCACCGCCGGGGTCTTCCGCACCCAGGACGGCGGCGCGAGCTGGTCGCCCTCCAACGACGGGGTCTCGGCGGTGTTCCTGCCGGATCCCCATCCGGAGTTCGGGCAGTGCGTGCACAAGATCGCCCAGGACGCCGCGGACACGGACCGCCTGTACCTGCAGAACCACTGGGGCGTCTACCGCAGCGACGACGCGGGAGGCCGGTGGACCGACATCGGGGGCGGTCTGCCGTCCGACTTCGGCTTCGCGGTGGCCGCCCATCCGCACCGGCCGGACACCGCCTACGTCTTCCCGCTCAACGCCGACTCCGACCGCGTCCCGGCGGAGCACCGGTGCCGGGTCTTCCGGACCCGGGACGCGGGAGCCACCTGGGAGCCCCTGTCCCGCGGACTGCCGGCCGGGGACCACTACGGCACGGTGCTGCGCGACGCCCTGTGCACGGACGACGCCGACCCGGCGGGGGTCTACTTCGGCAACCGCAACGGCGAGCTGTACGCCAGCCACGACGACGGGGACACCTGGCAGCTGCTGGCCGACCACCTGCCGGACGTGCTGTGCGTGCGGGCCGCCCGGCTGAGCGGTTAGCCCGCCCCGGGGACAGGGCGGGAGCAGGGCCGGGGACCGGGGGCACGGCCCGGCGACGGGGCGCGACGGAGCGGGTGGAGGGTGCCGGGGATCGGCCAGTAGAGTGATCCACTGTGGCACCACGACCGTTGAACGAGATCGTCGAGCCGGGCTGGGCCCGCGCTCTGGAGCCGGTGGCGGGGCAGATCGCCGCCATGGGCGACTTCCTGCGCGCCGAGATCGCAGCGGGGAGAACGTACGTCCCCGCGGGGGCACATGTACTGCGCGCCTTCCAGCAGCCCTTCGACGAGGTCAGGGTCCTCATCGTCGGCCAGGACCCCTACCCCACCCCGGGGCACGCCGTGGGGCTGTCCTTCTCGGTGGCCCCCGAGGTGCGGCCGGTGCCGCCCAGCCTGGACAACATCTTCCTGGAACTGCACCGGGACCTGGGAACCGGCCGGCCGGCGAACGGCGACCTGACGCCGTGGACGCGGCAGGGCGTCCTGCTGCTCAACCGCTCCCTGACCACCGCCCCCCGCCGGTCGAACGCGCACCAGGGCAAGGGCTGGGAGGCCGTCACCGACCAGGCCATCCGGGCGCTGGCCGCGCGCGGCAAGCCGCTCGTCTCCATCCTCTGGGGCCGGGCCGCCCGGAACCTGCGGCCGCTGCTCGGCGAACTGCCGGTGGTGGAGTCCTCGCACCCCTCCCCCAAATCCGCCGACTACGGCTTCTTCGGCTCCCGGCCGTTCAGCCGGACCAACGCGCTGCTCACGGGCCAGGGTGCACAGCCCGTGGACTGGCGCTTGCCGTCCGTCAGTTGACGTTTCTCACATTCACCGGATAAATACGGACAGATGCCATCGGCGCCCGCCCTGCCCGAACACCCGGTTCCGATAAGCCAGTAGCATGCGGCGCCATGAGCTCCCCCACTGGGCCCGCAAATGGCCTGCCCGTACGAATGCCGCGACCCCGCCAGACCGGACGGCACCGCCGGCCCGAGCCCGCGGTGGCGCCCGAGGGCGCGCCCGCGCTGGTGCTCGCCGTGCCCGGTGCCCCCTCGGCCTCCTCGCGGAGCCTCGCGGAAGAGATCATCAGCATCGGCCGTTCCGAGCTGCCGGGCCTGGACGCCCGCATCGGCTTCCTCGACGGTGACGATGCCTCCGAGTTCCCGACGCTGTCCGGCGCGCTGACCGCCGTCGCGGCCGAGCGTGCCGCGCGCGCGGAGTTCGCCCGCGCCGCCGGCCACGAGGTGCCCGCGCCGACCGGCCCGGACGCCGTGGTCGTGCCGCTGCTGGCCGGGCCGGACAGCGATCTGCTGCGCCGGGTCCGCCAGGCCCTGATGGACTCCTCGGCCGCCGCCGAGCTGGCCGACGTGCTCGGCCCGCACCCGCTGCTCGCCGAGGGCCTGCACGTGCGGCTGTCGGAGGCGGGCCTGGCCCGCGCCGACCGCGCCCGCCTGTTCACGGTGACCACCGCCGCGGACGGCATCGTCCTGGCCACCACCGGCGGCGAGGAGGCCGTCCAGGCCGCCGGGATCACCGGCATGCTGCTCGCCGCCCGGCTCGCCGTGCCCGTCCAGGCGGCCGCGCTGGACCAGGAGGGTTCGGTGGCCGCGGTCGCCGAGCAGCTGCGCCGCGAGGGTTCCACGCAGCTGGCGCTCGCCCCGTACCTGATCGGCCCGGAGGCGGCCGAGGGGCTGCTGGACACCGCCTGCAAGGAGGCCGACTGCGCCACCGCCGAGGTGCTCGGGGCCTACCCGGCTCTCGGCAAGCTGGCCGTCGCCCAGTACTCCGCGGCCCTGGGGATCACCCAGGGAGCCACCTCCCACTGACCCGCGTGCACGGGTGCCCCGCCGCCGGATTCCGGTGGCGGGGCACCCGTACGTCCGGGCGGGCCGGCGGCCCCCGGTCGCCGGTCAGCCGAAGACCACGCAGGTGGCGGCGGGCACGGCGACCGAGCCGGCCCTGCGCGGCACCCCGGTCAGCGGGTCCACCTCGAACCAGGTGACGTCCCCGGAGCGCTCGTTGGCCGCGTACAGCCGGCGCCCCGAGGGGTCGGCGACGAGATCGCGCGGCCAGCTGCCTCCGCAGTCCACCGCGGCACCCGGCCGCGGCTGCTCGGCCCCCTCGGCCAGGGAGAAGGTGACGAGGATGTCGGCACCCCGGACGGCGGCCCAGAGGAACCGTCCGTCGGGCGAGGCGACGACCGCCGACGGATAGGCCCGTGCGGCCCCTGGAGCGCCCTCAGGAGCGACCGGGACCTCGCCGACCGGCTCCAGCCGCCCCGCGGCCGCTTCCCACCGGCAGACCGTCAGCTGCGGCTCCAGCTCGTGGAGGACGTAGACCACCGTGCCGTCCGGGTGGAAGGCGAGGTGGCGCGGGCCGGTCCCGGCCCTCAGCGGCGTCTCGGAGTGCACCCGCAGCCCCCCGGTGGCCGGGTCCGGCGCGCAGACCCGTACCGAGTCGGAGCCCAGGTCCACGCTGAGCACCCAGCGGCCGGTCGGGTCGGGCAGTACCTGGTGGGCGTGCGGGCGTTCCTGGCGGTCCGCATCGGGCCCCGAGCCCTCGTGCACGAGGACGGACGCCGGCCCGCCCGGACGGCCGTCGGCGCCGAGGGGAAGCCTGCTGACGCTGCCGGAGGTGTAGTTGGCGGTGAGCAACCGGCCCGCCGCCACGCTGAGGTGGGTGGGTCCGGAGCCGCCGACGGGGACGGCGGGACCGAGCGCGGCGAGGCCCCCGGCAGTGGGCCGGAAGGCGCACACCGCACCCTGCTCGGTCTCGCTGACCGCATAGAGCACCCCGGTGTCCGGGGCGACGGCTAGGTACGAGGGGTCCTCGACGGTGTCACAGGCCGTCAGGACGGTCAGGGCCCCGGTCGCGGGATCCACGGCCGCGGTGGTGATGCCGCGGCCGCCCCCCGAGGTGAACGAGCCGATCCGGCACCGGTGTCCGCCGCCCCGGTCCGTCCTGTCCGCGTCGTCCACCGGGTGCCCCTCTCCGCCGTCCAGGATCCGTACGGGGCGACCGTAACAGAAGGTCTAGACCAAATCTCGCCCTTGGGCGCGTCCCTGTGCGCCGGGATGGTGGACGTAGGCCGTACTGCTCGGCCGGTCCTCGTACGTGCGGTGGAAGACCGGCGTGGCGGAGCCGGAGATCGGGGGCACGATCCAGGACCAGTCGGCGCCCACCTCGCGCCCCTTGCGCTCCTCCCGCTCCAGGTGGTCCAGGAAGCGCCGGGACTCGGTGTGGTGGTCGGCGATGGTGACGCCGGCCCGGTCGAAGGAGTGCAGGACGGCCCGGTTGAGCTCCACCAGCGCCCGGTCCTTCCAGAGCGAGCGTTCCGTGGTGAGGTCCAGGCCGAGGCGGCGGGCGACCGCGGGCAGCAGGTTGTAGCGGTCCGCGTCGGCGAGGTTGCGGGCGCCGATCTCGGTGCCCATGTACCAGCCGTTGAACGGTGCGGCCGGATAGTGGATGCCGCCGATCTCCAGGCACATGTTGGAGATGGCGGGTACGGCGTGCCAGCGCAGTTTCCAGTCGGCCCAGCCGTCCCCGTCGCCCTCCCCGTCGGGGTGCGTGAGGGGCACCTCCAGCACGGCGTCCGCGGGGGTGTCGAACCAGCGCGGTTTGTCGTCGACGCCCTGCACCACCAGCGGGAGGAGGTCGAAGGGGGTTCCGGGGCCGCCGGCCCAGCCGAGCCGGAGCAGGGCCTGGGTGAGCGGGGCGTTGCGTGCGTCGCCCACGGTCACGGAGTGGTGGTCCCCGTAGCCGGCGTAACGGACGAGCTGCTCGCTCCAGATCAGCGGCCCCGGGCGGTCGGGTCCCTCCGGGGCGAAGACGGTGATCGTGGGCCGGACCCGGCCGCCGTTGGTGGCCTCCCGCAGGTGCTCGAAGCACTCGGCGGCGATGCCGTCCGCATCGGCGGTCTCCCTGCGGTCGCGCACCCGCAGGGAGTTCCAGTACAGCCTGCCTATGCAGCGGTTGCTGTTGCGCCAGGCCACGCGGGCACCGTGGACCAGCTCCTCGGGAGTGTGCCGGTAGGTGCCGGTGTCCGCGAGTTCGGCCCGTACGGCGGCGAGCCGGACCCGTACGTCACCCGCGTCCTTGCTCTCCCCGTGGAAGAGCCGGATGAACTCCTCGGCCGCTCCCCACACCTGAGCGGTGGTGGAACGCTGTTGAAGTATTTCCATTCCGGGCGGTTACCCCCTGTCCGGCCAGATCCACCCTGTACGTGCCGGATGAATGTGCAATGAACAATCACCCGTTGTACATGCCGCTGGTCAGCGCCGGGCGGTGCAGACGTTCGGAACACTCCTCCGAGTGATCTACGCCGATCGTCCTGCGGGCGAGGCCCAGGGGGGCGTACGATCCGGCGCGTTTACGGGAGTTGACCACGCACCGTGGCGGCCGCGCCCTGCGCCCGGGTTCCCGCCCGGCCGGCTCAGCCGCACGGCCGGCTCATGAAGAGCGCCTGCTCGCCGGCGGCCGGCGTGCCCCCGTAGAGGGCGGTGTCCAGGCCGCAGAAGGTGAAGCCCATGCGCCGGTAGGCGTGCACCGCGGGGGCGTTGACGCTGCTGACCTCCAACCAGAGGTGATCGGCGCCGCGTTCGCGGGCGAACTCGGCCGCGCATTCCATCAGCGCGCGGCCGATGCCGCGCCCCCGGTGCGCGGGCGCCACCTCGATGTCCTCGATCGCCAGGCGCCGGTTCCAGGGGGTGTAGCCCACGGCCGCGAAGCCGCACACCCGTCCGCCGGCCAGGGCCACGTAGGTCCGCGCGTCACCGGCCGAGTCCCGGGCGCCCGCGAGCGCCTGCTCGTCGTGCTCCTCGGGCGGGAACACCTTGTGCAGCGGCGGCTCCACGGGGACCTCGCGGAGGGTGAAGCCGGTGTCGGTCGCGGCCACCTCGAAGACGGTGTCGGTGGTGAAGGAACTGTCCAGGGCCTCGATGGCGCCCGCGTCACCGGGGAGGGCGAGGCGGTAGACGATGCCGTCGGCGGAGCCGTGTGCGGTGGTCATGGAATCCACCGTACGCAAAAAATCCCCCGGCCGAATTGGCTATGCCAATTGACTGCCGCGGGATCGAAGTGCGTATATTTGATGTTTCACATCTTCGCGGAGGCGCAGACGTGAAGAACTTTACGAGGACACTGTATCGCGGCAGGAGTGCAATTGTCAACCGAGGAATTCCGGAAAGAGCAGCAATTCGTCACCGACCTCTATCGGCGCCTCGACGAGCTCCGCGACCAGGCCGAACGTGCGGTCGAGGGGGCATTGCGGGAGGTCGGCAGCGGATTCCAGGCCCGGCTGGAGCGTGACGTCATGGTCGCCGAGCAGTCCGGTCTGCTATCCGCCCTGAATGGTGGCGAGAACGGCCTCTGCTTCGGCCGCCTGGAGTTCTCCGACGGCCGCGACCACCACATCGGCCGCATCGGAATCCGCGCGGACGACACGGATCGCACCCCGCTCGTCGTGGACTGGCGCGCCGACGTGGCCCGCCCGTTCTACCTCGCCACCGGACACACCCCCATGGGGCTGCGCCGCCGCCGGCACATCAGCAGCCGCGGCCGGACCGTCACCGCCCTGCACGACGAGATCCTCGACCTGACCGACGCCGAACGCACCGGGCACGAGGGGGCCGACGCGGACGCCGTCCTGCTCGCCGCGCTCGACGCCGCCCGGACCGGCCGCATGCACGACATCGTGCGCACCATCCAGGCCGAACAGGACCGGGTCATCCGCTCCTCGCACCGCGGGGTACTGGTCGTGGAGGGCGGCCCCGGGACCGGCAAGACGGCGGTCGCGCTGCACCGCGCCGCCTACCTGCTGTACGCCCACCGAGAGCTGCTGGCCAGGCGGGGCGTGCTGATCGTCGGTCCGGGCCCGGCCTTCCTCGGCTACATCGGCGGGGTGCTCCCCGCGCTCGGCGAGACGGGGGTCCTCCTCGCCACCCCCGGCGAGCTCTTCCCCGGCGTGCACGCCACCGGCACCGACCGGCCCGGCGCCGCCGCGGTCAAGGGCCGGGCCTCGATGGCGGAGGTCCTGGCCCGGGTCGTCGCCGACCGCCAGCGGCTGCCCGACACCGTTCCGGCGGGCAGTGGCGAGGAGTACGACACCGTGCCCGAACCCGCGCTGGAGATCGACCACGACGACTACGGGACCCTGCTGCTGGACCGGGCGATGGCGTACGAGGCACGGGACCGGGCCCGGGCCACGGGTCTGCCCCACAACCTGGCCCGGCCCGCCTTCGCCTTCCGCGTCATCGACGCCCTGACCGCGCAGCTCGCCGACCGGCTGGGCGCCGATCCGTACGGCGGCCCGAACCTGCTCGGCCCGGACGACGTCGCCCAGCTCGGCAAGGAGATCGCGACGAGCGCCGCGGTGCACGCCGCCGTCGACACCCTGTGGCCCTCCCTCACGCCGCAGCGGCTGGTCGCCGACTTCCTGGCCGACCCGGCGCACCTGCCCGCGCACGAGGCGGAGCTGATCCGCCGCCCGCACTCGGCCCGGCCGGACTGGACGCCCGCCGACGTGCCGCTGCTGGACGAGGCGGCGGAACTGCTCGGGGAGGACGACAGCGCCCGGCGGGCGGCCGAGGAGCGGGAGCGGGAGCGGCGCGTCGCCTACGCCCAGGGGGTGCTGGACCTGTCGGAGGGTTCGCAGTCCTTCGAGTTCGAGGACGAGGAGAACGAGTTCCTCGCGGCGCACGACATCATCGACGCCGAGCGAATGGCGGAGCGGCAGGAGGAGGCCGACCACCGCAGCGCGGCCGAGCGGGCCGCCGCCGACCGCACCTGGGCCTTCGGGCACGTCATCGTGGACGAGGCGCAGGAGCTGTCGGAGATGGCCTGGCGGCTGCTGATGCGGCGGTGCCCGACCCGCTCGATGACCCTGGTCGGCGATCCGGCGCAGACGGCCGACGAGGCGGGCTGCGGCTCCTGGCAGCGGGTCCTCGCGCCGTACGTGGGCGAGCGCTGGGAGCTGGTCCGGCTGGGGGTGAACTACCGCACGCCCGCCGAGGTCATGGAGGTGGCGGCGGCCGTCCTGCGGGCCCGCGACCCCGGTTTCGAGCCTCCGCGCTCCGTGCGCTCCACCGGGGTACGGCCCTGGGTCCGGGCCGCCGGAGACCTGGCGGCGGCCGGGGAGGCCGTGCGGCAGGCGCTCCCGGCCGACGGGCGGCTGGCGGTGATCGCCCCGCGCGCGCTGCACGAGACGCTGGCCGCCGTGCTGCCCGGGGTACGGGCGGACGGGGAGCCGGACCTGACCGGGCAGGTCGTACTCCTCGACCCGCGGCAGGCCAAGGGGCTGGAGTTCGACACGGTGGTCGTGGTGGAGCCGGCCGACTTCCAGCCGAGCGACCTGTACGTGGCCCTCACCCGGCCCACCCAGGTCCTCGGCGTGGTGCACACCCCGGGAAGCCTGCCGGCCGGGCTGGCGGAAGGCCCGGCGGGGCTGACCGCGGGCTGACGGCCGTCAGGCCCGGACCAGGGGGCTGCGGGGGTCGCTGTGCAGGGGTGTCGCCAGCTCCGCGAGGGCCCGTTCCAGGCCGTGGAGGTGGGCGAGGGCCGGTTCGCCGGCGGGGGCGGGCCGGGCCTGCGGGCGGGCGCCGGCCGTGGCGGCGTCGAGCGCCCGCTCGCCGGCGGTGAGGGCCTCGACCGCCGCCTCCACCCGCCAGCACGCGGCTGCGAGCCGGGCGTCGTGGGAGGCCGCGGGGTCGGCGGCGACGGCCGCCAGCCCGCGTACCTCCCGGGCGCAGTCGTCCAGCAGCGCGATCACCTGGCGGGCGCGGGCCTTGCGGGCGCGGAAGGGGCTGAGCGGGTGCACCAGGGGCGCCAGCGCCATCCGGACCCGGCCCAGGAGCAGCTCCAGCTCGGCGGCGTGCGGGGTGGGGTCGGCCGACTCCGAGCCGGCCAGGCGGGCGGCCGCCTCCCCGGTGGCGGCGTGCACGCAGCGCAGGGCGCGCTGGATCCACGCCTCGTTGGTGGCGTGGGTGGTGACGGGCAGCACCAGCACCACCGCGAGGGCGGCGCCGAGGGCCCCGACCGCGGTCTCCTCGAAGCGCAGGAGCAGCAGCCCGGGATGCAGGACGCCGAGGAGTCCGTAGAGCAGGCCGGCCATGACCGTGACGGCCAGCATCATCCAGCTGTACGAGACGGGGGCGGTGTAGAAGATCCCGAAGACGCACACGGCGACCAGCGCGGCGGTGGGCACGGCCGCGCCGTGCAGCGGCACCGCGATCAGCAGGCCCGCGGCGATGCCGATGACGGTGCCGAGGACGCGCCGGAAGCCGCGTACCAGGGTCTCCCCGCGCGAGGCGGTGTTCACGAAGATCCACCAGGCGGTTCCCACGGCCCAGTACCAGCGGTCCTCGGACAGGACCTGGCCGATGGCGAGGGCGAAGGCGCAGGCGGCGGTGGTCTGGAAGGCCTGCCGCGTGGTGGGCCGGGCCAGCCCGGTGCCCGGCAGTGCGGGCGGGGCGGCGGCCGGCGGGGTGCGCCGCTCGATGGGCCAGAGCACGAACCGCACGGCCCCGGCCGCCAGGAGCGCCAGACCGACGGCGGCGTACAGCTCGGGAAGCTGTCCGGGCACGGCGTGCAGGAACTGCGTGACGAAGAAGTGCATGAAGGCGAAGATCCCGAGGGCGTGCCCCCGCGGCCCCCAGCGCCGGGCGTAGACCCCGGCGAAGACGACGGCCAGGAAGGCCGCGTCGCGGGCGAGCGGGATCCCGTGGAGGGTCGTGGCCAGCGCGAGGACGGGGAATCCGGCGAGGGGCAGCAGGGCCGTGGTCACGCGCTGGGCGCGCACGCCGGCGTCGGCCACGGTGAAGAGGGCCAGCAGGGCCGCCAGTCCCCCGGTGATCGAGGCGGTCAGGGACAGGCCGCACAGCTCGGCGGCGGCCACGGCGAGGGCGATGCCGAGCACCGCGCGCAGTGCGTTCCTGAGCCTCAGACGCCCCGGATCCGGAGCCACGAACATCCTCTTCACGGCGGTGTGCCGCCCCCCTTGCAGTGGTGCGCGCCGGCCCGGCGGCCGCCCGGGGGTGGTGGGCGGCGGACGGGCACGGCGAAGGCGCCGCGCTCCGGATCCGGCCTCGTCGCCGTCCGGCGCCGCGCGGCGCCACAAGTACTTGGATACGGCACAGATAAGCATCCGAAGGCCCACTGGCTCAACACGGCATCCATCGAGTGGGCCATTGGCCCAAATAAATCGGGTGATCTTCAGCCACCGGCGGACCAACGGACCACTATCCCGGAGGGTTCTCCGTCGGCACGCACAGGACGGGAACGGGCGAGAGGTGCAGCAGCTTGTGCGGGGTGGACCCGAGGAGGGCGCCGCGGATCGGGCTGTCCCCCCAGGTACCGACGATGATGACCCGCGCGCGGTGCCGTTCGGCCGCGGCCAGCAGGGCCTGGGCCGGCTTCTCGTCCCGCACCTCGACCGTGGAGGGCACGCCCGCCTCGTCGGCGGCCCGGACGGCGTGCGCCAGGGCGCTGCGGCCCGCCTGGCGGACGGCTTCGCGGTGCGCCCGGTACTCCTCCCCGGTGACGCCGGGGGCGGCCGCCCCGTAGACGAGGACGAGCGGCTCGCCGAAGGCGGTGGCGACTTCCAGAGCCACCTGCAGGGCCCGTTCCGCTCCGGGCGACTCGTCGTACCCCAGGACGACAGACATCGGGGTCTCCTCTCGCGGCCGTCCGCAGGGCCTCGGGAAAGGGCCGCGGGAGGCGGGGCCTCAGGGCTTCTTCTTGCCGTGTACGAGTTCCGGGTCCGCCACTCCGCGCCGCTCCTGCCAGAACCTGCCGTCCCGCAGCCGCCAGGAGCACATGACGAGCAGGCCGACGAGGAAGATCGCGATCCCGATGACGAGAGGCGGCCCGAGACCGAACCAGGAGACTCCGCCGGCCGAGTTCTCCGGGTTGGACATGTCCCCGATGGACTCCACCAGCAGCCAGCCCAGCAGGCCGGCGCCGACCACCGGCCCGAGGCCGATGAGCAGGAAGTTGTGGAGGTTCTCCAGCAGGTGGCGGCGGTAGTAGACGGCGCAGGCCAGACCGGTGAGCGCGTAGTAGAAGGCGATCAGCAGGGAGAGGGCCGTGAGGGAGTCCAGGAGGGCGTTCTCGCTGATCTGGTTGACGACGAGGTACCAGCCGATGGCGATGCCGGCCACCCACCAGGTGCTCACGTCGGGGGTCCGGAACCGCGGGTGGATGTGGGCGAGCGGCGGCGGCAGTGCGTGGCGGCGGGCCATCGAGAGGGCGGTGCGGGAGGCGGGGATGATCGTGGTCTGGGTGGAGGCGAGCGCGGAGGTGCAGACCGCGAGGAGCACGACCCAGTCCCAGCCGCCCATCACCTCGTGGGCCAGAACCGCGAAGATGGCCTCCTCCTCCGCCGCGTTCTCGGCGAGGAAGGCGGTCCCCGCGTAGCCGACGACGGCGAACCCGACGGACAGGTAGGTGACCAGGAGGACCACGGTCGACCAGACGCCCGCCTTGCCGGGGGCGGTGGCGGAGTTCTCGACCTCCTCGGTCAGGTTCACCGCGGACTCCCAGCCCCAGTAGATGAACACGCCGAGGAGCAGTCCCCCGGTCAGGGCGGCGCCGCCGGCCCCGAAGGGGTTGAGCCAGGTGATCGACGGCTCGATGGAGTCGAGGGTGCTGGTGCCGGCGTAGACGCGGTGGATGGCGACCACCGCGAAGGCCAGGAGGAAGAAGACCTGGGCGAGGATGAGGATGTCCTGGAGGTGCGCCGAGAGTTCGGTGCCGATGACGCAGATGGCGGTCATGGCCAGGATCACCACGACCGTCAGGCTCTGGCGGATCACGTCGTTCGCGGCCCAGCTGTCGAGGCCGGCGGCGAGGAGGCCGAAGTGGACGGCGACGTCGGCCAGTGAACCGATGACCAGGACGCCGGTCATGGCGATGGCCCAGCCGCCGAGCCAGCCGGCCCAGGGGCCCATGGCCCGGGTGACCCAGGAGAAGGTCGTCCCGCAGTCCTGGTCGACCTTGTTCAGGTAGTAGAAGGCCGCGGCGATCAGGAGCATCGGCACGAAGGACGCCAGCATGACGCCCGGCGCGTAGATCCCGGCCAGGGCGACGATCGGGCCGAGCACGGCCGCGAGGGAGTACGCGGGCGAGGTGGAGTTCAGGCCGATGACGAGGGCGTCGAGAAAACCGATCGCGTTCGCCTTGAGCCCCGTGCCGTCCGTGACCGAGGGGTCCGTGACCGCGGGGTCCGGTCCGCCGCCAGCCGTACCGTCGTGGGCCATGTACGAATCGTCACGCACCGGCCGCCGCCGCGCGAGGCGGAGCGGCCGCAGGGGGACGCCGGACGTCAGGGGCGGGTGTTCCAGCCCGCGATCACCGGCAGGCCGTGCTCCGTGGACAGCACGCTGACCGTGCCGGTCCGCAGGAGGAACAGCCGGCCCTCCTCGGGCCGGAGCCCCAGGTAGCGGGCGGTGAGGACGCGCAGGAAGTGGCCGTGGGCCACCAGCACGGCGTCGCCGCCGTCCGCCGCGAGCACGGGGGCGACACGGGCCAGGGCCCGGTCCGCGCGCGCCCCCACCTGGGCGGCGTTCTCGCCGGGGTGCTCCGTATCCCCCGGCGGGACTCCGTCGGACCACAGGGACCAGTCCGGCCGGGTCCGGCGGATCTCCACGGTGGTGACGCCCTCGTAGCCGCCGTAGTCCCATTCGAGGAGGGACGGATCGGGCAGACCGCCGATGAGTCCGGCGAGCTCGGCCGTGGCGACGGCCCGGCGCAGTGGGCTGGTCAGGACCAGGGCCGGCTGCCGGTCGCGGAAGCAGGGGGCCAGGGAGAGGGCCTCCTCCACCCCGCGCGCCGTCAGCGGCACGTCGGTGCGCCCGGTGTGCCGTCCGTCCGCGCTCCACGCCGTCTCGCCGTGCCTCACCAGCAGCAGGTCACTCACCCTCCGCAGCCTATGTCCTGCGGCATGCCGGCGCCGGAGGCCCGGGCGGGCGTGTCACCGTCGGGCGTCATGAAGGCCGCCCCGCCGAGCCGGCCGTCGCTGATCGCCCTCCTCACCGCGGTCACGGGTCTGCCGAGCCGGAGCCTGCTGCCGGCGGCGGTGGTGCCGCTGGTGGCCCTGGGACAACGGAGACTGCCGCTGCTGCACACCGGATGGGCAGGATCCGGAGCCGCGGGGAATTCGATGCGGAAACGCTGCGAGTTGGCCCGCGGGTGCGGGGTGGCGAGGCTCGGGCCATGGACGACGAGGATCACGTCGCGGCCGGTTTCGCGGCGGGCGACGAGTACTGCGTGGAGGCGGTCTACCGGCGCTGGCGGCCCCTGGTGCACTCCCTCGCCCGGCGTTCACTGGGCGACGAGCGGGAGGCCGAGGACGTGACCCAGCAGGTCTTCCTCGCGGCCTGGCGCGGCCGGCGCGGATACCGGCCGGGGCCGGGCGGGCTCGGGGCCTGGCTGACGGGCATCACCCGGCACAAGGTGGCCGACGCCCTGGAGGCGCGGACCCGCCGGATCCGCGCGGCGGCCGCCGCCGCGCGCGCCGCCGAGGGCCTCGGCACGCACCTGGGTGCGCTCGCACATCCGGCTCCGGAGCCGGAACGGGTCCTGGACCGGGTCCTGGTCCTGGGTGAACTGGCCCGGCTGCCGTCGGCGCAGCGGCGCGTGGTGTGCCTG
Source organism: Streptomyces sp. NPDC058646 (assembly GCF_042716875.1). Lineage (NCBI taxonomy): Bacteria > Bacillati > Actinomycetota > Actinomycetes > Kitasatosporales > Streptomycetaceae > Streptomyces > Streptomyces sp. NPDC058646. Next base: position 248,651 of record NZ_JBHXRK010000002.1, on the reverse strand, counting down.
GCCTTCTACGGGGACCTGACCCAGACGCAGATCGCGGCCCGCACCGGGCTGCCGCTGGGCACCGTCAAGAGCCATATGCGGCGGGCCCTGCAGGTGCTGCGCCACTCGCTGGAATCCCCCCGGCCGCAGCCCCGCCCGCTGCCAGTTCCACGATGACGTCGAGGCCCGAGCGCAGGCCGAACAGCCGGCCGGTACGCGGGTCGGGGGTGCCCGCACCCCAGCCGGGTCCGGCGAGCAGCAGCGCCGAGTGCCCGCGGGCGCCGCGCAGGCCCCATTCGATGCCGGCGACCGACCGGGCCAGGGCGCGGTCGGCGGTCGCCCTGGACTGCGACCAGAGCACCACCGCGCGCGGGCCGGTGCGCCGTACGGCGTCCCGCAGCGCCTCGGCCGGCAGGGCGGCTCCGAACATGCGGACCGGCAGGCCCCGTTCGCCGAGGGCCGCGGCCAGGGCCTCGATGGGCAGGCTGTGCTGTTCGCCGGGCACGCACGCGAGGAGCACGGGCGGGGTGCGCGGCGCTCCGGGGGCGGGCCGGATCCGGTGCATGGCCCCGGATACGTACCAGGACAGCAGGTGCTCGACCTCCACGTAACGCTCCCCCGCCGAAGCCCATTTGCGGCCCACCGCGTGCAGGGTAGGGGCGATGACCTCCTCCCACGCCGTGACCAGGCCGTGGTCCGCGAGGGCGGTCTCCAGCAGTTCCTGAACGGCGGAGGCGTCCAGGCGTACGGCGGCCCGCGCGAGCCCCCGGCACTCCGGGCGGACCTCTCCGAGGGGCAGCGCCCCCTGCCCGCCGGGCCCGCCCTGCGGCGGCCGGGCGGAGCCCGCGGGGGCCGTTCCGCGGGCGGCCCGGGCAGCTTCGGCGGGGGGTACGCCGTGCGCGGTGAGCCGGCACATCAGCTCCAGGCGGGCGATGTCCTGCGGGGTCCAGCGGCGGTGACGGCCGTCCTCGCGGCGGGCCGGGCCGATCGCGTACCGGCGCTCCCAGGAGCGCAGTGTGGTCGGCGAGACCCCGAGGTGGCGGGCCACGGCGCCGGTGGACAGCGCGGCGGCGAGGGCGTCCTGCGGCGGCTCGGGCTGCACACGACCACCCTACGACGGCGCGCTGCGGCGCGACGGCGGTGCGGCGCGCCCGGGCGGCGGGGGCGCGGCGTTCATCCGCCGGCCCGGCCCAGCCGGAACCGCTCCTGCCCGTCGGCGAGTTCCACCAGCGGGGCGGGATAGTCGTAGCGGGCGCGCTCGGGTGCGGGCAGCCGCCAGGGGGTGTGCACGCCGGGGGCGGGCAGTGCGGCCAGCTCGGGCACCCAGCGGTGCACGTAGCGGCCGTCGGGGTCGTAGCGCAGGCCCTGGCGGACGGGGTTGAGGACGCGGTTCGGGCGGGTGTCGGTACCGGTGCCGGCCACCCACTGCCAGTTGAGCTGGTTGTTGGCGAGGTCCCCGTCCACGAGGAGTTCGAGGAAGTGCCGGGCTCCGGTCCGCCAGTCGACGTACAGGGTCTTGGCGAGGAAGCTGGCGGCCAGCAGCCGGCTGCGGTTGTGCATCCAGCCCTCGTGGCGGAGCTGTCGCATGGCCGCGTCGACCACCGGGTAACCGGTCCGGCCCTCCTTCCAGGCCTCGGTCTCCTCCTCGGCGGCGGCGCCGGTGCGCCAGCGGTCCCCGCGGCTGCGGTAGTCCTCGACGGCGGCCCGGGGGCGGGCGGCGAGCACCTGGTGGTGGAAGTCGCGCCAGCACAGCTGCCGGACGAAGGCCTCGGCTCCGGGCCCGGCGGCCCTGCGGGCCCCGTGGACCGCCTCGGCGGGCGAGAGGGTGCCGAAGTGCAGGTGCGGGGAGAGCCGGGAGGTGGCGTCGCCGGCCAGGTCGTCGTGGGTGTCCTCGTAGTGGGTGATGCCGTAGCGCAGCCAGTCCGTGAGGAGGCGCCGGGCCTCGCTCTCGCCGCCGCGGGCGAGGCCCGGGGAGACGCCGGTGACGTCGGAGCGCCGGGGCAGCGGCTCGGAGCCCGGACCGGCGGGTACGCGGACGGCTCGCGGGGCGGCGGCGGGTGCCCGCCCGGGCAGTTCGGACCAGCGGCGGAAGTAGGGCGTGAAGACGGCGAAGTGGTCGGAGCCGGCCGGCAGGACGGCTCCGGGGGCCTGGACGGTGACCACCGAGTCGTGCACGTACAGCCTGCGGCCGTCGCCTTCGAGGGCGTCGCGCAGCCGTTCCTCGCGGGCATGGGCGTACGCGCTGACCCCGGCGGCCATGTGCACCTCGTCGGCGTCGGCCTCCCGTACGAGGGCGCACACCTCGGCGACGACGTCGCCGGAGCGGATCACGAGACGGCCGCCGCGGTCGCGGAGTCCGGCGTCGAGGCCGGCGAGGCAGTCCGCGAGGAAGGCCTGCCGGTTGGGCGGGGCGAAGCCGGCGGCGGCGACGGCGCGGTCCCGGACGAAGAGGGGGACGACCTGGTCGCAGGAGGAGAGGGCCGCGCGCAGCGGCGGATGGTCGTGCAGGCGCAGGTCGGAGGTGTAGAGGACCACCGCGACGTTCATGGGTTCTCGCTCCGCGTTCCGGGGCTGGGGGTCGGCCGGCTGTCGTCGGGTACTTCGGCCGGGGGCGGTCTTCCGGATGCGGGCCGGCTCCGCCGGTGGGGCAGGGGCCGGCGGGGGCTGCCTCGGACCCGGCCGGTCAGGGGGTTTCGGCGTCCAGGTGCTCGGCGGCGCGGGCGATGTTGCGGGCCATGCCGCCGAAGACGACGGCGTGGAAGGGGGACACGCTCCACCAGTAGAGGTGGCCGAGCAGCCCGTGGGGGTGGAAGAGCGCCCGCTGCCGGTACCGGGCACGGCCCGGCGCCGGGGCGGTGGTCCCTCCGGTGCCCGGGGCCGGGGCTTCGGCCGTACCGGGGGCCGGGGCGTCCGGGTCGGGGTCCACGTACATCTCCAGCCAGGCCAGGCCCGGCAGCCGCATCTCGGCGCGCAGGCGCAGCAGACGGCCCGGTTCGATCTCCTCCACCCGCCAGAAGTCGAGGGAGTCCCCCACCCGCAGCCGGGCCGCGTCGCGCCGGCCGCGGCGGATGCCGACCCCGCCGGCCAGCCGGTCGAGCCAGCCCCGTACCGACCAGGCCAGCGGGAAGGAGTACCAGCCGTTCTCGCCGCCGATGCCCTCGACCACCCGCCACAGCGCACCGGCCGGGGCGTCCACGGTCCGCTCCCGCTGGTCCGTGTAGAGGCTGCCGCCGGCCCAGTGGGGGTCGGTGGGCAGCGGGTCGCTCGGCGCGCCGGGAAGCGAGGCCGAGGACCAGCGGGTGACCACGTCGGCCTCCCGTACGCGCCGCAGGGCCAGGTCGAGGGCCTGGTCGAAGCCGATCGGGGTGCCGGGCGGGCCGGTGACGTACCGGGCGATGTCGTTCTCCGCGCAGACGACCTCGTGCCGCAGGGACTCGGCGAGCGGCCGCGCCAGGGCCCGCGGTACCGGGGTGACCAGGCCGATCCAGTGGCTGGACAGCCGCGGGGTGAGCATCGGGACGCGCAGGATGAGCCGGTGGGGCAGCCCCGCGACGACGGCGTAGCGGCGCATCATCTCCTCGTACGTCAGCACGTCCGGCCCGCCGATGTCGAAGGTGCGGTTCACCTCGGGCGGCAGGCCGGCGCAGCCGACGAGGTAGCGCAGGACGTCACGGACGGCGACGGGCTGGCAGCGGGTGGAGACCCAGCTGGGGGTGACCATGACGGGCAGCCGCTCGGTGAGGTAGCGCAGCATCTCGAAGGAGGCGGAGCCGGAGCCGATGATGACGGCGGCGCGCAGCACCGCGGCCGGTACGGCTGCGGCGAGGAGGATCTCGCCGACCTCGGCCCGGGAGCGCAGGTGCGGGGAGAGTTCGCGGTGCGGGATGCCCTCGGGCGTGAGCCCGCCGAGGTACACGATGCGGCCGACCCCGGCGGCGTGGGCCTGCTCGGCGAAGACGCGGGCGGCGGTGCGGTCGCGCTCCTCGAATCCGGGGCCCGAGCTGAGGGCGTGGACCAGGTAGTAGGCGACGTCGATGCCCTGGAGGGCGTCCGCCACGGACCGGGGGTCGGTGACGTCGCCGCGGACGACCTCGGCGCGGCCGGCCCAGGCGTGGTCGCGCAGCTTCTGAGGGGAGCGGGCCAGGCAGCGGACCCGGTGCCCCGCGTCGAGGAGTTCGGGCACCAGCCGCCCTCCGATGTAGCCGGTGGCTCCGGTGACCAGGCAGTTCAGGCCCGTCATGGTCGTCTCCGCTCCTCGCGCGCTCAGTGGTCCCGTACGGGCTTCCCGCCGGCCGGCGGGATCGGATGCGCCGCCCGGATGTGTCCACGGCGTCCGTCGACCGGCTGGGTCCGCCGCAGGGCGGGCGGGTGCCCGCACCCTCCCACCACACCACGGTCCGCATGGTCTGGGCCATTGGTACAGTCGCGGCATGGCGGTGGACGAGCTCGACACCAGAATCCTGCGCCTGCTGATCGAGCAGCCGCGCACCAGCGTCCGCGAGTACGCCCGGCTCCTCGGTGTCGCGCGCGGCACCCTCCAGGCCCGGCTGGACCGGCTGGAGCGGACCGGGGTGATCACCGGGACGGGGCCCGTACTGTCCCCCGCCGCGCTCGGACACCCGGTGCTGGCCTTCGTGCACATCGAGGTCACCCAGGGGCACCTGGACGAGGTCGGCGATGCGCTGGCCGCCGTACCCGAGATCATCGAGGCCTTTTCGATCACCGGCGGCGGAGACCTGCTGACCCGGGTGGCGGCCCGGGACAACGCGCATCTGGAGGACGTGATCCAGCGGCTGATCCGCCTCCCCGGGGTGGTCCGCACCCGGACCGAGGTCGCCCTGCGCGAGCGGGTCGCCCACCGGCTGCTGCCGCTGGTCGAGTCCGTGGGACGGGCAGCCCGCAAAACCTGACAAAATGCATGGGTCAGGACACGGCCGGCAGGACGGGCGCAGCGGATGATCTCCGTCATATTCGATCTCGACGGCACTCTCGTGGACAGCGAGCCGAACTACTACGAGTCCGGGCGCCGCACCCTGGAGCGGCACGGGGTCCCGGAGTTCACCTGGGAGCAGCACTCCCGGTTCATCGGCATCGGAACGCTGGAGACGCTGGAGATCCTGAAGGAGCGGTACGGGATCCGGGCGCCGGTGGAGCAGCTGCTCGCCGAGCAGAACGCGGCCTACCTGGAGCTGGCCCGCACCGGGACCGAGGTCTTCCCGCAGATGCGGAAGTTCGTGGAGCGGCTGTACGCCGAGCGGGTGCCTATGGCCGTGGCCTCCGGTTCCTCGCGCGAGGCGATCGACGCCGTGCTGGCCGGGACCGGCCTGGACGCCGTGCTGACCACGGCGGTGTCCGCCGAGGAGGTCGAGCACGGCAAGCCCGCCCCGGACGTGTTCCTGGAGGCCGCACGCCGGCTGGGTGCGCGGCCCGCCGACTGCGTGGTCGTCGAGGACGCGGCGCCCGGGGCGCTGGCCGCCCGCGCCGCGGGGATGGACTGCGTGGCGGTCCCCTACGTGGCGGCGACGGCGGACGATCCCGCCTTCGCGGGCGCCGGGCTGCTCTTCCCCGCGGGGCAGTGCGGGTTCAGCGCGGACGCGGCGTACGACTGGCTGCTCGCGCGCCGGGAGGGCTGAGGGCCGTCGGCGCGGCCCGGAACCGACTCGCCTCCGGGGGGCCCGCTCCGTCCGCAGCGGGCGCCCGACCAGGCCGGCAGGCGCCGGGGCCCTGCGGCAGCCCCGCTCACCGCGGCCACCGGCAGGGTCCGACTGCCCCCGTGAACTGCCTCTCGGCGGCGCCGGCCGCTCCTACCCTCGGTCCGGGAACAGCGGCGGGCACCGCCGCTCCGCACGAGGAGAGGCCTTGATGAATCCGAAGAAGAACAAGCTGGCGGCCGGTGGCGCCGCGGTGGTGATGGCCGCGGGGATCGCGATCGGTGCGGTCGGGGTGGCCAACGCGGCCCCGTCCTCCCCCGAGCGCATCACCTCCGTGGAGCAGCTGCACGAGAGCCTCGCGCAGGCGGTGGAGCAGGAGCAGGCCGCCGGGCTGCAGGGCACTCTGGGCGGCCCCGTGGGCCGTGAGGTGCTCGAGTCGCACGACGCGATCGACGGCTGACGGGCGGGTGAGCACCGTGGGAAGCGAGCAGTCAGCAGAGACGTCCGCAGACGCGCCGGCGGGCGCATCGCCCGTCACCTGGTGCCCGAGCGGCGAGGCCAGGGCCCCGGAGTCGCTCGTCCTCGGCGTCCGGTCGGGCGAGGGCGGCCGGGTGGCCTACCTCGCCGACCCGGTACCGGCGTCCGAGGTACTGGGCACCCTCCCCGAGGGGATCGCGCCGACCCGGGTCCTGCGGTTCGCCTCGCACTGCGTCTCCGCCTGCGTCAACCGGAGGGGCGACGACTGCGCCCTGGTGGAGAGGGTCCTGACCCTGCCGCCCCCGGCGGACGCCCGCGCGCTCCCACGGTGCCACCTGCGCGCCCGGTGCCAGTGGTGGCAGCAGTCGGGTGTGGACGCCTGCCACCGCTGCCCGGCGGTCACCACGGCCACGTTCCAGGAGGACGAACTCGCCACGCTGGTCGCCGATCCGACGACCACACCGGAACAGCTGGCGGCCTGGATCGCCGCGTCGGCCTGAACGGCGCGGGCACCCCCGTCCCACCGGCACGCCCTGCGCGGCGATCCGCGGCGGGTGTCCCGGTGGGGAAGATCCCGCGACCCCCGCGAGTTGGTAGAACCGTGAACGATATGGCGCGGGACGTGGCGGAGACGGACGTCGTGGTGATCGGCGCCGGGCAGGCGGGCCTGTCCAGTGCGTACCACCTGACGCGGGCGGCGATCGGCCACGTGGTGCTGGACCACGCGCCGCGCCCCGGCGGGGCCTGGCAGTTCCGCTGGCCCTCCCTGACGTACGGCAAGGTCCACGGGATGCACGCCCTGCCCGGCATGGAACTCACCGGCGCCGACCCGCGGAGGCCGTCCTCCGAGGTGGTCCCGGCGTACTTCGCCGCGTACGAACGGCGCTTCGGCCTGCACGTCCGACGCCCCGTGGACGTCACGGCCGTACGCGGCGGAGCGGCCGGAGCCGGGGGCCGGCTGCAGGTGGAGACCTCCGCCGGCACATGGTCCGCGCGCGCCCTGATCAACGCCACGGGAACCTGGGACCGGCCGTTCTGGCCGCGCTACCCGGGCCAGGAGACCTTCCGCGGGCGCCAGCTGCACACCGCGAACTACCCGGGCCCCCAGGAGTTCGCCGGTGCCCGGGTGATCGTGGTGGGCGGCGGGACCTCGGCGGTCCAGCACCTGCTGGAGATCTCCGAGGTGGCGGCCGGGACCACCTGGGTGACCCGGCGGCCCCCGCTCTTCCGCGACGGGAGCTTCGGTGAGGCCGAAGGGCGGGCCGCCGTGGCCCTGGTGGACGAGCGGGTGCGCCGGGGGCTGCCGCCCCGGAGCGTGGTCAGCGTCACCGGACTCCCCCTGAACGAGGCCGTCAGCGCCGGGCTGGCCTCCGGGGTGCTGGACCGCCTGCCCGTGTTCGACCGGATCACCCCCACCGGCGCGGTCTGGGCGGACGGCCGGCGGGTGGACGCGGACGTCATCCTGTGGGCCACCGGCTTCCGCGCGGCCGTCGACCACCTGGCACCGCTGCACCTGCGCGAGCCGGGCGGTGGCATACGCGTCGAGGGGACCAGGGCCGTACGGGACGAACGGATCCACCTCGTCGGCTACGGCCCCTCGGCATCGACCATCGGCGCCAACCGTGCGGGTGGCGCCGCGGTCCGGGCGATCCGCCGGCTGCTGTCCCGGGAGGACGCCGCGGCCGTGCCGGCCTGAACGCAGGGCCCGGCCTGCCGGTCTGCGCTGCCGCTCCGTGCTGCCAGGCCTGCGCTGCCCGTGCTGCCCGTCCGTGCTGCCGCCCGTCGGCGCCCTCACTGCGGCGCCGGCGCCTGGACGGGGAACTCCCGGTCCGGGGTGTCCGCGTCGCGGGCTCCGGGCGTCGGGTACACGCAGCCGGACCGGCGCGGGACGGACCGCTCCTCATTTCCCGGGGGCCGCCCCCGGGAGGGCCGGGGAACCCCCGGTGGCACGGATCCGGTTGAAGTCCGCCACGTGCTTCCTGTGCTCCTCGTACGTCACGGAGAACCGGGTGTCCCCCGGCTTCACGGTGACGAAGTACAGCCAGTCGCCGGGCGTCGGCGCCACCGCGGCCGCCATCGCCTCCAGCCCGGGGCTGTCGATCGGGGTGGGGGGCAGGCCCTGGCGCACGTACGAGTTGAAGGGGCTGTCGATCCGGGTGTCGGCGAGCGTGGTGTCCACCATGCTGCGGTTCAGCGCGTAGTTGAGGGTGGAGTCCATCTGCAGCGGCATCGACTTCGCCAGCCGGTTGTGCACCACCCGTGCGACCTTGCCCATGTCGGCGCGCCGGTCGGCCTCAGCTTCGATGATGCTGGCGAGGGTGGCCGTCTGGTACGGGGTCATCCCGTGGGCCTTGGCGCCGTCCGCCACGGCCTGGGTGGCCAGCTTCTGGTTCGCCGTCCGCACCATGTAGGCGAGGAGGGCGGCCGGGGTGGTCTTCGAGGTCACCGGATACGCGGCCGGGAAGAGGTACCCCTCCGGATTGCCCTTGGCCTCGGCGGGCAGCGCCAGTCCGGCGGTGGCCACGGCGGCCTTGGCGGAACCTGCAGGGAGCTTCAGCTCGCGGTCGACCGCGGCGTAGACCTGGGGGGCCCGCCAGCCTTCGGGGATCACCAGGTGGCGGGGTTTCTCGCGCTCTTCCGCACCGCGCAGCAGCGGTATCAGGACGATCACCCCGAGCGCGAGGAGCGTGCCGAACAGGAGCGCCAGCCGGCCCCGGCGGGTGAGCCGGAAACGGCGCTGCGGCGGCCGGTACTCATGACCCATGCGGGAACGCTAACCCGCGAACCATCACATTTCCGGCAACCGACTCGTCCGCCCGTCATACGATCACACATTCATCGGAGCGAACCGGGTCCCCTGCTCCGGCTCCGACTTCGGCACCGGCTCGGACGCGGACCCCGGAGCCCTGGACGGGTCCGCCTCCGCGGGCAGTGCGGCCTCCCGGTCCCGGCGCACCAGGGCCGCGTACCGGCCGTCCGCCTCCAGCAGTTCCTCGTGCGTACCGCGCTCGGCGATCTTCCCCCCGTCCAGCACCACGATCTGGTCGGCATCGCGGACGGTGGAGAGGCGGTGGGCGATGGTGATGGTGGTACGGCCCGCGGAGAGGTTGTCGATCGCCCGCTGCACCGCGTGCTCGGTGCGGGTGTCGAGGGCGCTGGTGGCCTCGTCCAGGATCAGCACCGGCGGGTCCCGCAGGATGGTCCGGGCGATCGCCAGGCGCTGCTTCTCCCCGCCGGAGAAGCGGTAGCCCCGCTCACCGACCAGGGTGTCGTACCCGTCGGGAAGGGACACGATGTGGTCGTGGATCTGGGCCGCCCGGGCCGCCTCGGCTATCTCCTCGTCGGTGGCGTCGGGCTTGGCGAAGCGCAGGTTGTCGGCGACCGAGGCGTGGAAGAGGTAGGTCTCCTGGGAGACCACCCCGACGGAGCGGGCCAGCGAGTCGAAGTCGAGGTCGCGCACGTCCACGCCGTCGATGGCGACCCGGCCGCCGGTGACGTCGTAGAGCCGGGGCACGAGGTAGCTGAGCGTGCTCTTGCCGGAGCCGGTCGGGCCGACGACGGCGAGGGAACCGCCGGCCGGGACCGTGATGTCGATGCCCTTCAGGGTGGCCCCGTGCTTGGTGTCGTAGGCGAAGTCCACGCCCTCCAGCCGGACCTCGCCCCGGGCCCGCTCCAGCCGTACCGCGTCCTCGCGCTCGGTGATGTCCACCGGCAGGTCGAGGTACTCGAAGATGCGGGCGAACAGGGCGAGCGAGGTCTGGATCTGCACCCCGGTCGACAGCAGGCTCACGGCGGGCCGGAAGAGTCCCTGCTGGAGGGTGACGAAGGCGACGAGGGTACCGACGGAGAGGGACGGGGCACCCGACTGCAGGGCTATGCCCGCGGCCCAGTAGATGAGCGCGGGCATGGCGGCCATCACGATGCCGATGGTGGACATGCGCCAGCGCCCGGCCATGCTGGAGCGCACTTCGAGGCCGACGAGCTTCTCCGACTCCTCGGAGAACGCGGAGGTCAGCGAATCGGAACGGCCCATGGTGCGGCCCAGGAGGATGCCGCTGACCGACAGGGACTCGGTGACCGTCGCGGCCATGGCGGCCATCTGCTTCTGCCGCTGGAACGTGATCCTCTTGCGCTCGCTGCCGACCCGGCGGCTGATCCACACGAACACGGGCAGCAGGAGCAGGGACACGACGGTGAGCCGCCAGTCGAGGGCGAGCATGGCGACGACGGTGGCGATGACGGCCGTGAGGTTGGAGACCAGGGAGGTCGCCGTCGAGGTGACGGTGGCCTGCATGCCGCCGATGTCGTTGGCGATGCGGGACTGCACCTCGCCGGTGCGCGTCCGGGTGAAGAAGGCCAGCGGCATCCGCTGGAGCTGGGCGTAGACGGCGGTGCGCAGGTCGTGCATGACGCGCTGGCCGACGGTCGTGGAGATCAGCGTCTGGAGCACGCCGAAGACGCTCGTGACGACGGCCGTGAGGATCATGCCGAGCGCAAGGAGGCTGAGCAGCCCGGTGCGGCCCTGCGGGATCGCGACGTCGAGTATCTCCTTCAGCAGGAACGGCGAGGCGACGCCGACCAGCGAGGAGGCGCCGACGAGCAGGCCGACGACGGCGAGCCGGCCGCGGTAGGGCCGGAAGAGACCCACGATGCGGCGCAGCTCCCGCGGCCGCTCCGCCGGATCCGGGCGCGTGGGGTCGAGGGATTCTTTCGATGGGATCCAATTCGGTTCTTCGGGGCGCATGGGCCTCCTTCCGACGAGACTCGAATGAGCATAGCTCATTGTTACCTATGCTCACTATGAATCTGGTCCTGATACTGTTTTCCAGTATGAGGACCTCCCCCGAGACCGACACCACGGACGGCGTGCTCGCGGAGCAGCTGCTGCGCCTGACCCGGCGGCTCCACCGCATCCAGAAGCGCCATCTGGAGCCCCTCGGCATCACTCCGGCCCAGTCCCGGCTGCTGCGTCTGGTCTCGCACGTCGACGGCGGGGAGCCCCCCCGAATGGCGGACCTCGCCGCCCGCCTCGAAGTGGTGCCGCGCGCCGTGACCACCCTCGTGGACGGGCTGGAGGCGGCCGGGTGCGTACGGCGCGTGCCCGACCCCGCGAACCGGCGGGTCATAAGGATCGAGCTCACCGACACGGGCCGCGCCACGCTGCGCCGCCTGCGCAACGCGCGGACGGACGCGGCGGAGGAGATCCTGGCTCCGTTGACCGCCGACCAGCGCGAGGTGCTCGGCGGCCTGCTGGACGCTCTGACGGACGCCCCCGCGGAGCGCCGCTGCTGAGGAGGCCGCGCGGTGACCGCGCCGGCCGCGAACAGGCGAGGGGTCGCACATGCCGCTGCTGGAACCGGACCCGGGGACCCTGCTCCCGCACGGCACCGCCCGACCCGCCCCCGACCGGGTGCCCGCGCACCGGTCGGCCGGCACGCCGGAGCCGCTGCGCAGCGAACTGTGCGAGCTGCTGGGCGCCGGGAAGGTGCTGTGGAAGGTCTCGGACCTCGTCCGCTACGCGTCGGACGCCTCGCCCTACCGCTTCGTTCCGCAGGTCGTCGTGGTCGCCGAGGACATCGACGACGTCTCCGCTGTCCTCTCGTACGCCCGCGCCAGACAGCGCGACGTCGTCTTCCGCGCCGCCGGGACCTCGCTCAACGGGCAGGCCCAGGGCGAGGACATCCTCGTCGACGTACGCCGCCACTGGGCCGGGACCGAGCTGCTCGACGGGGGACGGCTCGCCCGCATCCGGCCCGGCACCACCGTCGTGCGGGCCAATGCCGCCCTCGCCCGCCACGGCCGGATCCTGGGCCCCGACCCGGCAAGTGCCCTCGCCTGCACCCTGGGCGGGGTGGTGGCGAACAACGCCTCGGGCATGACGGCCGGGACCACGAGGAACGCGTACCGCACGCTCTCCTCCCTGACCCTCGTCCTGCCCGGCGGCACCGTGGTGGACACGGCCGACCCGCTGGCCGACGAGGAGCTGGCACGCGCCGAACCGGCGCTGTGCCGCGGGCTGATGGACATCAAGGGGGAGATCGAGGCCGATCCGGCACTCGTCGCCCGGATCCGCACCAAGTACGAGATCAAGAACACCACCGGATACCGGCTCGACGCCTACCTCGACGGGAACACCCCCGTGGAGATCCTGCGCGGGCTGATGGTCGGTTCGGAAGGCACCCTCGGCTTCATCGCCGAGGTCGTCTTCGACACCCTGCCGCTGGACCGCGAGCTGACCAGCGCCCTGCTCTTCTTCCCGTCCCTCACCGCCGCGGCGGCCGCCGTACCCCGGTTCAACGAGGCCGGGGCGGCCGCCGTCGAGCTGATGGACGGCAACACCCTGCGCGCCTCCGTCAGCGTGGCGGGCGTCCCCGCCGACTGGGCGGACCTGCCCGGGCGGACGGCCGCCCTGCTGGTGGAGTTCCGGGCTCCGGACGCAGCCGGCCGGGCCGTGTACGAGCGCCGGGCGGCCGAGGCCCTCGCCGGCCTCGACCTGGTCTCCCCGGTGGCATCCGTCACGAACGCCTTCACCCGGGACGCGGGAACCATCGCCGGCTGGTGGAAGGCCCGCAAGGCCTTCGTCACCGCGGTCGGCGGCGCCCGCGCCCGCGGCACCACCCTGATCACCGAGGACTTCGCGGTACCGCCGTCCCGGCTGGCCGAGGCCTGCGAGGCGCTCCTCGAACTCCAGGCGCGGCACGGGTTCGACGCGGCCGTGGCCGGTCACGCGGCCCACGGCAACCTGCACTTCCTGCTCGCCTTCGACGCCGCCCTGCCCGCCGACGTCGAGCGCTACGCGGCCTTCATGGACGCGTTCTGCCGGCTCACCGTGGAGCGTTTCGACGGGTCCTTGAAGGCCGAGCACTCCACCGGCCGCAACATGGCCCCCTTCCTGGAACTGGAGTGGGGCCCCGAGGCGACCGAACTGATGTGGCGCACGAAGCGGACCCTCGACCCGGACGGGGTGCTCGCCCCGCGCGTCCTCCTCGACCGCGACCCGCGGGCCCACCTGCGCGGTCTGAAGACCATCCCGCAGGTGGAGGCGGTCGCCGACCCGTGCATCGAGTGCGGGTTCTGCGAGCCGACGTGCCCCAGCGAGGAGCTGACGACCACGCCGCGCCAGCGGATCGTGCTGCGCCGCGAGATGACCCGCCAGCAGCCCGGCTCCCCGGTACTGGACGCCCTGCTCGGCTCCTACGGCTACGACGCCGTGGACACCTGCGCGGGCGACTCCACCTGCAGGCTCGCCTGCCCGGTCGGCATCGACACCGGCGCCCTGATGAAGGACTTCCGGCACCGGCGGCACAGCCCGCGCCAGGAGCGCGCGGCCGCGGTGGCCGCGCGCCGCTTCGGGGCCGTCGAGGCGGCGGCCCGGCTGGCCGTGGCCGCCGCCGGCAAGATCGGCGACCGGGTCGGGGACCACCTGCTGGAAGCGGTCACGGGCGCCGCGCGCAGGGCCGTACGACCCGGCCTCGTACCGCAGTGGCTGCCCCAGATCCCCGCCGCCGCGCGCCCCCTGCCCGCCACCGGGCGGGCGGGCGCCTCGGCCGTGTACTACCCGGCCTGCGTCAACCGGATCTTCGGCGGCCCCGCGGACCGGAGCGGCCCCACCCTCCCGGAGGCCGTGGTGGCCGTGTCGCAGCGGGCCGGACGGCCCGTGTGGATCCCCCGCGACGTGCACGGCACCTGCTGCGCGACGATCTGGCACTCCAAGGGCTACGAGGAGGGCAGCCGGGTGATGGCCAACCGCATCGTGGAGGCCGCCTGGGGCTGGACGGCCGGCGGCCGGCTGCCGCTGGTGGCCGACGCCTCCTCGTGCACGCTGGGCCTCGCGCGCGAGGTGCTCCCGTACCTGACGCCCGACAACCGGGAGCTCCACGCGGAGCTGCGGATTCTCGACTCCGTCGTGTGGGCGGCGCAGGAGCTGCTGCCCCGCCTGGAGATCCGCCGCACGGTGGGTTCCGCGGTGCTCCACCCCACCTGCTCCATGCAGCACCTGGGTGACGAGGCGCAGCTGCGGACGGTCGCCGAGGCGTGCGCCCGCGAAGTGGTGGTCCCGCAGGACGCGGGCTGCTGCGCCTTCGCGGGCGACCGCGGCATGCTGCACCCCGAGCTGACGGCCTCGGCCACGGCCCGTGAGGCCGCGGAGGTGACGGCGCGGGAATTCGACGCGCACCTGTCGGCGAACCGGATGTGCGAAGTGGGCATGGACCGGGCCACCGGCCGGAGCTACTACTCCGCCCTGCTCGAACTGGAGCGCGCCACCCGTCCCTGACCGAGGCTCTGACCTGCTGCGACGCGGGACGCCACCGCCGCAAGGCTGTTCGCCGGAGCCCTCGGACGACGGAAAATCGATTGCCGCGACCAGGTCCGGAAGACGAACCTTGCACTGTTTGGGCCACTCGACCAGTCATGGGGCGTCATGCAGATCAGCGATCTTCCGTATCCGGACCCCGGGGTGCCCGACACCCGTTCCGGTCCCCGTTTCCTGGTCTGGCTGGGGCGGGGGCAGATCGGAGGGCAGCTGAAGAGCCTGGCCTGGGGGCTGGTGCACTTCTCCGGGATCGCGGGGCTGCCGTACGCCGTGGGTCTGGGCGTCGACGCGGTCGTCGACCGCGACACCAACCGGCTCCTGCTCGTCGGCGGCCTGCTCGTGGTGCTGGGCGTCGCCATCTCGGTCGGCGACGCGATGCTGCACCGCACCGCCGTCACCAACTGGATCACCGCCGCCGCGCGCGTGCAGCAGCTGCTGGCGCGCAGGACCGCGGAGCTGGGCTCCGCCCTGACCCGCCGGGTCGCCGCGGGCGAGGTGGTCGCCGTGTCCACCTCGGACGTGGAGAAGATCGGCTGGTTCGTCGAGGCGGTCTCCCGTTTCCTGGCCGCAGTCTTCGCCGTGGTCCTGGTCTGCGTGGGCCTGATGTTCTACGCCCCCGAACTGGGTGTGGTCGTGGCCATCGGCGTCCCCGTGGTCGCGCTGGCCGCGCTCCCGCTGCTGCCGCGCGCCACCCAGCGCGCCGACGTCCAGCGCGACAAGGCGGGCAAGGCCACCGAACTGGCCTCCGACACCGTTGCCGGGCTGCGCGTACTGCGCGGCATCGGCGGCGAGGAGCTGTTCCTCGGCCGCTACCGCGAAGCCTCCCAGGAGGTGCGCACGGCCGCTGTGCACAGTGCCCGGATGTGGGCGCTGATCTCCGCGATCCAGGTGCTGCTGCCGGGTGCGCTGATGATCACGGTGGTCTGGTACGGCGCCGCGCTCGTCCTGGACGGGCGCATCGCGGTGGGCGAACTCGTCGCGGCCTTCAGCGCGGTGGCCACCCTGCTCTACCCGCTGCGGCACTTCGAGGAGATCGCGATGGCGTACTCCTTCTCGCGTCCCTCCGCCCAACGGGCCGCTCACGTGCTGTCCCTGACCCGTACGGACGCCGCCGGCGAGGGGCCCGGGTCCGCCGGGACGGCG
This sequence comes from Streptomyces sp. NPDC058646, assembly GCF_042716875.1. Taxonomy (NCBI): domain Bacteria; kingdom Bacillati; phylum Actinomycetota; class Actinomycetes; order Kitasatosporales; family Streptomycetaceae; genus Streptomyces; species Streptomyces sp. NPDC058646. Next base: position 233,087 of record NZ_JBHXRK010000002.1, on the reverse strand, counting down.
CAGGCCCCCGCACCGGGCGGGGACCTGTACGACCCGGGGACCGGACTGCTTGCCCCCGCCGGCCGGTTCACCGCCGTCGTGTGCGGGGATCCGGACCTGGCGGGGCGGCTCGCGGAACGCCTCGGCGGCCACCCCGTGGACGACGAGGCGGCCGGCGACGGCGACGAACCCTCGGTGCTCCTCGGCGGGGTCGCACTGGACGACCTCGCGCTGGACACCGCGCGCACCCTGGTCCTCGTCCAGGACAAGGACCCGGTGCTGCTCTCGGGCACGCTGCGCGAGCTGTTCGAGGTGCCCGCGTCCGGAGCGGTCGAGGCGCGGGACGCGCTGGAGGCCGCCCAGTGCGCGGACGTGCTCGACGCCCTGCTGCAATCGGCGCCGGACGGGGTCCTCGACGCCATGGACGCGCGGATCACCGAGCGCGGACGGTCCCTGTCCGGGGGCCAGCGCCAACGGCTGGCCCTGGCGCGGTCCCTGGTCACCGACCCGGAGGTGCTGGTCCTGGACGAGCCGACCTCCGCGGTCGACTCGCACACCGAGGCCCGGATCGCCGACGGTGTCGCGGCCCTGCGCGCCGGACGCACCACCGTGGTCATGGCGTCCTCGCCCCTGCTGCTGGACCGGGCCGACCGGGTGGTCCTCATCCACGACGGCGCGGTCGCCGCGGTCGGCACGCACCGTGAACTGCTGCGCGACGAACCGCTCTACCGGGCGGTCGTCACCCGGGAGACGGAGGAGGAGCAGCGGCTCGCACGGCGGGAACTGGACCGGCTCGAAGAAGCACTCACAGAGATCGAGGAATCAGCATGATCGGCGTAGCGCCGCCGGAGTACGACCCGGCGGCTCCCGAGACGGCCGCGACCCTGCCCGTGGGCACGTCGGAGACCGTACGGGGCTATGTGCGCGGCCTGTTCCGGCGGCACCGGCGGGCCTTCCTCGCGCTGGTGTCGGTCAACGCGGTCGCGGTGATCGCCTCCATGGCCGGCCCGTACCTGCTGGGCCGGGTCGTGGACGGCCTCGCGGCGGGGGCGCGCGAACTCCATCTCGGGCGTGTGGCGCTGCTGTTCGCGCTGGCGCTCGTCGTGCAGGCGCTGTTCGTCCGGCTGGTACGGCTGCGCGGCGCGATGCTCGGCGAGGAGATGCTGGCCGATCTGCGCGAGGACTTCCTGGTGCGCTCGGTGGCGCTGCCGCCGGGCGTACTGGAGCGGGCCGGTACGGGTGATCTGCTGTCCCGGATCACCACCGACATCGACCGGCTGGCGAACGCGATGCGCGAGGCCGTGCCGCAGCTGGCCATCGGCGTGGTGTGGGTGGGGCTCCTGTTCGGCGCGCTCGCCGTCACCGCTCCGCCGCTGGCGCTGGCCGCGCTGGTGGCGCTGCCGGTCCTGGTGATCGGCTGCCGCTGGTACTTCCGGCGGGCGCCTTCGGCGTACCGCTCGGAGTCGGCCGGGTACGCGGCGGTGGCGGCCTCGCTCACCGAGACCGTGGACGCGGGCCGCACGGTGGAGGCCCACCGCCTCGGCCCGGAGCGGATCGCTCTGTCGGAACGGCAGATCACCCGGTGGGTGGCGTGGGAGCGGTACACGCTGTTCCTGCGGACGGTCCTCTTCCCGGTCGTCAACGTCACGTACATGACGATCCTCGGCTCCGTGCTGATGATCGGCGGCTACTGCGTGATCCAGGGCTGGATGTCGGTGGGGCAGCTGACCACCGGTGCGCTGCTGGCACAGATGATGGTCGATCCGATCGGCCTGATCCTGCGCTGGTACGACGAGTTGCAGGTCGCCCAGGTCTCGCTGGGCCGCCTGGTGGGCGTGCGGGAGATCGAGCCGGACGCGGGCGATGCGAAGGTGGTGCCCGAGGGCCGGGACGTACGCGCGCAGGAGGTCCACTTCGGCTACCGGGAGGGCGTGGACGTCCTGCACCAGGTGTCGATGTCCGTACCGCCGGGCACGCGGATGGCGCTGGTCGGCCCCTCGGGAGCGGGCAAGTCCACCTTGGGCCGGCTGCTGGCGGGGATCTACGCGCCCCGGGCCGGCGAGGTCACCCTGGGCGGGGCGCGGCTGTCGCACATGCCGGCGGAGCGGGTGCGCGAGCACGTGGCGCTGGTCAACCAGGAGCACCACGTCTTCGTGGGCTCGCTGCGTGACAACCTGCGGCTCGCCAGGACGGGCGCCGGGGACACGGAGCTCTGGGCGGCGCTGACCGCGGTGGACGCGGACGGCTGGGCCCGGGCCCTCGATGCGGGCCTGGACACGGCGGTCGGCTCCGGCGGTACGTCGCTGACTCCGGCGCAGGCCCAGCAGGTCGCCCTGGCCCGGCTGGTCCTCGCGGACCCGCACACCCTGGTGCTGGACGAGGCCACGTCGCTGCTGGACCCGCGCGCGGCGCGGCACTTGGAGCGCTCGCTGGCCCGGGTGCTGGACGGGCGCACGGTCATCGCCATCGCCCACCGGCTGCACACCGCGCACGACGCGGATGTGATCGCGGTGGTCGAGGCGGGCCGCATCAGCGAACTCGGCTCCCACGACGAGCTGGTCGCCGCGGACGGCGCCTACGCGGCCCTGTGGCGTTCCTGGCACGGCTGATCCCGGACGGCGGCGGGCCGTGAGGGCCGCCGCCACGAGGGGACACGCGGGGGAAGGGGTTGCGGTGGAGGGCCTTCGGGGGAGGTCCCGTCCGCCCGCAGGGGGTGCTCAGGGCAAAAAAAGAGTGCCCTCTGCGGGGCACTCTTAACTTATAGCCCATGGGGGGGCTTGCCGCAAGGCCCTGGTGCTGTCGCAGAATCATGCACCTAAGTCACCTGCGGAAACGGGAGTTTCACTCAGTGCATTCGCTGACCACCAGTGCGTTCGACCTTCCCGACCACCTCTCCCCCAAGGCCGACCCGAGGCTGATCGACCGCGACGAGCAGCACTTCGCGGCCGTCGCCGCGAGCCTCGAAGAGGCGATCGCCGACGTGTCCGACCGCCTCGCCGCCGCGCGCAGGGCGCCCGGCGGCGCCGGCCGGGAAGCGATGGACCGGGACGTGGAGATCCACCGGCTGACCGGTCGCCTGCGGGCCCTGCGCCGCTTCGGCCTGGACCTGTGCCTCGGGCACGTCGTCAGTGCGGACAGCCCCGAACCCCTGTACATCGGACGGCTCGGCCTCACCGACAGCACGGGGCGCCGGCTGCTGGTCGACTGGCGCTCGCCCGCGGCCGAACCGTTCTTCGCGGCGACCCACGCCGACCCGATGGGTCTGGCGAGCCGCCGCAGGTACCGCTGGACCCGCGGCCGGATCAGCGATTACTGGGACGAGGTGTTCACCTCGGACGGGCTCGAAGGGCACGCCGCGCTCGACGACCAGTCCGCCTTCATCGCCAGCCTGGGCAGCGACCGGTCGTCCCGGATGCGTGACGTGCTCGGCACCATCCAGGCCGATCAGGACGCCATCATCCGGGCGGGTTCCCGCGGCGCCCTCGTCGTCGACGGCGGTCCGGGTACGGGCAAGACCGTCGTCGCCCTGCACCGCACCGCCCACCTGCTCTACTCCGATCCCCGCCTGGGCCACCGCCGGGGCGGCGTGCTGTTCGTCGGCCCGCACCGGCCCTACCTGGACTACGTGGCCGACGTCCTTCCCAGCCTCGGTGAGGAGGGCGTGCAGACCTGCACCCTGCGGGACCTCGTCGACGAGGGAGCCGCGGCGGCGCTCGAGCGCGACCCGGCCGTGGCCCGGCTGAAGGCGTCCGCGGACATGGTGAGGGCGATCGAGCCCGCCGTCCGCATCTACGAGGAGCCGCCCGCCAAGGGGATGACGGTCGAGACCCCCTGGTCCGACATCTGGCTCAGCGCCGACGACTGGGCGGCGGCGTTCAAGGCACCGGAGGCGGGTACTCCGCACAACGAGGCGCGTGACCAGATCTGGGACGAGCTGGTCACCATCCTCCTGGACAAGCAGGACGACGACGAGGTGCCGCCCGCACTGTTCCGCAAGACGCTGCTGCAGAACAGGGAGCTGGTCACCACCCTCAACCGTGCCTGGCCGATGCTCGAGGCGACCGACCTCGTCGGAGACCTCTGGGAGGTGCCCGCCTACCTGCGCAAGTGCGCTCCCTGGCTCGGCCCCGACGAGGTGCGCAAGCTCCAGCGCGAGGACCCCCGGGCCTGGACGGTGTCCGACCTCCCGCTGCTGGACGCGGCCCGGCAGCGGCTCGGCGACCCGGAGGCGTCCCTGCGCAAGCGCCGGCGTGACGCCTCCGTCGCCGCCGAACGCGCGCGCATGGCCCACGTCATCGACAGCGTGATCGAGGCCGACGCCGACGGTGAAGGCGCGGTGACGATGCTGCGCGGAAAGGACCTGCAGGACAGTCTGATCGACGAGACGGTTCTGCCCGCCGCCGACCGGGACCTGCTCGCCGGTCCGTTCGCGCACATCGTCGTGGACGAGGCCCAGGAACTGACCGACGCTGAGTGGCAGATGCTGCTGCTGCGCTGCCCGTCCCGGAGCTTCACCATCGTCGGGGACCGCGCCCAGGCCAGGCACGGGTTCACGGAGTCGTGGCAGGAACGGCTGGAGCGGATCGGTCTCGACCGGATCGGACTGGCTTCGCTCGGCATCAACTACCGGACACCGGAAGAGGTCATGGCGGAAGCCGAGCCCGTCATCCGGGCCGTGCTCCCGGACGCCAACGTACCGGCCTCCATCCGCAGCAGCGGCATCCCCGTCGTGCACGGATCCGTCGCGGACCTGGGCCCGGTCCTCGACACCTGGCTCGCCGCACACACCGACGGGATCGCCTGCGTCATCGGCGATCCCACCTTCCGGGCGACGTCCCGCGTCCGCTCGCTGACCCCGGGGCTGTCGAAGGGGCTGGAGTTCGACCTGGTCGTCCTCGTCGACCCGGACGCCTTCGGCGAGGGCGTCGAAGGAGCGGTCGACCGCTACGTCGCCATGACCCGGGCGACCAAGCAGCTCGTCGTCCTCACGAGCCCCTGAGGCCCCGGTGAGGGAGGGCGGCCGGGGGTCAGACGAAGCCGAGGGCCGATGCGCCGCCGAATCCGCCGAGGAGGAGGAACAGCGGCATCAGGACCTTCAGCTCCACCCAGCTGCCCGCGCGGAAACGCATCATCCTGGGCGGGCCGATCGGGTACCAGCGCTTGCCCGCGATCGGGAGCGGCCACAGGATCGGGCAGCCCGACACGGTCAGGGCGTCGCCGATGTCGTGGACCAGGGCGCCGAGGAGGATCGGCAGACCGAGCCAGAGGTATTCCTGGCCGGGGCCGGTGAACAGCCAGCCCGCGCCGTTGCCGGGCTGGTCGAGCACCCCGGCCAGGATCCAGGCGCTGGTCGCCCCGAGGAGCCAGACCAGGATGTCGCTGGACATCCGGGCGGCCCGCCACAGCAGGCCTTCCACGGCCAGTACCAGGTGGACGAAGAGGAGCCCGAGCACGCCCCAGCGGTCGGCGCTCACGGCGACGGCCGAGGCTCCGCCGCCGATCAGGACGGCCCAGAGCCAGGTGTGCGTCAGGGTGCGGTGGCCGCCGGTGCGACGGGCGTCCTTCGTGGACCGGGTGGCTTTGTAGACGGCGTAAGAGATCTTGTCGACCACTTCGCACAGGCCCCGGGAGAGGGGGCCGAAGGCGCGCGAGATCGTCGCCGACTTGTGGTCCAGGTCGGGTGCGAGGGCCGCGCCGGCGCAGATCAGCGCGCCGACGACCAGGACCGGCCACGGCATGGGATGTCCGGCTGCCGCGGTCGCCGCGCCGACCCCCAGCCAGGCCGCTGCCCCGGACAGTGAGTGCGCCGGACCCATCATGATCGTTCCCCGCCCCGGTGGTGTGGTGGTCGGGCCCCGTCGTCGGTGTCGTTCGGGCCTCATCGACGGCACAGCGTACCGGCGGTGATCTTCCTCCTGTCCGCCGGTTCCCTCATCCGGGGGGAAGCCAGGCAAGATGGGGGGTGTGACCCTCATTGATCAGATCCCGCCGAACGCCGACCCCGACGCCCTCTTCGAGGTTTTCTCCTCGTGGGCCGAGGACCAGGGCATCACCCTGTACCCGGCTCAGGAGGAGGCGCTGATCGAGGTCGTCTCCGGGGCGAACGTCGTCCTGTCCACCCCCACCGGATCCGGCAAGAGCCTGGTGGCCGCGGGCGCGCACTTCACCGCCCTGGCCCAGGACAAGGTCACCTTCTACACCGCCCCCATCAAGGCGCTCGTGTCGGAGAAGTTCTTCGACCTGTGCAAGCTCTTCGGTACCGAGAACGTCGGCATGCTGACCGGCGACGCCTCCGTGAACGCGGACGCCCCGGTGATCTGCTGCACGGCCGAGGTGCTGGCCTCCATCGCCCTGCGCGACGGGAAGCACGCCGACATCGGCCAGGTCGTGATGGACGAGTTCCACTTCTATGCCGAGCCCGACCGCGGCTGGGCCTGGCAGATTCCGCTGCTGGAGCTGCCGCAGGCACAGTTCGTGCTGATGTCGGCGACCCTCGGCGACATGAAGCGGTTCGAGGAGGACCTGACCCGGCGGACCGGGCGGCCGACCTCGGTGGTCCGCTCCGCCACCCGCCCCGTCCCGCTGTCGTACGAGTACGTGACGACGCCGATCACGGACACCATCACCGAGCTGCTGGACACACGGCAGGCTCCGGTCTACATCGTGCACTTCACGCAGGCCCAGGCGGTCGAGCGGGCGCAGTCGCTCATGAGCATCAACATGTGCACGCGCGAGGAGAAGGACAAGATCGCCGAGCTCATCGGCAACTTCCGTTTCACCACCAAGTTCGGCCAGAACCTCTCCCGCTACGTCCGGCACGGGATCGGTGTGCACCACGCGGGCATGCTGCCCAAGTACCGGCGCCTGGTGGAGAAGCTCGCCCAGGCCGGTCTGCTCAAGGTGATCTGCGGCACCGACACCCTCGGCGTCGGCGTCAACGTGCCGATCCGCACCGTGCTGTTCACCGCGCTCACCAAGTACGACGGCAACCGGGTCCGGACGCTGCGCGCCCGCGAGTTCCACCAGATCGCCGGCCGGGCCGGGCGGGCCGGCTTCGACACGGCGGGCTATGTGGTCGCCCAGGCACCTGAGCACGTCATCGAGAACGAGAAGGCCCTCGCGAAGGCGGGCGACGACCCGAAGAAGCGCCGCAAGGTGGTCCGCAAGAAGGCACCGGAAGGCTTCGTCGCCTGGTCGGACATCACCTTCGAGAAGCTGATCGCCGCCGACCCGGAGGCGCTGACCTCGCGCTTCAAGGTCACCAACATCATGCTGCTGTCGGTCATCGCCCGGCCGGGCGACGCCTTCCAGGCCATGCGCCACCTCCTGGAGGACAACCACGAGCCGCGCAAGGCCCAGCTGCGGCACATCCGGCGGGCGATCGCGATCTACCGCTCGCTGCTGGACGGCGGGGTCGTCGAGAAGCTCGACACCCCGGACGCGGAGGGCCGCACCATCCGGCTCACCGTCGACCTCCAGCAGGACTTCGCGCTCAACCAGCCGCTGTCCACCTTCGCGCTGGCCTCCTTCGACCTGCTGGACCCCGAGTCCCCCTCCTACGCACTGGACATGGTGTCCGTGGTGGAGTCCACGCTCGACGACCCGCGCCAGATCCTGGCCGCCCAGCAGAACAAGGAGCGCGGCATCGCGGTCGGCCAGATGAAGGCCGACGGGATCGAGTACGAGGAGCGGATGGAGCGGCTCCAGGACGTCACCTATCCCAAGCCGCTCGAAGAGCTGCTCCTGCACGCCTACGACGTCTACGCCAAGAGCCACCCCTGGGTCCGCGACCACCCGGTCTCCCCGAAATCGATCATCCGCGACATGTACGAGCGCGCGATGACCTTCACCGAGTTCACGTCGTTCTACGAGCTGGCCCGCACCGAGGGCATCGTGCTGCGGTACCTGGCGAGCGCGTTCAAGGCCCTCGACCACACCATCCCCGACGACCTGAAGTCCGAGGACCTCCAGGACCTGATCGCCTGGCTCGGCGAACTGGTCCGCCAGGTCGACTCCAGCCTGCTCGACGAGTGGGAGCAGCTGGCGAACCCGGAGGTGGAGACGGCGGAGCAGGCCCAGGAGAAGGCCGATCAGGTCAAGCCGGTCACGGCGAACTCCCGCGCCTTCCGCGTCCTGGTGCGCAACGCCATGTTCCGCCGGGTGGAGCTCGCCGCGCTCGACCACGTGAACGTGCTGGGCGAGCTGGACGCCGAGTCCGGCTGGGACGCGGACGCCTGGGGCGAGGCCCTGGACGGTTACTGGGACGAGTACGACGACCTGGGTACCGGCCCCGACGCCCGCGGCCCGAAGCTGCTCCAGATCGAGGAGGACGCGGCGCACGGCCTGTGGCGCGTCCGCCAGACGTTCGCCGACCCCAACGGGGACCATGGCTGGGGCATCAGCGCCGAGGTCGACCTCGCGGCCTCCGACGAGGAGGGCCGGGCGGTCATCCGCGTCACCTCGGTCGGGGAACTCGGCGCGCTCTGACCGCCCGCCGCAACCCGCCGAGTCCCGCTTCCCGCCGGCTCCGCCCGGACCTGACAGTGGAGAACCCCTGATGACGAACCCCGCCGAGAGACTGGTCGATCTGCTCGACCTGGAGCAGATCGAGGTCAACATCTTCCGCGGCGCCAGCCCGCAGGAGTCCCTCCAGCGGGTCTTCGGCGGCCAGGTCGCCGGCCAGGCCCTGGTGGCCGCGGGCCGGACGACCGAGAGCGACCGCCCGGTCCACTCGCTGCACGCGTACTTCCTGCGCCCCGGCATCCCCGGGGTACCGATCGTGTACCAGGTGGAGCGGGTGCGCGACGGGCGGTCCTTCACCACGCGCCGCGTCACCGCGGTCCAGCAGGGCAAGACGATCTTCAATCTCACCGCCTCCTTCCATCACCCGGAGGAGGGCAGCATCGAGCACCAGCTGCCGCCCCGCCTCGACTTCCCTCATCCGGACTCGCTCCCCAAGGTCGCGGACGAGATCCGCGAGCACCTGGGGGCGCTGCCCGAGGCGCTGGAGCGGATGGCCCGCCGCCAGCCCTTCGACATCCGGTACGTGGACCGGCTCCGCTGGGCTCCCGAAGAGCTCAAGGACGCCGATCCGCGCAGCGCGGTGTGGATGCGGGCGGTCGGCCCGCTGGGCGACGACCCGCTCGTGCACACCTGCGCCCTCACCTACGCCAGTGACATGACCCTCCTCGACGCCGTGCGCATCCCCGTGGAACCCCTGTGGGGGATGCGCGGGTTCGACATGGCCTCGCTCGACCACGCCATGTGGTTCCACCGGCCCTTCCGTGCCGACGAGTGGTTCCTGTACGACCAGGAGTCGCCCATCGCCCACGGCGGACGCGGCCTGGCCCGCGGCCGCATCTACGACCTGGAGGGCAGACTGCTGGTCTCCGTGGTCCAGGAGGGCCTGTTCCGTCCGTACTCCCCGCGGCCGGCCGGGCCGGCCGGACCGTCCCCGAAGAGCTGAGCGCACCCATGCCCACCCCGGCCCTCCCCTGCCCCTGCGGGCTGCCCGCCGCCTACCCGGAGTGCTGCGGCCGCTTCCACTCCGGTTCCCGGCAGGCGCCCACGGCCGAACTGCTGATGCGCTCGCGCTTCAGTGCCTTCGCCGTCGGCGACACCGCCTACCTGCTGCGCTCCTGGCATCCCTCGACCCGCCCGGACCGGCTCGACCTGGACCCCGGGCAGCGCTGGGAGCGGCTGGAGATCCTCGGTACGGAACGCGGCGGGATGTTCGAGACGGAGGGCTCGGTGGAGTTCCGGGCGCACTACCGCGAGGGGCGGCACACCGGCTCGCTGCACGAGTTCAGCGGTTTCTCCCGTGAGGCCGGGGCCTGGGTCTACGTCGGCCCCCTGTCCCCCGTCGACTTCGACTGAGCGCGCGCCCCGGTCAGGGCGAACTCCAGGCCGGCCCGGTACCAGGGGAACTCCTCCGCTTCCGCCGTCAGCAGCCGCAGCGCCACGGCCGCGGCCGCGGGGGCCTGCGGGTGACCGTACGGCGGGGGCGGAGCGAGCCCGGCCAGGACGATCCGCTCCGCCGGGTCGGGCACGGCCTCCCACAGCTCCTCCTCGGGGAGTACGGAGGCCAGTACGGCTGCGCGCTCCCACGGGTCGGCGGTGCGTCCCAGCAGGAGCCCCACATGCCGCGCGCGCCATTTCCGCGGGCGCAGATCGGCCCTGGCCGCAGTGAGTGCCCGGTCCGCGGGTGACGCCGCCCCCCGCAGCATCGCGGGCTCCCGCTCGGCGAACTCCTCGAGCTCCGCGGCCAGGTAGAGCCAGACCACGGCACGGTACCGGTTGATCCGGTACCCCACGGGAACGAGGTGTCCGCACCGCGCGAGCCGGGTGAAGCGGCTGGGGCCGATCCCGAGGAGCTGCGCTCCGGCGTCCGCGCCGGCCACGGCCCGGACACGCTCACGCAGGGTGCGCGGCCCGTCCCCGGCCGCCAGGCACGCCGAGGCTGCGACCCGCTCCAGTTCGGCCCGCGCGTACCGCGCGCTGCCGCCGGACGCCGCGGGCCCGGCACGCACGATCCCGAGCTGCACGGCCCGTGCGAACTCGCTCCGGCTCAGCCCCAGTTCCGCGGCCGCCTGCATGCCGCCCACCAGTGCGACCGCCCCCGCGTCCGCGCCTGCTGCCGTATCCGCCGGCGGTCGCACGCCCACGGTCCCGGCCTCGCGCAGGGCGCTCTCCCTCTGCATCATCACGGTCTCCCCCACCAGAAGTGATTACTCTGTGTGAAGACCGTAACGCGGTGCGACGACATCCCGCGAGGCCTGTGGAAAACCCGCGACCCACCGCGTGCCGGGCGGAGTCAGCCGCCGGTGATGCGCCGCTCCGCCACCCCGAGGTGCTCGCCCACCCGGTTGACCAGCAGGGTCATCTCGTACGCGACCTGGCCGATGTCGGACTCGGCCGCGCTCAGCACGCACAGGCAACTGCCCGCGCCCGCCGCCATGACGAAGAGGACCCCCTCGTCGTACTCGACCATGGTCTGGCGCACCTCACCGGCCCGGAAGTGCCGTCCCGACCCCTTGGCCAGGCTCTGCAGGCCGGCCGCAACCGCCGCGAGGTGTTCCGCGTCCTCCCGCGCCAGTCCGGCGCTCGCGCCGGTGACCAGCCCGTCGTTGGACAGCACGACCGCGTGACGGACCTGCTGGACCCTGCGCGTGAGGTCGTCCAGCAGCCAGTCGAGCTGCTTGTCCAGTGCCATGTCGAGCCCCTCCCGTCGACGCGGCCGACGTGGCCGCGCCCCACCCCGCGTAGTCCTCCAGCAAGCCTTCCCCACCAGTGCCTTTCCGGCAAGGAGGATGTCCCCATGGCGAAGAAGATGACTCAAGAGGAATGGCGGGCATTCGTCTCCCACTCCACCCGCACCGGCAAGCTCTCCACCGTCCGCGAGGACGGAAGCCCTCACATCGCTCCCATCTGGTTCGTACTCGACGGCGATTCCTTCGTCTTCAACACCGGCAAGGACACCGTCAAGGGGCGCAATCTGGCCCGCGACGGCCGGGTCGCGCTCTGCGTGGACGACGACCGGCCGCCGTTCTCCTACGTCGTGCTCCAGGGCCGCGCCGAGATCAGCGAGTACGCCGACGACCCGCAGACCATGCTCGCCTGGGCGACGAGGATCGGCGCCCGTTACATGGGTGCGGACCGGGGCGAGGCCTTCGGCCGGCGCAACGCCGTCCCGGGCGAACTCCTCGTCCGCGTCCCCATCGCGAAGGTGATCTCCGAGGCGGGCGTGGCCGACTGAGCCGGGGCCCCCGCGGACCGGACCGTGCCGCCCGGGCCGCCTCACACGGAACCCGCCTGCGGCTCCACCGAGTCCAGCAGCCGGGCGGTGTGCACCCGCCCGGCGTACTCGACCAGCCGGATCAGCACTTCCTTGCCCGAGTCCTTGTCCCGGGCGTCGCACAGCACCACCGGCGTCCCCTGGTCCAGATCCAGTGCCCGCGACACCTCGTTCGCCCCGTACCGCCGGGCGTCCGTGAAACAGTTGACGGCCACGACGAACGGGATGCGCCGGTGCTCGAAGTAGTCCACCGCCGGGAAGCAGTCCTCCAGGCGCCGCGTGTCGGCGAGCACCACCGCACCGAGCGCCCCCTGCGAGAGTTCGTCCCACAGGAACCAGAACCGGTCCTGTCCCGGCGTCCCGAACAGGTAGAGCGACAGTCCGGACCTGATGGTGATCCGGCCGAAGTCCATGGCCACGGTCGTGGTGGTCTTCTGGTCCACCCCGCCCGTGTCGTCGACCCGTTCGCCCGCCTCGCTCAGCACCTCCTCGGTCCGCAGCGGCCGGATCTCGCTCACCGCGCCCACCAGCGTGGTCTTGCCCACTCCGAAGCCGCCCGCCACGAGGATCTTCAGTGCGAGCGAGGTCAGTTCGGCATCGCTTTCGGAGTCGGTGCCGATGTCGGAGTCGGTGTCCTGTCGTCCCATCAAAGCGCTCGCAATCCCTCGATGACTTCCCGCAGAATCCGCTCGTCCGGCAGCTGGGCGGGCGGTACCGGCCTGCTCACCTTGACGTGTCCGCCTTCCAGCAGGTCCCCGAGCAGGACCCGCACCACCCCCACCGGCAGGTCGGCGTCCGCGGAGAGCTCCGCCACCGACTGGGTCTCGGACCGGCAGAGTCCGAGCAGCGCACGGTGCTCCGGGCCGAGCAGCGACTCGGCCGCCGCGTCGGTGCCCTGCGGGTCCACGACGACCAGTGCGATCAGGTCGAAGCGGACGCCGTGGGGTCCCGGCCTGGTACGCCCCCCGGTCATGGCGTAGGGGCGGACGAGGGGGCCCGCGTCGGCGTCGTACCACTGGCCGTTCATGTGTCGGACCGCCGCCCTCAGCCGGCGGCCGGCGGGCGCGCCGCGAACCTGGGCGGGGTGTACAGGTGCTCGCCGACCCGCTTCACCAGCCGGGCCATCTCGTACGCGATCAGCCCGATGTCGGCGCTGGCGGCGCTGAGGACGGCCAGGCAGGATCCGTCCCCGGCGGCGGCGACGAAGAGGAAGCCCTCGTCCATCTCCACCATCGTCTGGCGCACGCCCCCGGTGTGGAAGTGCCGGCCCGTGCCCTTGGCCAGGCTGTGGAAGCCGGAGGCCACGGCGGCCAGGTGCTCGGCGTCCTCCCGGCTCAGCCCGCTGGAGGCGCCGACCGCCAGACCGTCGTTGGACAGGACCACGGAGTGCCGGACCTCGCGGACCCGGAGCACCAGGTCGTCCAGCAGCCAGTCCAGTTCGCCCGACCGGCGGACTCCGTCGAGGTCGATCCTCTGGTGTTCGATCATCACCGTTCTCCTTCGCTGCCTGTACGGGGGGAGTTCTCCCGGGTGCCGCGGGCCCAGCCGTCCCGGTAGGCCGCCATCCGGTCCCGGGCCTGTTCCGGACTGCGGTCGGGCGGGTCCGCCGGGACCCGGTCCCCGGCCGTGGGCCCGGCGGCGGGGACCTCGCGCAGCTGGGGGACGAGGCTGGCCTGGCGCACCCGGCGCGGCAGTTCGGTCACCGAGGCCGTCTGGTGGGCCGGGCCGGGGGTGCCGGCGCCCGCCGCGTGCGTACGGGGGCCCGCGGGCCCGGAGGTACGCGGCCGCAACGAGGCCACGGATGCCGGGCCCTGCTCCTGCGGCTCGGGGGTTGCGGGCACGGCGGGACGACGGTGCGCGGCGGGGGTCCGGCCCGGGGCGGGGGTCCCGTCGAACGCGGAGCTCCGGTCCGGCGCGGAGGTCCCGTTCAGCCCGGAGGTGCGGTCGGGGGCCGGGATGCCGCGTACGTGCTCCCGCCCCGCCGTGGCGTGTGCGTCCTCCCGTACGACGGTCACGGCGGGGTGCTGTTCCGACGCCGCGGCCGGCGCGTCGTGGTGCCCCGGTCGGCGGGGCGGTGTTGCGGCGGCGTGGTCCGGGGCCGCGGCGCCGGCCGCGATCGCGCCCTGGAGCAGGGAGTTCGGCAGCAGCACCACAGCGGTGGTGCCGCCGTACGGTGACGTACGCAGGTGCACCTTCACACCGTGACGGGCGGACAGGCGGCTGACCACGAAGAGGCCGAGCCGGTCGCTGTCGAAGAGGTCGAGCGCCTCGGACTGCTCGATGCGCCGGTTGGCGTCGTTCAGCGTGTCCCGGCCCATGCCCAGTCCCCGGTCCTCGACCTCCAGGACGTAGCCGGCCCCGACGGGCTCCCCGCTGACCCGGACCTTGGTGTGCGGCGGGGAGAACTGGGTGGCGTTCTCGATGAGTTCGGCGAGGAGGTGGGTCAGGTCGGCGACGGCGCCGCCGGTGACCGCGGCCTCGGCGAGCTGGCGGACCTCGACGCGCGGGTAGTCCTCGATCTCGGACACGGCGGCCCGGACGACGTTCGTCAGCGGGACCGGCATCCGCCAGGCCCGGCCGGGCGCGGCGCCGGACAGGATGATGAGGCTCTCGGCGTGCCGGCGCATCCGGGTGGTGAGGTGGTCGAGGCGGAAGAGGTCGCCGAGCTCGTTCGGATCGTCGGCCCGCCGTTCCATCGAGTCCAGCAGGGTGAGCTGCTTGTGCACGAGGACCTGGCTGCGCCGGGCGAGGTTGACGAACACCCCGGAGACCCCGCTGGCCAGCTCCGCCCGTTCGACGGCGGCGCTGAGGGCGGCCCGGTGGACGGTGGCGAGCGCCTCGCCGACCTGGGTGATCTCGTCGTCGGCCGGGGCCCCGGGCGGGGTCTCCGCCTCGACGTCGATGTCCTGCCCGGCCCGCAGCCGGTTCATGGCGTGCGGGAGTTTGCGGTGGGCGATCTCCAGAGCGGTGTTGCGCAGGGAGACGAGTTCGACGACCAGGGCGCGGCCGATGCGTACGGAGATGAAGAGCGAGGCGGCGACGGCGGCCAGGCCGAGCAGTACGGCGGCGCCGGCCGGGCTGAGCGCGCCGTGGGAGAACGGGTCCGCGCGGTCGGCGGCCGCGGCGTGCGCGGCTTCGTCGATCTCCCGCATCGAGGCGCCGATCCCGGTGTGGGCGGCCTCCCAGCCGGCCGGGGCGCCGGCCGCGTCCCGGGAGGTGCCGGCGGACAGCGCCCGGTCCTCGGCACCGGTGAGGTCGGCGTAGGCGGCGCTCTTGGCCACGGACTCCCAGGCGGCCCGCTGGGCGGCGGGGAGGTCCGCGGTGGCACCGGTGGTGAGGGCGCGGCGGGTCTCTACGGCGCCGGTCAGCCGCCGAAGCGTTTCGGCGCTGCGCGGGCCCGGCAGCGCGAGGAGCGCGTCCTCCCGGGCGAGGAGCTCCCGGGCGCGGGCGAATTCGAGCAGCACCCGGGCGTCGGGACCGAGTTCGGCGTCCTGGCCGTCGGAGAGGGCCCCGGCGACGGCGAGGGCCGAGTCGACCACGCGGGTGTAGATCTCGTAGGCCGCCTCGGGGGTGGCCCGGCGGCCGGTGACGTCCTTGCGGGTCGAGGCCAGTTCGTCGGCGGCGGCGACGAAGGTGCGGAGGCGGACCACGACGTCGGTGCGGTGGTCGCCGGAGTCGGCGACGGTGTGCCGGTCGCCGAGCCGGAGCTTGCGGACCGCGGCGTCGGTGCGGCTCGCCTGCTGGTCCAGGGCGGTGTCCTGCTCGGCGGCGGGGCCGGCCAGCAGGCGGACCGCGGCGCGCCGTTCGGCCTGGAGTTCGGTGACGGCTGCGGCGACGGGGGTCCGTATCTGCGCGTCGACCCGCTGGACGCGGCTGAGCCGGGCGATGTCCTGGGCGGTGCTGACGGTGGCGAAGGCCCAGAGCGCGAGGAGCGAGACGACGGGGACCATCAGCAGGGAGACGATCTTCGCGCGCACGGTGCGGGGGCGCAGCCGCGGCCGGGGTCTGCCCTCACGGTCGGCTGCGGGCGCGCCCCCGGGGGCGCGGGGCACCGGCGGCTCCTCGGCCGGTGCCCCGGCGTGCGCCCGGCGGCCGCGCGCCGCAGGCGCGGACAGCCCCGGCGCCGCTGCTTCCGGTGGTCTGCGGGGTGTGCGCATGGGCTCCTCGTTCCGGGGCGTACGTGCCGGTGCGGTGGTGCGGGGCGGATGGGCGGGGGTCTCCGGGGCTGCCGGGCCGGGGGCTCCCTGTGCTGGGGAGGGGCTGTGCCGGGGGCTGCAGGCGCGGCGTGCCGGGCGGGCTCAGCGGGCGGCCACGGGCTGGTCCCCCAGGTACTGCGCGGAGGCCGAGGCGGCGCGCTCGTCGGCGGTCGGGGAGAGCGCGACGAACGCGGAGGTGATGAACAGGTACGAACCGAGGCCGACGGCGAGCGGGAAGATGAACTGCATGGCCGTGGCGCCGGGCAGGGCGCTGTCCGAGGGGCTCACGCCGACGGCGACGGCCAGCATCCCGGTGTAGTGCATGCTGCTGACCGCGGCGCCCATGACGAGCGAGGCGACGGCCACGGCCACGGGTGCCTTGATGTGGAGAGCGGCCCACAGGGCGGCGGTGGCGGCCACGACGGCGATGGCGACGGACAGCCCGACGGCGAGCGGATCGTAGGAGATGTCACCGTGCAGGCGCAGGGCCGCCATGCCGAGGTAGTGCATGCTGGCGACGCCGAGCCCGGTGGTGAGGCCGCCCAGTACGAGGGCCCGGCCGCGGTCCTTGCCGTAGCCCACGGCGAAGACTCCGGCGCCCACGACCAGCATGGCGACGAGCAGGCTGAGGATGGTCAGCGGCACGTCGTAGTGGATCTCGGTGCCGGCGACGTCGAATCCCAGCATCGCGACGAAGTGCATCGTCCAGATGCCCGTCCCGATGGCGGAGGCGGCGGTGAGGAGCCAGTTGCGACGGGAGGATCCGGTCGCGGCGAGCGCGCGTACGGTGCAGCGCAGGCCGAGGGCGGCGCCGATCGATGCCATCACGTATGACAGCGCGGGTGTCAGCCAGCCATAGGCGGCGTGGTCCAGGTGTCCCATGGCCACGGGACGCTAGTCCGGGTGAGGGCGCGAACAAGGGGCGCATTTCGAAAGCAGCTGGAACTGCTGGAATATGACAGAGCTACGTTCATGTTCGATCACGCCACGTGCCACCTTGCACACGGTCCGCACGCGCGGCGGCGCAAGCCGGTGGGGGATCATGGGCGCATGAGCGAAGACCACACGCACGTGCAGGAGTTCTTCGGGGCGCGCGCCGCCGACTGGGATGGCAAGTTCCCCGAGGACGGGCCCGCCTTCGCGACCGCCGTCGCCGAGTTCGGCCTGCGGCCCGGCGACCGCGTGCTCGACGCGGGCTGCGGAACCGGGCGGGCGCTGGCCGCGCTGCGCGCCGCCGTCGGGCCCGCCGGGCTCGTCGTCGGCGCCGACCTCACCCCGCAGATGCTGGCCGCCGCACGGCGGGCCGGGCGCACCGCCGAGGGCGCGCTGCTGCTCACGGACGTGACCAGGCTGCCGCTGCGCGACGGGGCGCTCGACGCCGTGTTCGCCGCGGGACTGATCGCCCACCTGCCCGATCCGGAGACGAACCTGCGCGAACTGGCGCGCGTGGTCCGTCCCGGCGGGCGGCTCGCGCTCTTTCACCCGATCGGGCGAGCGGCCCTCGCCGCCCGCCAGGGCCGCGAGTTGACCCCGCAGGACCTGCGGGCCGAGACCAACCTCGGCCCGCTGCTGTCCGGTTCCGGCTGGGAGATGGTCTCGTACGCCGACGAGGACGCCCGGTTCCTCGTACTGGCGGTACGTCACCCCTGAACCGGGGTGACGGTCACGCCGAGGGCCGGCCGCGGGTCACGCCGGGGGCTGGGCGTCGGCTCCGGCGGGGCGGCGAGGGTGCGGGACGGGGCAGCCGCCCGAGCCGGGTACGGGGAAGGTGCCGAGTTCGCCCACGTCGTAGCCCCCGGGGTAGCTCTTGATCTCCGGGTTCTGGCGCCCGTAGTGCGGGTGCTTGCGCGGGGGCATCAGCCGGACCGCGCGCCCGCGCAGCCGGAGGGCTCCCCGGACCAGCCGCCGGACCCCGGGGCGGGGGCGCTCGAACCGGAAGGCGTCCAGGAGCGGCTGGTCGAGCAGGGCGAGGCTCGCACCGCGCACGGCGGGGGCGAGCGGCGCCGGGTACCAGGACGCCATCAGGCCGAGAGTGGCCTCCGCGACCTCGCGGGCGCCCCCGTCCCAGCCAAAGTGGGCCTTCTCGTAGGCATCCAGGACGGTTTCGAACTCCTCGAAAGATCCTGGAATATCCTTGATGCCCATGTGCCGGCCGAGGGTGGCGTAGTAGTTCGCCGAAGCCCGGCGCTCGTGCTGGGTCAGCGGCCGCCAGCCGTACGCGTCGAGCCAGCGCGCCGGGATCACCACGAACGTGCACAGGACGTACCGCATGTCGTCGTCGGAGATGTCGTAACTGCGGTGCATCTGGTTGACGCGGCGGATCGCGGTGCGCGCGATGTCGCTCTCGAAACCGTGCTCCACCACCGCGTCGAGCAGCAGCACCGTGTCGTCGTAGCGCTTCTGGGTCCGGCGGGTGAACTCCGCGGTCTCCGCCAGCAGGCCGCCGATGGCGGGGACGGCGTACGTCCGGAACAGCGCGAGTTCCAGGGCCCTGGTGAAGTCCCAGGGGAACTCGTACGTGGCGGTGAGCCGGTAGATGGCGAGGAAATCCTGGTCGGGATCGAGCCGGAGGATCTCCCTCAGCCTGTCGTATCGCTGCACCGGTTGTCCCTTTCTGTGGCGGGACACCAACTCTACGTGCAGGTAACGGGCTTGGAAATCGTCACCTTCGGGCTCTCGACGGGTGGGTTACCCGCTGGTTAGGGTGCGCCGACGAGAGAGCTACCGGGAGGCGCACGTGTCCGACGACGAGGGGGGCGGCTCGCTGTACGTGCTGACCGCCGTACAGCTGACCCCCGCGCAGTTCCCGAGCCTCCTGGGCGACGACTACCCCGAGGCCTGCGCGCTCCTCGGCGTGGAGCCGGCGGGGGCGGGGTACGGGCTGGTGCTGGGCCAGGACGAGGCGGGGGCGCGCTGGACGGTCGTCGTGGACGACGTCTCGCTCGTGGCAGCCGCGATCGCGTCCTGGGACTGCGGGATGGAGTACGACCTGTCCCCCGACGAGCGGGCGATCGTGGTCTCGCTGGCGGGCTGGCCCGTCGAGCTGACGGTGGCCGCCGCGGGGATCCCCGAACCGCACGATCCGGAACAGGGCGCGGACGGCACCGGCCGCGTCCCGCTGGCTCCGCCCTCGGCGCAATCCTGGGGTCCGGTGCAGCGCCGCCTGGGCGCGGACCAGATCGCCCGGGAATGGGCCGACTGGCGCGGGCGGGTGGCGACGGACGGCGGAGCGGCGGCCGCAGCGCACCCGGGACTGGCACGGGCGCTCGACGAGGCCCTGGGGTACACGCGGAACCCGCCGCCGCCGGGGCGGGTGCGGTCCTCGTTCGCCGGTGAGGGCGCGCGGACGCTGCGGGCCGACGGGCCGGGCTGGTCCTTGGTGGCCCGTACCGGCGACGCCGCCTTCGTCCTGCTGGACGAGGAGCCGGGCGAGGTGCTCCAGGTCCCCCGGGGCGGGGATCCGGAGCTGTCGGAGCTGCTGGCGGGGCTGGACGGCGTCGCGGTGCGGCCGGTCTGACGCGGGCACGGACCCTGGGGGAGAGTGGCGGCGGGCAGGACCGGAGGGGACGCGCGGCACCCGAGGCGACCACGCGGGCCCGAACTTGACGGCGCGCCGGTGCGCGGCCACGAAGGACCCAGCACATCAGCCAAGGCCGAAAATCGCCCTAGATCGCCCTCCGGCTGAATGATCGAATCGGCGGCGTAATGCGACACAAAACACGCACAAACCCCGTGATTCATTTCCAAGGTGGAGGCCACCCCGTGAATTCGATGTCGTACCTGGACCTGCACCGGGAATTATCGGAAGAGATCGACAGCGAAGTGGCAGCCGCCCTCGCGCAGCTGGGCACCTCCTCCCGGGCGACCAGGGACGCGGTCGCCGCCCTCCTGCGGCACCGGCAGCTGAAACATCCCCTGTCCGTACTGCCGCTACTCGTCCACGCGACGGAGACCGGGAACCCCAGACCGGCCATGCCGCTGGCCGCCGTCCACCTGCTCTGGTGGACATCGGCGTGCTACCTGGACGACCTGGCCGACGGACACGGCACGGACCTCTCGGGCGAGCTCAGCGAGAACGAGGCGCTGCTCGCGTCCGTGGTCACGGGCAATGCGCTGCCGATCCAGATCATCCAGTCGCAGCGGATTCCCGAGTCGGTCCGCGGCGCCCTGACGAGCGAGCTCACGAACGCCTGGGTCATCGCCGCCGACGGCCAGATGGCCGACATGCGCGGGGACATCGCCCGCGCGACGCGTACTTCGGTGGTCGACACCTATCGCGGCAAATCCGGAGCACCCTTCGGCATGATCACCGCGATGGCGGCGATCCTTTCCGGGGCACCTGACGAACGGACAGAACTGTGGCGTGAGTTCGGATACGTCTTCGGCATCCTGTGGCAGTTGTTCAACGACCAGGAGGACATCCTGTCCGGTCGTCACGAGGACCTGCTGAACGGGACCGTCACCTATCTGCTCGCCTGCGCCGCCGAGGACGCTTCGCCCCCGGTCCGGGCACACGTCCTGGGTCTGTGCGCCGCCGCGGGAGGCTCCCTCGCGGCGAGAGCCGAACTGGCCGAGATCCTGCGGGGACCGGCCCTTCTCCGCCGGTACCGCGACGACATCGGGCGCTTCCGGTACGAGGCGCACCACATACTGCGCCAGATCGGAGGCGACGAGAGCTATCTGCCCGTGCTGCGGCGTCTGGTGGACCACGCGTCCCGGATGCTCCTGGAGGCGGACCTCGTTCCGGCAGGTGCGGCCCCGGGGCGGTTCTGACCGGAGGTCCGTACCGGCGGCGGACCCCGGCCCCCCAGAGGCCGGGGTCCGCCGCCGTACGTCAGACCCGCTCGAGCGGGGTGTGCGGGGCCGGGGGCAGTGTCACGGTGATCGGGTCGCCGGGGCGGACCGCGCCACCCTCCCGGACCACGCCCATGATGCCGGCCTTGCGGACCAGGCGGCCCTGGTCGTCCCGGCCCACGACCTGCTTGAGCAGCCCGTGCTGGAAGGCCTCGATCTGCACGCAGGGATTGCGCAGTCCGGTCACCTCCACCACCGCCTCCGCGCCGAAGCGCAGCAGGGCGCCGGTGGGCAGGCCGAGGAGGTCGATGCCCTCGGTGGTCACGTTCTCCCCGAGCTGGCCGGGCTCCACGCTGAAGCCGGAGGCCGCCACCTCGTCGAAGAGCTCCCGGTGGATCAGGTGGACCTGTCGCAGGTTCGGCTGCGTCGGGTCCTGCGCCACCCGGGAGCGGTGCTTGACCGTCACCCCGGAGTGGACGTCCCCCTCGACACCGAGGCCCGCGAGCAGCGTGATGCTGTCCCGGTTGGGCTTGGTGAAGGAGTACACGCCGTTGCTGCTGACCGCGGTGACCCGGGCGCTCCGTGCCGTGCTCATGATGTCCCCCCTGCCGCCGTCAGCGGCCGATCTGCTTCCTGGACGTACCCCGCAGCCGACGGCGCTGGGAGGGGTCCAGCAGGAAGTAGGCGGCCGTCGGCACGCCGATCAGGACCAGCAGGCCCACCCAGAACCCGACCGTCCAGAACAGGACCAGGGCTGCCACGACCCCGGCAACCGCGACCTTTCCGCTGGTGGACATGTGCGGACACCTCCTCCTGATCGTCGACCACTACCCCCTCAACGCGCCGCCGCATCCGCGCGTTCCCGCGTGCCCGCACATCTCGCGAAGTGACTCGCCTCACGGGCGTGCTCCTGCCTCCGGAGGCTCCTCGTGGGTTACTCTCGGCCGCCCCGTACCCAGTGGTCAAGTTTGAGGAATACGTGCTGACCGAGATCTCCGGCCTCGTCCGCCACTCCACCGTCTTCCTTCCCGCCGACCCCGCCCGCGACGGGCGGGTCGCCTTCTGGCCGGCGCCGGGCGCGGCCGGCGGAGAGGAAGCCGGCGACACCCTCGAACACATCACCGTCGTCACCCCCGACCTGAACCGGGCCACCGTGCCCGCCCGCGTGCTCACCGTCGGCGAAGCCCTTCCCCTCCTCACCCGGGCGCGGGCCAGGGCCGGCGCCCGCGCAGGCGAGGACGAGGCTGTCGGCGCCGGGGCGACGGGCGGTGGCGGTGCGACGGGCGGTGCTGCTGTTGACGCCGGTGCGACGGCCGGTGCCGGTGCCGGTGCCTCCGTAGGCGATGGTTCCGCCGCCTTCTGGGGCGCCGCCGCCCTGCTGGCCCTGCGCTTCGCGGCCCGCGGGCAGCTCCTGCCCGGGCTGAGCCCGGCCGGGCACGACGCCTGGCGGATCGGGCCGCTCGACGCCGCCGACCTGGCCGACATCCGGGAGCTGGCGGCCGCGATGCCGCCCGGGGCCCACTGCGTGCCCCTGGACCAGGACGGACCGCCCCGGCTGCCCTCCCCCGAGCCGCTGCTGCGCGCCTTCCTCGACGCCGTCGCCGACACCCTCCCCCGCTCCCCCGCCGCGCCCGCGGCCGCCGGCGGCCCGGCGTACGCCGCCCGTCCGCCCCGGCTCCGGCCCGAGCTGCGCGACTGGGCCGAGGAGGTGGCCGCCGGTCACGACGCGGGCGTACGCATCTCCTTGCGGATCGAGCTGGACGGGGCCCCCGAAGCCGACCCGTCCTTCCGGGCCGTGCTGCAGATGCACGGCCCCGGCGACGCGGCCCCCGTCGCCGACGCCGTGGACGTCTGGGCCGGGTCCGGGGCCACGGCGGCGGCCTTCGGACCCCGGGCCCGGATGGACGCCCTGCGGGCCCTGCGCCGCGCCGCCCGGCTCTGGCCGCCGCTCGCCCCGCTGCTCGGCTCGGCGGTCCCGGACTCCGTCGAACTCGCCGACGAGGAGGTCACGGAGCTGCTCGGGGAGGCGTCCGCCACCCTGGCCGCGGACGGGGTGCAGGTGCACTGGCCGCGCGAGTTCGCCCGCACGCTCACCGCCCGCGCCGTCGTGCGCTCCCCCGACTCCGCCGCGTCCGGCCTCCCCTCCGGGCTGCTCTCCCCCGGCGCCCTGCTCTCCTTCACCTGGCGCCACGCGCTCGGCGGCCAGGACGACCTCACCCGGGCCGAGCTGGACCGCCTCGCCGAGGCCGGCCGCCCCCTGGTCCGGCTGCGCGACCAGTGGGTGCTCATCGACCCGGCCGCACTGCGCCGGGCCCGCGCGCGGCAGGACCGCGAAGTCCCGGCCGTGGACGCGCTGGCCGCCGTACTCACCGGCTCCGCGGAGATCGACGGCCTGCGGATCGACGTGGAGGCCTCCGGACCGCTGGAGCGGCTGCGGGCGCTCCTCGCGGCCGGCCCGGAACAGGCCGACGGACCGGAGGCTCCGCCGGGTCTGCGTGCCGAGCTGCGCGGGTACCAGCTGCGGGGCATGCGCTGGCTGGCGCGGATGACCTCGCTCGGCCTCGGCGCCTGCCTCGCCGACGACATGGGCCTCGGCAAGACCGTCACGCTCATCGCCCTGCACCTCCACCGCGCGCAGGACCCCGCCACCACCGGGCCCACCCTGGTGGTGTGTCCGGCCTCGCTGCTCGGCAACTGGCAGCAGGAGATCGAGAAGTTCGCGCCGGGGACGCCCGTACGCCGCTTCCACGGCCCGGGCCGCAGCCTCACGGGGCTCACCGGCGGCTTCGTCCTCACCACGTACGGCACGCTGCGCCTGGACGCCCCCGTACTCGCCGCCGCCCCGTGGGGCCTGGTCGTCGCCGACGAGGCCCAGCACGTCAAGAACCCGTACTCCTCCACCGCCAAGGCCCTGCGTACGATCCCGGCCGCGGCGCGCGTCGCCCTCACCGGCACGCCCGTCGAGAACAACCTCTCCGAGCTGTGGGCGCTCCTCGACTGGACCACGCCCGGGCTGCTCGGCCGCCTCGGCGCGTTCCGCACCCGCTACGCCGAGCCCGTCGAGAGCGGCCGGGACCCGCAGGCGGCGGCCCGGCTGGCGGCGCTCGTACGGCCGTTCCTGCTGCGCCGCAAGAAGTCCGACCCGGGGATCGCGCCCGAGCTGCCGCCCAAGACCGAGACCGACCACACCGTCACGCTCACCCGTGAACAGGCCGTGCTGTACGAGGCCGTCGTACGCGAGACCCTCACCGCGATCTCGGAGGCGGACGAGATGGAGCGGCGCGGCCTCGTGGTCGGTCTGCTGACCTCCCTCAAGCAGATCTGCAACCATCCCGCACAGTTCCTGAAGGAGCCCGGCCCGCGGGACCCGGGCGCCGCCCCCCGCTCCGGCAAGCTGGAGCTGCTGGACGAACTGCTCGACACGATCCTCGCCGAGGGCGGCTCCGTCCTCGTCTTCACCCAGTACGTGGCGATGGCCAGGATCCTGGAGAAGCACCTCGCGGCGCGCGGCATCCCCTCCCAGCTGCTGCACGGCGGGACGCCCGTCGCCCGGCGCGAGGAACTCGTGGACGGCTTCCAGGCCGGCCGGGTCCCCGTCTTCCTCCTCTCCCTGAAGGCCGCGGGCACCGGGCTGAACCTCACCCGGGCCGGGCACGTCGTCCACTACGACCGCTGGTGGAACCCAGCCGTCGAGGAGCAGGCCACCGACCGGGCCTACCGCATCGGGCAGACCCAGCCCGTGCAGGTGCACCGCCTGATCGCCGAGGGCACGGTGGAGGACCGCATCGCCCGGCTGCTGGAGCGCAAACGGGCGCTCGCCGACGCCGTCCTGGCGGGCGGCGAGGCCGCGTTGACCGAACTGACCGATGCCGAGCTGGCCGAGCTCGTGGCGCTGCGCCCGGCCGTGGGGAGCGACGGATGAGCGACCGCGACGACCGCCTGGAGAAGACCTTCGCCGCGCTGCCGCCCGCGCCCGGACGCGGCTTCGCGACCACCTGGTGGGGCCACGCCTGGCTGCGCGCGCTGGAGGACAGCGCCCTCGACGGGGAACAGGTCCGGCAGGGCCGCCGGTACGCCCGTGCGGGCGCCGTGGGCGCGGTGTCGGTGCGCCCGGGCGGACTCACCGCGGTGGTGCGCGACCGGGACGGCACGGCGCACCGTACGGACGTGCTGGTGCAGGAGTTCACGGAAGGGCAGTGGGACCGGCTGCTGGGGCTGGCAGCGGCGGAGTCCGGGTACATCGCGGCGCTGCTCGACCGGGAGGTGCCGCCGGAACTCGCCGAGGACGCGACGGCGGCCGGGGTGGAGCTGCTGCCGGGCATCGGCGACCTCGACCCGCGGTGCGACTGCGGCGAGTGGGACCACTGCCCGCACACGGCCGCGCTCTGCTACCAGGTGGCGCGGCTGCTGGACCAGGACGCCTTCGTGCTGTTGCTCCTGCGCGGCCGGGGCGAACGGGAGCTGGTGGACGAGCTGGAGGAGCGGAGTACGGCGGAAGCGCCCGCTCCGCAGGAGGCCGTGCCGTTGGGGGTCGCGGCGGCGGAGGCGTACGCGGCCTGGGAGGCGCGGCCGGCCCGGCCCCCGCTGCCCGCCCCGCCCGCGCTGCCGGACGCCCCGGGCCAGCCGCCGACGCTGGACACCGAGGCCGAGCCGCAACTGGACGTGGACGCGGTGGAGTTCCTCGCGCAGGCGGCGGCGTCGCAGGCCTGGCGGCTGCTGGCGCAGGCCCTGGCTCCGGGCCACGCCGACCGCGCCCTCCCGGCCCCGCCCACCGCCGCGGAGGATGCCGTACGGCTCACGGCGGAGGCCGGCGACGTCCGGGTCCGCGCCCGCTTGGCCGCGGCTACCGGAAGGAACCGGGCCGAGATGGAACTGGCCGTACTGGCCTGGGGCTTCGGCGGGAGCGGGGCCCTCGCGGCGCTGGAGGACGACTGGACGCCGGACCGGGCGGCGCTGGCCCTGGCCCGGGCGGCGCTCGCCGGGGCCTGGGCGGACGGGGCCGCGCCGGAGCTGCGCAGGGTCCGCGCCCGGTGGACGGAGGCGGACGCCGGCCGCCAGCTCCGGCTCGGCCGGGAGGGGCGCTGGTGGCCGTACCGCCGCGAGGCGGGCCGGTGGGTCCCGGCGGGCCCGTCGGCCCCGGACCCGGCGTCGGCGCTGACGGCGCTGGACCCGGAGGATCCTGCGTAGCCTCCGCGACCTGGCCCGGCCCGGCCTCGCCCGGCCCGCCCCGGCCCGAGGCCGCCGGCGTACCGGCCAGGTACTGGCCGACGTACCGCTTGCCGGGGCGCCGGGCCGGGACGACGATGGGGGCGCTCCGGGTACCGCGGCCCCACGGGAGGGCGACATGGACGATCCTGCGGTGGCACTGCCGGGCGGCGCGGATCCTGCCGCGCGCACGCGCGAACTGCGCCGGGCCCACGCCGTGTTCACCCGGGACGGACGGGTCGAGGCACCGGTCCGGGCCGTCATCGCGCGGTCCTGGCGGCGGTGCGCCCGGGCCAGGGTCAGCCCGGAGTGCTCCCCACGGGTTGAGCTGACGGAGGCGGCACTGCGGGCGTACCGCGATGAGCACCCGCTGGCCCGGGTGATGCCGCTGTTCCGGGACCTTGTCGGAGCCTTCGCGGCGCACGGGGCGCATCTGCTGGCGGTGTGCGACGCGCGCGGCAGCCTGCTCTGGGTGGAGGGCGAACCGGGCACGCTGCGGCGGGCGGAACGGCTCGGCTTCGTACCGGGCTCGCGGTGGGCCGAGACGGCGATGGGCACGAACGCGCCCGGCACGGCGGTCGCGGTCGGCGCACCCGTGCAGGTCTTCGGGGCCGAGCACTTCAGCCGCCGGGTGCACCCGTGGACCTGCGCTGCGGCCCCCGTGCGCGATCCCCGGAGCGGGCGGCTGCTCGGCGCGGTGGACATCACCGGCGGCGACGGGCTCGCCCACCCGCACTCCCTCGCCTTCGTCCAGGCGGTGGCCCGCGCGGCTGAGGCACAGCTCGCCCTGCTCGCCCCGGCACCGGCCCCGGCGCCGGCCGTTCCGGGGGTGCCCCCGGCGCCGTCCCCGACGACCTCCGCGGACACGCTCGCCGCGCTCGGCAGGGACGAGGCCCTGCTGGTCGGCGGCGGGCGGGTGACCCGGCTGGGCCGGCGGCACAGCGAGATCATGGCGCTGCTCACGCACCACCCGCAGGGGATGTCGGGCGAAGAACTGGCGATCGACCTGTACGAGGACGAGTCGGTGTCACCGGTCACCCTGCGTGCCGAAGTGTCCCGTCTGCGCACGCTGCTGGGGCCGCTGGCTCCGCTCTCCCGCCCGTACCGTGCGGCCGGCCCGCTGGAGGCGGACTTCACCGTCCTCACCCGGCAGCTCGCCGCGGGCGCCGTGTCCGCGGCCCTGTCCCGCTACCCGGGTCCGCTGCTGCCCGCCTCGACCGCTCCCGGCATCGTCCGGCTGCGCCGCCGGATCGAGGAGCAGGCCAGGGCGGCCGTGATCTCCCGGGCGGACGCCGGACTGCTGACCGACTGGGTGTGCAGCCCGTGGGGCGCGGACGACCGGGAGGCATGGGACGCCCTGGCGGCGGCGCTCCCGCCCGGGGGGCGCTCGCCCGCGCTGGCCCGCGTACACGCCCTGGACCGCGAACTGGGCACCTCGGGCGGCGAGTCGGCGGGACGGCCGGACGTCCCGCGGCGTGCAACGTATCCGCAACCTGCCGGCTCCTAACCTCCTGCCGAACGCCGTCCGGCAGGGGGCGGCGCCCGGCAAGGGGAGGACACCTTGGCCCGCTACGCTGCGCCCGGTACCGAGGGGGCGCTCATGTCGTACGCGTCCCGCTACGGCCACTTCATCGGCGGGGAGTACGTGGAACCCGCCCGCGGCCAGTACTTCGCCGACCCCTCCCCGGTCAACGGCCAGACCTTCACCGAAGTGGCGCGCGGCAGCGCCGAGGACGTCGAACGGGCCCTGGACGCGGCCCACGCCGCCGCCCCGGCCTGGGGACGGACCTCCGTGGCCGACCGGGCGGGCATCCTGCTGCGCATCGCGGACCGGATGGAGCAGAACCTGGAGGCCCTCGCGGTCGCGGAGACCTGGGAGAACGGCAAGCCGGTCCGGGAGACCCTGGCGGCCGACCTCCCGCTCGCCATCGACCAGTTCCGCTACTTCGCGGGCGCGCTGCGCGCCCAGGAGGGGGCGCTCAGCCAGATCGACGACGACACCGTCGCCTACCACTTCCACGAACCGCTGGGCGTGGTCGGCCAGATCATCCCGTGGAACTTCCCGATCCTGATGGCGGTGTGGAAGCTGGCGCCCGCACTGGCGGCGGGCAACACGGTGGTGCTGAAGCCGGCCGAGCAGACACCGGCGTCGGTGCACTACTGGCTGAGCCTGGTGGCGGACCTGCTGCCGCCGGGCGTCGTCAACATCGTCAACGGTTTCGGGGAGGAGGCCGGCAAGCCGCTGGCCTCCAGCCCGCGCGTGGCGAAGATCGCCTTCACCGGGGAGACCGCCACGGGACGGCTGATCATGCAGTACGCGGCCGAGCACCTGAAGCCGGTCACCCTGGAACTGGGCGGGAAGAGCCCGAACCTGTTCTTCGACGACATCTGGTCGACCGACGACGACCTGCGCGACAAGGCTCTGGAGGGCTTCACCATGTTCGCCCTCAACCAGGGCGAGGTGTGCACGAGCCCCTCGCGGGCGCTCATCGAACGGGGCCGCTACGGCGACTTCCTGGACGCGGCGGTGGCGCGCACCGAACTGATCGTGCCGGGGCATCCCCTGGACACGGGCACGATGATCGGGGCCCAGGCCTCGGAGGAGCAGCTGCGGAAGGTCCTGTCGTACGTGGAGATCGGCCAGAGGGAGGGCGCGAAGGTCCTCACCGGAGGCCTGCGCCAGGAGCTGGACGGAGACCTGGCGGGAGGCTACTACGTCCAGCCGACGATCTTCGAGGGCGACAACCGCATGCGGATCTTCCAGGAGGAGATCTTCGGGCCCGTGGTGTCCGTGACCTCCTTCGAGGACTTCGAGGACGCGGTGCGCATCGCGAACGACACGGCGTACGGCCTGGGCGCCGGCGTCTGGACCCGTGACATCAACAAGGCGTACCGCGCGGGCCGCGCCATCCAGGCGGGCCGCGTCTGGACGAACTGCTACCACGCCTACCCGGCCCACGCCGCCTTCGGCGGCTACAAGCAGTCGGGCATCGGCCGGGAGACCCACAAGATGATGTTGGAGCACTACCAGCAGACGAAGAACCTCCTGGTCAGCTACTCCCCCAAGAAGCTCGGCTTCTTCTAGGCGGGCGACACAGCCGGCCGGCGGCGGAGTCGAGGGCCGAGCCCCCTGCCACGGCCCAGCACGGCGCATGCACGCCGCCGGCCCTTGTGTGGCCGCTGGGTTCGGTGTGCTCCGGGGGGCGGGATTCTCGGTAGCGTGATCATCTGCTGCATGGGGGTGTCCCCATGCCCCTGTGTCCGGCTGGTCCGTGCGGGGTTTTCGACGGAGAGTGACGAGGCTGCAATGAGTGAACTGACCAAGCCGGAGGTCGACGTTCCCAAGGGTGACGCTCCTACCGAGCTGGCCATCCGGGACCTGGTCGTAGGGGACGGGGCCGAGGTGAAGCCGGGCATGGTGGTCAGGGTCCACTATGTCGGGGTGACCTTCGCGTCCGGGAAGGAGTTCGATGCCTCCTGGGACCGGGGCGAGCCGTTCAAGTTCGCCCTGGGCGGCGGGAAGGTCATCAAGGGCTGGGACCGGGGGGTGAGGGGGATGAAGGTCGGCGGTCGGCGCGAGATCATCGTTCCCCCGCGCCTCGGCTACGGCAACCAGTCGCCCTCGCCGTTGATCCCGGCCGGCTCGACGCTGGTCTTCGTGGTGGACCTGCTCGACGCGTACTCCAGCACAACCGGGTGGAGCAAGGCCTGATGCCCCTGGCCGCTCCTCGTCCCGCCCGGGCCCGTGCGCGGGCGAAGGTCCGCCACGGGACGGGGTCCGGCGGGGACGTGCAGCCCCCGATGGAGAGTTCGGTGGGGACCGAGACCGTGACCGGCACGGAGTCGACGACCGGGACCGAGTCCGTCAACGGGACGGAGCCCTGGTACGCGTCGGGCGCGGACGGTTCGTTCCTGGTCGCCGGGGACTCCGTCGACGGCTAGCTCTCCCTTGGGCCCGACGCGGACGCGGTGGCGCGGGGCGGACAGGCCGGCGTGGCGGATGTACACAGGGGCCGCGGCGCCTGTGGCGCACGTGACGGAGCCGCCGGACACCCGTTCATCCGCCAGGCCCACCACCTCACGGCCACGGCAACCGAAGGCCTGCTGAGCGGCCCTTGCCCGGGATCGTCCAGGGTGCGGCGCGTGCGGCACAAGGCGGCCGGCCTCCCGCGCCGGCCATGAGGGTTACCACGGCTGCGGTGTCAGTGCGCTCAAGTATCCTTCCCGCCACCGCACACCGACTCGGAGGACCGAGAGAATTGACCGGCCTGTCTGCTTTCCCGCTGCCCTTTCACACATCCCGTTCCATAGCGTTCGCGACGCCGCGAACGCTGCGGGAACTGGAGATGATGCAGTGCAGCGCGCACATTCGGGCGAAGCCCGGGTGGTTCGACAAGATGAACGATGCCGACGTCGTCGCCCGGTGGACGCAGGAAGCGGTCGCCCAGGGGCTCACGGAGGCGCAAGTTCGTTACGTTCTTGCCGAACTCGCGCATTACGCCGCGCTGCGGGACGGGCGGACCGGCATCGAGGTGTCCGCCGTCGACGGGGTGTGGCAGTCGGACACACTGGTCGACGACAAGCTCCGGTCCCGGCTGCGTGAGGCGGTCCAGGTACTGGAGCAGGTCCCTGAAGCGGAACTGGACTGGCATCCCGGATCCGGCGGCCAGGTACTGGATCTGGTCCATCCTTCGCTGTTCTGCCTGGTGAGAGAGGCGAGTGGCGCGCCCGAGCAGGCTTGGCAGAACCCGACGGACCGCTATTCGAAGTACGAATTCTCGGAGAAGTTCCAGTGGCTGCCCACGGACGTCGACGTCAGTGACGACGGAGAGGTGGCCTTCCGTTCGTACGTCAACAACGTCCACCCCGAGAAGCACCACGAACTCTCCTCCGTCCTCCCGGAACTGTTCGCGCGCCTGCGCCCCCTGCTGGAGAACGTGCTCACCGATCTGCGTCATCCGCGGCCCCTGCGGATCGAGGCCGATCCTTACGGGTGGTACGACTCGGAGCCGGAGCGTCCGAACGCATCGTCCTACGGTGATGACCAGGCCTACGCGGAAGCCCTTCGTGCGTGGGAACAGGCTCAGGACGACTGGTGGGAGAACCGCTGCCCGGTCATCCCGGACGCCCCGCCCTTCACCCCGCCCGAGGTGCCCGATGCGTCCGCCCGCGTCGACCTGCGCGGGCGCCGTCTCCAGGTCATCGTCAAGCTCGCCACCATTCACCTCACTCCGGACAAGCCCGAGTACCCCGGGGGTTCCTGGCACGTCGAGGGGATGATGAACGAGCGGATCGTCTCGACCGGCATCTACTACTGGGACAGCGAGAACATCACCGAAAGCCGGCTGAGTTTCCGGGCGGCACTCGACGACCCGGACTACGAACAGAACGACGACAACGGTGTGCGTGAGGTCTACGGCCTGGAGGACGAAGACGCACTGAATCAGGTCCTGGGATCGACATCGACGCCGGCGGGCCGCTGCCTGGCGTTCCCGAACATCCTGCAGCACCGTGTCGGTTCATTCCGTCTGAAGGACACCAGCCGCCCGGGACATCGGAAGATCCTCGCGTTCTTCCTGGTCGATCCGTCGGAGAGGATCTTCTCGACCTCCGATGTGCCACCACAGCAGCCATGGGCCGAAACCTCGACCATGACGCTCGAACAGGCAAAGAACTACCGCGAACAGCTCATGCAGGAACGCAAGTTCTTCATCGACGAACACAACGAGCAGCTCTACGAGCGGGAATTCTCCCTCTGCGAGCACTGAGCCCCATCCCTTCCCGAGGCCTGGAGCCGGTCCCGGCGCGGCGCTCCCCTGTGACTCAGGCAGGGAAACCGCGGCCGGCCGGTGGGGGCTCGCAGCCGGCCGAACTGAGGCGTGCGGTAAAGGAATTGCCGGTGCTCTCGCGCTCGATATGATCTGTCGCCATGACGACCGCATCTCCTCACCAGGGCGCACCTGACAAGCCCTCACTCGACGGCCTCGAGGCCAAGTGGGCTCCGACCTGGGACGAGCAGGGCGTGTACGTATTCGACCGCTCCGCGCCGCGCGAGCGGGTGTACTCGATCGACACGCCCCCGCCTACGGTCAGCGGCTCCCTCCACGTCGGACACGTGTTCTCGTACACCCAGACCGATGCGCTGGCCCGCTTCCACCGGATGCGCGGCAAAGCCGTCTTCTACCCGATGGGCTGGGACGACAACGGACTACCGACCGAACGCCGGGTCCAGAACCACTTCGGCGTCCGGTGCGACCCCTCGCTTCCGTACGATCCGGACTACACCCCGCCCGCCGACCCCGGCAAGCAGCAGATCCCGGTGTCCCGACGCAACTTCATCGAGCTGTGCGAACGGCTCACGGTGGAGGACGAGAAGGCCTTCGAGAGCCTCTGGCGGCGGCTGGGGCTCTCCGTCGACTGGAACCACAGCTATCAGACCATCGACAGCCGGGCCCGCGCGATCTCACAGCGCGCGTTCCTGCGCAACCTCGCCCGGGGCGAGGCGTACCAGGCGGAGGCGCCGACCCTGTGGGACGTGACGTTCCAGACCGCTGTCGCCCAGGCCGAGCTGGAGGACCGCGAGCGCCCCAGTGCCTATCACCACCTGCTGTTCCGCTCGGAGGCGGGACCGGCCCTGGAGATCGCGACGACGCGGCCCGAACTGCTGCCCGCCTGTGTGGCCGTGGTGGCGCACCCGGACGACGAGCGCTATCAGAAGCTCTTCGGCACCACGGTCCGTACACCGGTCTTCGGGGTGGAGGTGCCGGTGGTGGCCCACCGGCTCGCCGACCCCGAGAAGGGCACCGGAGCGGCCATGATCTGCACGTTCGGCGACACCACCGATGTGGTGTGGTGGCGTGAACTCGACCTTCCCACGCGGTCCGTGATCGGCCGCGACGGCCGTTTCGTGCGCGAGGCCCCGGCAGTGCTGGAGTCCGAAGCCGCGCGGGCGGCGTACGCGCAGCTCGCCGGAGCGACCCCGCACACGGCCCGGGAGCGGCTCGTGGGAATGCTGCGCGCCGAGGGCGCCCTGGTCGGGGAGCCGCGGCCCTTCAACCACATGGTCAAGTTCTACGAGAAGGGCGACAAGCCCCTCGAGATCGTCACCAGCCGCCAGTGGTACCTGCGCAACGGCGGGCGGGACGCCGCCCTCCGGGAGAAGCTGCTGGAGCGGGGCTCCGCGCTGAGCTGGCACCCCGACCACATGCGCAGCCGGTACCGGTCCTGGGTGGAGGGGCTCGCCGGCGACTGGCTGATCAGCCGGCAGCGCTACTTCGGCGTGCCCGTGCCCGTGTGGTACCGGCTGGACGCCGACGGCAGCCCGACCGGCGAACTGATCGTGCCCTCCGAGCAGTCGCTGCCCGTGGACCCCAGCAGCGAGGCGCCGCCCGGGTTCACGGCGGACCAGCGGGACGTACCCGGTGGTTTCACCGGTGATCCGGATGTGATGGACACCTGGGCGACGTCGTCGCTGACTCCGCAGATCGCCGGTGGCTGGGGGTACGACGAGGACCTCTTCCAACGGGTCTTCCCGATGGACCTGCGCCCGCAGGCCCACGAGATCATCCGTACCTGGCTGTTCTCCACCGTCGCGCGCGCCGAGCTGGAGCACGACGCGCTCCCGTGGGCCCACGCCGCGATCAGTGGCTGGATCCTCGACCCGGACCGCAAGAAGATGTCCAAGTCCAAGGGCAACGTCGTCACCCCGGTGGATCTTCTGGAACAGCACGGATCGGACGCGGTGCGCTATTGGGCCGTGTCGGCCAGGCCGGGTACGGACACCGCCTTCGAGGTCGGCCAGATGAAGATCGGCCGACGCCTGGCCATCAAGATCCTGAACGTGTCGAAGTTCGTCCTGGGCCTCGGTGCGGCGGATCGCCCGACGGCCGTGACCGACCCGCTCGACCGGGCGCTCCTCGCGCGGCTCGCGGATGTCGTGGACGAGGCGACGGCCCAGCTGGAGGCGTACGACTACGCCCGCGCGCTGGAGACGGTCGAACGGTGCTTCTGGGCGTTCTGCGACGACTACGTGGAGCTGGTGAAGGGCCGTGCCTACGGCGGAGCGGAGGCGGAGGCCGCCGCGTCCGCGCAGGCGACGCTGTCGACGGCGCTGTCGGTGCTGCTGCGGCTCCTGGCGCCGTTCGTGCCGTTCGCCACCGAGGAGGCGTGGAGCTGGTGGCAGCAGGGCTCGGTGCACCGGGCGCAGTGGCCCGGCGGGAGGGAGCTGCGCGAACCGGCTGCGGACGGGGAGCCCCAGCTCCTGGGCGTCGCCGGCGAGGCCATCGCCGCGATCCGGAAGGCCAAGAGCGCGGCCCAGGTCTCCATGCGGGCCGAAGTGGCCGAGGTGACCGCCCGCGGGCCGGCGCCGCTGCTGGCGGCCCTCCGCCGGATCGGCGGGGACGTGCGGTCGGCGGGGAACATCACCGACCTGGTGCTCCAGGAGACGGAGAGCGACGTGCTCGCGTACGAGATCACCCTGTAAGCCGGGGCACGACGGCTGACGGCGTCGCCGGCCCTCGCGCGCGGGGGCCGGCGACCGGCGGTCCTACGCTCCGGCGGACAGCCCGACGAGTTCCGCCAGGGCCTCGGCCAGTGCGGGCAGGCCGGGGCCGGCAGGGCCACCGGGTTCGGACATGTACGTGTCCCGGCGGATCTCGACCATCAGCGCGCCGACCCGGGCGTCCTTGCCGTAGTGCTCCAGGGGTACGTACGTGCCGGCGAAGGGGCTGTCGAGTCCGACGCCGCCGAAGCCCGCGAAGGCCTTCCGGGCCGCGGCGAGGAGCCCGGCGGGAGTGTGGAAGGGGTCCGTGCCCAGGCAGATCGGCGGCCGGGCGCCGTCACCGTGCACTTCGTACGGGAGGGGCTCCGTCGGGTAGGAGTGCACGTCGATGATCACCGCTCGTCCCACGGCCCCCAGCCGGTCCTCCACGGCCCGGGTCATCGCGTCCGCGTACGGGTGGAAGTAGCGGTCGATCAGCGGCCGGCCGTCGAAGCCCTCCGGTCGCAGCCGCTCCCGGTGGGTGGTGCGCGTGTACACCGCGCCCATGCCGACGGCCAGCATCTCCTCGCGTTCGTCGGGGAAGCGCTCGGGGTCGACGACGAGCCGGGACAGCCCGTTGACGAACTGCCACGGCGTGACGGCGGACATCGCCGCAGCCGCTGCGGCGATGTCCGCGGTGTGGGCGTCGGTGATGTGGTCGAGCTCCTCGCCGAGCGCCCGGTCGTCCAGCACGATGGCACGGCGGGCCGACTCCGGTACGACGCGGGAGGAGTGCGGCACGTGGAGGATCACCGGCGACGAGGCGGCGCCGGGAAGGAGCGCGAAGGGCGCGGCGGGCTCGGAGGGTTCGGGCGAGTCGGTCATGTGTGGTTCCTCGGTGGTGGGGCCGCCGTGCTCGGCCGGCTTCCGGGCGGGCGGGCACGGCCGGACCAACTTCCGCTGGTGTTGCCGCACCATGGCAACCGTATGGCAGTCGGGCGGGGCGGCGGACGGAGGAGCGATCCACTGTCTAGGATCCCCGTCACGTGCCTCGTTCTTCCGTGCATGCCCTTTCCCTCTGCCAAGGACCACGATCCGCCATGAGTGTTTCCGCCGCCCTGAGCGTGAGCGAGGCGTTCCACCGCCGCCACGAGCTGACCGTCGTCGACGTCCGCACGCCGGGCGAGTTCGCGTCCGGACATCTGCCGGACGCCGTCAGCATCCCCCTCGACCTCATCGGGCGGGCGCTGCCGGATCTCCGGCGGGCCGCCGGGCGCAGGCCCCTGCTGGTGGTGTGCGCCTCCGGAGCCCGGTCGGAGAGCGCCGTCGCCACACTGGCCTCCCACGGCATCGAAGCGTCGAGCCTCACCGGTGGCACCGCTGCCTGGGCGGCCGAGGGGCACCGGCTCGACCACCCCGGAGCCCGTCCGCGGGCCGTCTGGGCGATGGAGCGCCAGGTCCGGCTGACCGCGGGCTCCCTCGTGCTGCTCGGCCTGCTCCTCGGCCTCCTCGTCCACCCGGCCTTCCAGTTGCTGTCCGCTGGGATCGCGGCCGGCCTGGTCTTCGCCGCCCTCAGCAACAGCTGCGGCATGGCGGTCGTGCTCGGCAGGCTCCCCTTCAACCAGCGGGGGAAAGCCCCTGGGGACGCCCCGCTGCCGTCCGTGGCCCGCGAGGAGCCCCCCGCGTAACCGCCCCCTGCGCACCGGGAGTTCCCCGACCGCCGGCCGGTGGTCGTGTGCGTCAGCGGAGCTGGCGACGGACCAGGTCGTGGAAGAGGCCGGCCGTGTCGGCGAGCAGTTCGGCGGGTGGGCCCTGCTGGACGATCCGGCCGTCCGCCATGGCGATCACCCGGTCGGCTTCCATGATCGTGGACAGGCGGTGGGCGATCACGACGCGGGTGGCGTGCAAGGCTCGGGTGGATTCGACGACCACGCGCTGGGCTTCGTTGTCCAACGCGCTGGTCGCCTCGTCGAAGAACAGGATCCGCGGCTTGCGGATGAGGGCCTGGGCGATCATCAGTCGCTGGCGCTGGCCGCCCGAGACGGTGCCGGCGCCGTCGGACAGCATGGTGTGCATGCCCATCGGCATGGCCTTGATGTCCTCCGCCAGGCCGGCCATCGCGGCGGCTTCCCACGCCTCCTCCAGCGAGAACGTCCCGGCCCCGCAGATGCAGTCGAGGATCGAGCCGGTGAAGGGCTCGGCGTTCTGCAGGACGACGCCGCACTGGCGGCGCACGGCCGCCTGGTCGAGCGCCGCCAGGTCCTGGCCGTCGTACAGGACGCTGCCGGAGACGGGCCTGTCGAAGCCGATGAGCAGCCGCAGCAGGGTGGACTTGCCGCAGCCGCTGGCCCCGACGATCGCGACGAACTCGCCCTTGCGGATGCGGAAGCCGACGTCGTCCAGTACGAGCGGGCCGTCGTCGGAGTAGCGGTACGACAGGTTCTTGGCCTCGATGGCGCCGGTCAGCTCGCCAGGTCGGGTACTGGAGCGCACGACCTCGGGGATCTCCCGCAGGACGGGCTTGATCTGCTCGAACATCGGCAGCACGGCAGCGGCCGATATCAGTGCACCGGTCAGCTGGGTGACCGAGGACAGCAGCATGGTCAGGGCGGTGCTGAAGGTGAGGAACTCGCCGGCGGACATGGCGCCGCGGGCCGGGCCGGCCAGCAGCATGAACATCACCAGCGTGCACAGCGGCAGGTAGACGGCTCCCAGCACCGTGACGACGTTCTGTATCCGGCCGATGCGCTGCTGCAGCTCGCGGGTACGGGCGAACTCCCGCGCCCAGGCGGCGTACGCGAAGCTCTCGGCCGCGGCGACGCGGAGCTTGGGCAGTCCGCGCAGGGTCTGGAAGGCCTGGTTGTTGAGCCGGTGGCCCAGTTCGATCAGCCGGCGCTGGTAGCGCAGCTGCCACAGGCCCATGCCCAGGAAGAGCCCCGCGACGACGACCAGCATGGCGAGCGCGGCCATCGCCAGGGGCACGCTGTGGACGAGCAGCAGGACGAGGCTCACCGCGCCGACCGCGCCCGCCTGGAGGCAGACCGGGCCGATGCCGGACAGCATGCGGCGGATGGCACTGATGCCCATCGCCGCACCGGCCAGTTCGCCGGTGGAACGGCCGGCGAAGAACGTCGTCGGCAGGCGCAGCAGCCGGTCCCACACCGCCGGCTGGAGGGTGGCCTCGATGCGGCCCTCCATGCGCAGGACGGACGTGTTCTGCAGCAGCATGAAGACGGCCGAGACGATGCCGGTCGCGATCAGCGCCAGTCCGGTCTGCACGATGAGGCCGTTCTCGGCCCGGGGCACGTACCGGCCGAGGACCTGGCCGGTGGCGAGCGGCACCAGGGCGCCCAGGACCACCGCGACGAGCCCGCCCAGCAGGAGGCTGCGCAGCTCCGGGAGGGTTCCGCGCGCGCTGAAGCGGAGCAGGGCCGGCAGGCCCACCCGCCCGTCGGGCAGCGGGCGGTACAGCATGACGGCGCGCGGCTCGAAGGCGGTCCCGCCGGTCTTGGCGACGCGCTCGCGCACGCCGGTGGCGGGGTCGACGGCCTCGTAGCCGCCGCGCCGCCACAGCAGGGCGACGGGCGTGCCGTCCGACTCGCGCCGGCCCACCAGCGGGCCGCTGTTCTCCCGCCACCAGCGCCCGCTGAGCCCGACCGTGCGGGTACGGATCCGTGAGGCCAGCGCGATGCGTTCGACGGGGTCCGTCCGCCCGGCCGTGCGGCCGGCCTCCCCCGGTTCGGACAGGGTGATGCGGGCCGCGTCGGCGACCAGGCGGCACACGGCGTACGTCGCGTCGGCGCCGGCGCTGCGGGAGCGGCGGCCCTCGCGGCCGATGGACGCCAGCAGCGCCCGGTCCGCCTGGGTGCGGGCGGCCCGGCCGGCCTCGATCCCGGCCGCCGTACGGTCCTCGTGCGCGCGTTCCAGCTGTTCGATCCAGCCGTCCAGGGCGTACAGCAGCCGGTACTGCTGATCGACCATGCCCTGCCACATGGCCGCGTCGACGAGGAGGGTGCCGACGGCCTCCGTCTCGTACACGGCGCCGTACCGGACGCTGCCCGGGGGGATCTGCATCCACAGGATGTCGTCGTCGGCCCGGCCGTGCCCGGTGTCTGCGGTGCCGTCCAGCGGTGCCTGGTAGAGCACGCGCAGGCCGCGGCCGATGCCGCGTACGAAGGCGTCCTCCAGCGGGCTGAGGTGTCCGGTGGCGGCGGCGGAGCCGTACGGTCCCTGCTCGGCGTACCACGGTCCGCCGTGGAACCGGTCGCCCTGTTCCGGGCGGTGCAGCTCGCGCAGTTCGATGCGCCGCAGCCGGCACCCCTGCAGGGGCCGCCCGACCAGGGTGTGGCCGGGGCCCTCGGCCGGGCCCAGCAGCAGCGTGCCCGGGTCCAGCCGGCCCAGGTGGTGCCAGTGCCCGGCCTGCGCGGCGTCGACGGCGAACAGGTCCAGCTCGCCCTGCACGACCAGCCACAGGACGAGCGGACCCTCCAGGGACAGGCTGCGCAGGCCCGTGCAGTCGACCGGCGAACCCAGCGCACCCAGAGCCGCGACGACCGGGTCCGGGGCCCCGGCCCACGCGCCGGTCGGGGCGGGGGCGGGGGCGGGGTGGGCGTGCGTCACCTCAGTGCTCCTTGACCAGTTCGGCGTACGGGCCCTGCGCGGCGACCAGGTCCTCGTGCCGCCCGCGTTCGACGATCGTGCCCCGGTCGAGCACGACGATCTCGTCGCTGTCGCGCACCGTGCTCAGCCGGTGGGCGATGACCACGCAGGCGCAGCCGCGGCGGCGCAGGTTGTCGATGATGACCTGCTCGGTCACCGCGTCCAGGGCGCTGGTCACCTCGTCGAGCACCATGATGCTGGGGCGGCGCACCAGCGCCCGTGCGATCTCCAGGCGCTGCCGCTGGCCGCCGGAGAAGTTGCGGCCGTCCTGCTCGACGCGGCTGTGGATGCCGCCCGGGCGGCGGGCGACCACGTCGTGCACGGCGGCGTCCTCCAGGGCGGCGACGACGGCCTCGTCCGGGATGGAGGGGTCCCACAGGGTGACGTTGTCGCGGACGGTGCCCTCGAAGAGGAAGATGTCCTGGTCGACGAAGGAGACGGAAGCGGCCAGCGCGCCGCGCGGGATGTCCTCCAGCCGCATCCCGTCGATGCGCACGGCCCCCTCCCAGGGGGTGTGGAGGCCGGAGATCAGCCGGGAGACGGTGGACTTGCCGCTGCCGGAGCCGCCGACGAGCGCGACCTGCTGCCCGGGGCCGACCGAGAGCGTGAAACCCGTGAGCAGCGGGGCGTCCAGCGGGCTGTAGCCGAAGGTGACGTGGTCCAGCTCCACGTGGCCCTTGAGGCGGCGGGTGCCGGCGGCGGGCTCGCGCCGCGAGTAGACGGGGTCGACGGGGAAGTTCTCGACGTCCTTGAGGCGGGCGACGTCGGCTCCGAAGTCCTGGATCCTTCCGGCGACGCCGCCCAGCCGGGAGATCGGCGCGGTGAAGCTGGTCACCAGGGCCTGGAAGGCGACGAGCAGACCCACGGTGAGGTGTCCTTCCACCGCCCGCAGGCCGCCGATCATCAGGATCAGCGCGCTGTTGAACGCCGCCAGGGTGGGCGCGGCGACGGCGAGCCACGCGCTGGGCACGCCGAGCCGTTGCTGCACGTCGAGGGTGACGGCGTGCTGTCCGGCCCAGCGGCGGAAGAACCCGTTCTCGCCGCCGGTGGCCTTCATCGTCTCGATGAGCTGGAGACCGCTGTAGGAGGTGTTGGTCAGCCGGGCGCTCTCGGCGCGCAGCTTCTGGGTACCGGTGGCCCTCAGCTGGATCACGATCCGCATGGCCACCACGTTGAGCAGGGCCATGCCCACGCCGACGAGG
Source organism: Streptomyces sp. NPDC058646 (assembly GCF_042716875.1). NCBI lineage: Bacteria > Bacillati > Actinomycetota > Actinomycetes > Kitasatosporales > Streptomycetaceae > Streptomyces > Streptomyces sp. NPDC058646. The sequence goes on along the minus strand of NZ_JBHXRK010000002.1, from coordinate 192,779 downwards.
GTGAGCTGCGGATCGTACGTCCACAGCAGCACGGCGTAGATCACGACGACCGCGGCGTCCACGCCCGCGGCGGCCAGGTCCCGGGCGAGGGTCTCGGCGACCGCGTCGTTGGACTGGAGGCGCTGGACCAGGTCGGCGGGGTTGCGCTGGGAGTAGAAGGTGACCGGGAGTCTGAGCAGGTGCCGGAAGAAGCGGGCACTGCCCAGGGTGGAGGAGATGATGCGCCCGCGCAGCAGGTTGGCCTGTTGCAGCGCGGTGAGGGTCGCGGTGAGGACGAGGGCGACGGCCATCGAGGCGAACAGCACACCCAGCAGGGACGTCTGCTCCCCGATGAGGAACATGTCGATGTACGTACGGCTGAGGGCCGGCACCGATGCGCCGACGGCCACCAGGAGGAGGCTGGAGATCACGGCGGCGGCCATGGTGCCGGAGGTGCCCCGCAGGCGGGCCGGCATGGCGCCCAGGACGCCCGGCTTGCGCCCGCCGCGGCGGAAGCCGTCGCCGGGTTCGAAGGTGAGCACGACACCGGTGAAGCTGGTGTCGAACTCCTCCATGGGGACGAACCGGCGTCCCTTGCCGGGGTCGTTGACGTACACGCCCCTGCGGCCGAGTCGGCGGGCCATGCCGTCGTAGACGACGTAGTGGTTGAACTCCCAGAAGAGGACGGCCGGGGCGCTCACCTCGGCGAGCGCGGCCAGGTCCATCTGCATGCCCTTGGCCTTCAGCCCGTAGCCGCGGGCCGCCTTGAGGAGGTTGCCGGCGCGGGAGCCGTCCCGGGAGACGCCGCAGGCGATGCGCAGTTCTTCGAGGGGGACGAAGCGGCCGTAGTGGCCGAGCACCATGGCCAGGGCTGCGGCGCCGCATTCCACCGCTTCCATCTGCAGGACGGTGGGGGTGCGTACGGGCCGGGGCGTCCTGCCCCTGGGGGCGGGCGCGGGTCTGCGGCGGGTGCCGCCCTTGGGATCGGGGCGGTGGCGTCGGCGTCCGGCCGGAGGGAGCTGCGGTGCCTGCGGCGGTGTCCCGGTCCGCGGCGCGGTCACGGCAGCAGCCAGTCGACGGGGCGCCGCTCGGCGAGGTGGACGGCGCCGGTGACCGGCGTCCGCGAGTCGACGGCGTACGGGGGACCGCCCGCGGAGGACCACCGGTAGCCGGACGCGGTGGAGGAGGAGCGCTCCAGCTGGACGAGGACGGCGACCGGGTTGCCGTGGCGGGAGAACTGCTCGGCGAGCCCGCTGTCGCCCAGGAAACCGCCGATCTGTGCCGGCGTCTGGGGTGCTCGGCCGACCGCCGTGACGCGGCCGCGCACCGTGCCGAACTGCTGCTGCGGGACGGACTGGACGCTCAGGTCGACGCGAGCGCCCACGGGGACCGCCGAGCCGTTGCCGCCCGGCACGTACAGGACGGCCACGAGCGGGTCCTGCGGATCCTTCACCCGTTCCACGGTGGCCACGTCCGCACCGGTGGCGACGACGGAACCCACCTCGGTCACCAGGGTCGCCACCCGGCCGCCGGTCACCACGCGTACGGGGCGGTCCCCCTGATCCGTACGGACGTTGAGCAGGGGTGCGCCGGCGGCCAGCAGCTGGCCCTCCTCGGCGAGGACGGCGGTCACCTGTCCCGCGACCGGGGTCTGGAGCACGTAGCTGCCCTCGGCGTAGGTGAGGATGCCGGGTGCGCTCAGCTTGGAGGACACGGTGCCGGTGAAGGCATAGAAGCTCGCGGCGGCCATGACGAGGACCGTCACGGCGAGGACGAGCCGTCCCTGCGGGCGCGCGAAGCGGACGGGCAGGTCGAGTTCTTCGGGTGATTGCAGCTTGGAAAGTGCCTTTTGGCGAAACTGCACGGACTATTCCTTCGACTGCATTCGTATCGGTGGGGCAAGCGGGCAGCCAGGAACCCCGGAGCCGTGGGGGACACTCCGGGGTTCATGGGGATATCGCTATCAGAGACCGGCACGACCGGTGTTCACCGAAACGCCGGTGATGCCCGTGACGAGGCCGGGGACGTGGGAGACGATGCCCTGCGCGGCCTGGACGGTGTGGAGGGATCCCACGACGCCCACGACGTCGTTGACATCGCTGGTCACGGCGCCGGCCAGGCCACCGGAGACGCTGATGACGCCGCCGGAGACAGCGTCCAGCTCGGTGTCGGCGATCTCGCGGGTCTCGATGTCGTTACGCATGGCGCGCACCTTTCATTGGGGGGAGGAATTCATTCCTGCGGCGGCTGGGCGGCCCGAACTCGGCCGCCATTCACGGCTGCTGCAATGCGCAAGATGAAAGCACGCGAACGGGCTGCGCACCCAATCCCGTTGACGCCCCGCCGCGGGTGGATGACCACCGCTGCCGACGGAGGTGCAGCTTGATTCACCGAATGGTGACGACTTCTCCACAGGATCGAGTAACAGATAGGGGCCTTCGGTTGCTCACACGGAACCGAACGGGACAAAGCAGCGCGAATCCCAAGGGACATAGGGGTCATATCGCGGGGTGGAGGGGGCCATCTGTCGCCCTCGCGCACACGATGTGCAGGTTTCCGGAAGGCGCGCGGGGTGACGGCTCCCTCACACCCGGTGTCCGCAGAGGGGCGTAGGGCGGCCCGTTGCGCAGGTGGCGTGCCGCTGCCCCGGAGCGAAGGCCTCGGCCGTCCGCTCCCCCACGCTGCCGGCGGTGCGGACAGCCCGTACGCCGTGGATGCGTACGTGTCCACCGGCGCCGCGCCGGGTGGCCGTCCTCCGATCGCGGCCGGGAGCACGGAAACGACGGGGCGGTCGGCCGCACCCCGCTCCAGGAGTACGGGACCCCCGGTTCAGGCTCCGCGGTCCAGCACCCCGGCGGGCATTGCGGTCACGCTCCGCCGACCACGCGAAGTCCGCCCTCTCGAAGGCGACGGACCCCTGCGGCCGGCGCTTCGCGGTGATCGACCTGCCGCAGCCCGACCCCGGTTCGGGGACCGCAAGGCCGACGACCGGGCCCACAGCGTCCTGCGGAGCAGTTCCCCGGCCGGGACGCCGTGCCGCTCGCGAGCGGCGCGATCGCTCGGCCGGCGGCGGCATCCTCTGCGCGGCCCACGACCAGCCCGGCCGGCCCGCCGCCTGACCGCACGCCCGGGATCACCCGGCGTCGGAAGCCGGCTCCAGGGCCTTCTTGAGGTTGCGCAGGGTGGTGCTGATGTTCCTGCGCTGGAAGTCGGCGAAGGTGTGGCCCCGCGTCGCGACCCGGTCGAAGGCGTGGGCCGCGAAGTCCGGCCACGCGCGGCGGTCGTCGGTCCACGTCTCGGTCACCCGGGTGCCGCCGGGGACCGGCTCGAAGCGGTACTCCCAGGTGGCGATGGGGCCGGGTAGGCGCGGGCGCCGGATCCCGATGGCGTGCACACGGAACCGGAACAGCCGGTTCTCCTCGATCGCCGTCACCGTGCACCGGGTGGTCCAGCGGAAGGCGCCGCGCTTGTTCCGGCCGTCGAAGACGGTTCCGACGCGCACCCCGCCGGCGGCGCCGTGGACGGTGGCGCCGAGGTTCTCCGGGCTCCAGTCACCCATCCGTGCGGGATCGGAAACGTGCCGGTAGACGTCGGCGGGCGGGACCTGGACGACGATGCTGTCGGACACGGTGAACGTACGAGGCATGGCTCTCCCCTTCTCGGCGGCCGACGCTACCGTCCCGGCCCGCCCCGCGGCTACCCCTCGGTAACTTCAGGGTCGGGGGCCGGACCGGGAGCACGCTCCGGGCGACGGCGCCGTGGCGGTGTGCGAGCGGGGCGGGCGCCGGCTTCGGCGCTGCGCGCTGCGAACTCGTCGGGCGCGCCCTGTGCGTTGCGGCCGTCGGCGATGATGGAGGCGTCGCCCGTACCCATCCCGCCAGGAGCGTTCCCGCAGATGTCCCCCACCGCTTCCCGTCCGAGGCCGCCGACGATCGCCGACGTCGCGCAGGCCGCCGGTGTGTCGCGCACGACGGTCTCGCACGCGCTCAACGGGCTAGGGAAGGTCGACCCGCGGACCCGGGAGCGCATCAAGCAGGTCGCCGCCGAGCTCGGCTACCGGCCCAACCTGCGGGCCCAGCGGTTGCGCAGCGGGCAGGCCAGGGCGATCGCCCTCGCGTCGTCCATGCCGTTCGCGGTGGCCGGAGGGCCGTCCCGGCTCGGGTTCTACATGGAGGTCGCCGCCGCTGCCGCCGAGAGCGCCCTCGCCCACGACTACGCGCTGGTGCTCGTGCCGCCCGTGATGTCCGGCTCGGCGCTCTACTCCGTCGACATCGACGGGGCCATCGTCGTGGAGCCCGACGTGGACGACGCGGCGGTGGCCGTGCTGAAGGAGCGCGGACTGCCGTACGTCACCCTCGGCAGGCCCGTGTCGCCGGACGAGGACGCACCGCCTGACGTGCCGTACGTCGATCTGCGCGGCGGGCTCGTCGCCGAACTGCTCCTCACCCATCTGCACGAACAGGGTGCCCGGCGGCCGGCCCTGTTCATCGGCTCGGGTTCACGGCACTCGTCGGTCGACGCGCGCGCCGCCTTCGAGCGGATCGCCGCGGTCCGCGGCTGGGAGCCGATCGTGGCGACCGCCCCCGAGGCGGGCGGCGAACAGGCCGGTTACGAGGGGTGCGCGGCCCTGCTCGCCGAGCACCCCGGCATCGACGCGGTCTGCGCGCTGGTGGACGCCTTCGCGGTGGGCGCCGTGCGGGCGCTCCGGGACAGCGGCCGGTCCGTCCCGGACGACGTCATGGTCGCCACCCGGTACGACGGTCTGCGCGCCCGGACCTGCGAACCGCCGCTGACCGCCGTCGACCTGCGCCTGGACCACGCGGCGGGCGAAGCCGTGGACCTGCTGCTGGGCCGCCTGCGCGGTGACTCCCCCGCACGGCAGGTGGTCACGGCTTCGGAGCCCCGGCTGATCGTCCGTGCGTCGTCGCTCCGCCGCGCGACCGTGGCGTGAACCCCGCCGTGGCGTGAGCCCCGCCGCGCCGGAAGGGACCGGGCGGCGGGACGGGACGGGACGGCGGGGTGGCATCCCCTCTCCGTACGGGTCAGACGCCCAGCAGGAGCACCACCCCCGACACCAGGGCGAAGACCAGCACGCACAGGCGCATCCGCCGCGGGTCCAGCCGGTGGTGCGCCAGGCGGCTCAGCCACGCCCCCACGGCGATCGCGGGCACGAGGGCGAGCGCCCACCCGAGGTCGGCGGGGCTCCCCTCCCCGGTCGCGAACAGCAGGAGCAGCGAGGCGACTTCGCCGACGAGGAAGCACGCGGCGACGGTGGAGCGCAGCTCGGCCGGCGGCCGGTGCTGGTAGACCAGCGCCAGCGGCGGTCCGCCGACCCCCGTGGCGGTCTCCGTCAGGCCCGTCACCACGCCCGCGCCCACATAGGCGGCGCGGCCGGGTGCGAACGCGGGCGCCGCCAGGCTCACGACGGCCGCCAGCACGGTCGCGCCGCCCACGAGCAGGCCGAGCCGGCGGTCGGGCACCAGCAGGAGCAGCGCCAGGCCGCCGGGGGTGGCGGCCAGCCGCGCGCCGGTGATCCAGCCCGCGCCCCGCAGATCGAGCGAGGCCCGCTCGCGCCAGGCGACGTACAGGTTGAGGGGGATCATCGCCGCCAGGACGAAGACCGGGAGCAGGCCGGGGTCGAGGATGCCCGCCACCGGGGCGACGATCAGGGCGAAGCCGAGCCCGCTGCTGCCCTGGACGAACGCGGCGGCCGTCACGGTGACGGCGAGCACCACCAGATGCAGTGTGTTCACCGTGCCGCACTCCGTCCGCGTGCCTGGGTGGAGGTGGGGTGCACACGGGTGATGGCGGCCCGTCCCACGGTGGCGCGGGCCAGTCCCACCGCCTGCTGCACGAGAGCGGGGCCGTCCCAGCCTTCTGGCCGGCCGCGCCACAGGCGCATCCGTCCGTCGACGAACACGGCGGTGATCTGGTCGCGGTTGCCGCGCCGCACCAGCTCCCAGGGCAGGTCCCAGGACAGCGCGAGCTCCGGGGTGGCGATGTCGACGAGGAGGAAGTCGGCCGCCAGGCCCTCGGCGACCGCCCCGGTCCGCGCGCCGAGGCCGACGGCATCGGCGCCCCCGCTCGTGGCGTGCTCCAGCCAGGTCCAGCCGGCTCCGCAGGACGAGTCGCCGCTGGCCAGCCCGTACGCGAGCCGCTGGGCGAACTCCGCCGCCTCGGCGAGCCGGAACCCGTCGCCCCGGGTGCCGTCCGTGCCGAGGCCGAAGCGGACGCCCCGTTCGGCCATGGCGGTGGCGGGCGCCACCGCGTTGCCCTTCCAGGCGCTGGCCACGGGGTTGTAGCTGACCGAGGTCCCGGTCTCGGCGAGCAGGGTGAGTTCGCGCGGCGTCAGCAGGGTGGCGTGCGCGGCGAGCAGCTGGGGGCCGAGTGCACCGATCCGGTGCAGGTGCTCCAGGGGGCGGAGCCCGTGGCGCACGAGGGAGCGTTCGACCCCGGCCAGGTGTTCGTTGAGGTGGATCTGGACGACCGCCCCGGCCTCGGCGGCGAGGCGGGCCGTGTTCCGCAGCGTCCGCTCGGTGGCGGCCTCCGGGACGGAGACGGCGAGGGAGGGGTGGACCAGCGGGTCGCCCGCGTAGCGCGCGAGGTGCTTCGCGGCGCGCTCCAGGACGGACGGGTCACCGCTCTCGGCGTCGTTGCAGACCAGTCCCAGCACGCACCGGATCCCGGCGTCGCGCGCCGCGGACGCGACCACCTCGACGTCGACGCCGGCGCGGGTTCCCGCGTCCGCGACGGTGGTGAAACCGCCGCGCAGGGCTTCGAACGCGGCCAGCTTGGCCGCGACGTAGGCCGATTCCTCGTCCAGCGCACCCTCCAGCGGCACCCACACCCTGCGGAAGATCTCCGAGGGCTCTCCGAAGGCGAGCGCGGAGCCGAAGCTCTGCGTGAGGTGGTGGTGGGAGTCGACGAAGCCGGGCATCAGGAGGTGGCCGGGCAGCGGTACGGGGTCGAGGTGCGGATGGTCGCGCATCAGCTGCCCGGCGGGCCCCACGGCGCGGAAGGAGCCGTCGCCGACGACCACGGCATGCCCCTCGGCGGGACCTTCGGGGAGCAGTACGGCGTCCGGTACGAGGAGGAACGGGCCGGAGTGGTTCAGGAGTTCGCGGCTGAGCCGGGTCATCGGGTGCTTTCCGTACGGGCGGTGGCCGGGCGGGAGGTGGCCAGGCGGGCGACGACGCCCGGCCGGACGTGGTGGAACAGGATGTTGAGGACGGCGGCGACGGTCGCGCCGACGGCGACGCCGCTCTCGAGGAGGATCCGGACGTTCGGCGGGAAGCCCGCGTACACCCCGGGGACGAGGATCGGCAGCAGGCCGAGCGCGAGGGCGACGGCGCAGATGAAGGTGCGCGTGTGCTGGTCGAGGTCGGAACGGCCCAGCATCTGCACGCCGAGCACGGTGATCACGGCGAAGACGACCATCGCGGTGCCGCCGACGACCGCGGCGGGGATGACGCTGATGGCCCGGGTCACGGGTGCGAGGAACCCGATGACGATGAGGACGACGCCGGCCGCGGCCGTCACGAAGCGGCTGCGCACTCCGGTGACGCGGACGATCCCGATGTTCTCCCCGCTGGTGACCATGAGGGGCAGCCCGAAGAACCCGCCGAAGAGCGAGGTGAGGGCGTCGCCCCGGACGGTCTTGGGGACGTCGGTGCGCTTGTCGATCTCCTTGCCGACCGCCTCGGCGTTGATGACGGTCTGGCCGGTGGCCTCCGCCATGGAGGCCAGGCTGTAGAGCATCAGGGGCAGCGCGGCCACGAGGTTGAACTGGGGTGAGCCGAACGGCATCAGCTGCGGCAGGGTCAGGAGCCCGCCGTCCGCGGCTCGGCCGAGGTCGATGGAGCCGAGGAGCGCCGCGAGGGCGGTGCCGGCGAGGAGTCCGAGCATGACCGCGAGCTGGCGCAGGGTGCCGCTGGACAGCAGGTAGAAGGCGACGGTGAACCCGATGGTGGCCAGGCCGAGGGCGAGGTTGGCGGGGTCGGCGAAGCCCGGCGTGCCCGGGCGGCCGGTGACGAGGACGGCGCCGACCTTCACGAGGTTGATGCCGACGATGACGATCATCGTGCCGATGACGAGGGTCGGGAAGAAGGCCAGCAGCCGTGAGAAGACGGGCAGGACGACGAAGATGAAGGCGGCGGTGAGGATCACCGCCCCGGTGGCCGTGGGCAGGCCGTGCTGCTCGGCGATGGCGAGGAACAGGATGAGCGGCGCGCCTCCCGGGAGCATCACGAACGGGAGGCGCGGTCCGAACCTCCACGGGCCGAGCGACTGGATCAGGGATCCGGCCCCGGAGAGCACGAAGGCGGCGGAGAGCAGGTTGACCGTGAGGCCGGGATCGAGGCGGAGGGTCGCGCTCATCAGGAAGATCGCCGAGATGGGGGTGGCGGCCATGACGAGGACGTGCTGGATCCCGAAGAGGAGGATCCGGCCGAGGGGGCGGGATTCGTCGACGGGGTGGGGCTGGGGCGTCCTGGGTGCGGGCGGGGACTGCTCCGCACCGGGCGGGCTCTGGCGGGGACTCGACACGTTCGGGCTCCGTTCGGGCGTTGCTGCGCGTTCGGATTTCAGCCGCGATCCGGCCCTGTACGGAGAGCCAAATCGATTTGGCCAAATCGATTTGGCCGCCAGTATCCGAGGCCCTCGGCCCCGCGTCAAGGGTTCGTGCCGCCCGTACTGCCGGCGGGCCAGGGCCCCCCGGGGCGCCGGAACCGTCGCGGCCCGGACCAGACCGGCCACCGAGCTCGAAGAGCGAGCTGCCCGCCACCCGCAACGAAGCGAGCGGCAGCGAACGCCGGCGAACGGGACCGGGCCAGAACCTGACGAGGGCCGCGGGAAACCCCGGGGGTGTCTCGTCCCCGGCGGTCAGACCGCGCCGGGGGCGTGGGGCGCTGCTGCGACCCGGGCCATCGTCCGAAGGCGCGTGAAGTACGAGGCGCAGTACTCCTCGTGGATCAGGGGAACGATCTCGGCGGGGTCGGCGATGCGGACCCGGAGCTGGGCGATGCCGCTGTCGTCGAGTGCGCCCTTCAGTTCCCTCTGCACCAGACCGGCGACGTCGGCGTCCAGGAGGGCCAGGTCCACGCCGGGCCGGCGAGGGCCACGGGGAGGCCGTGCCGGTCGGGCCGGGTCGGGGGGCGGCGGCCGGTGCCGTGCGGCGCACGGCGGACGGAGGGGCCCGGCCCACCTGCTCGTGCTCGTGGCCCCTGCCGCCCCCGGCGCCGGACGGCTACTGCCAGTCCTCGTCCCAGGGCGGGTCGAACTCGTCCAGGTCGGCGGGCGGTTCCTCCGGGTACGGCTCCGCGGAGCGGGACGCCGGGACGGGGGCCGCGGGGGCCGGTGGCGCGGGTTCGGCCGGGGCGGCGGCTCCGGGGGCGGCGGGCTCGGTGGCGTCGGACCCGGTGGCGTCGGACCCGGTGGCGTCGGACCCGGTCAGGGCGTCGAGGACGCCCTGGCCGTACTTGGCGAGTTTGGCCTCGCCGACGCCGCCGATGGTGGCCAGCTCCTCCACCGTGCCCGGGAGCCGTGTCGCGATCTCCCGCAGGGTCGCGTCGTGGAAGACGACGTACGCCGGGACGCCCTGCTCGCGCGCCGTCGCGGCCCGCCAGGCGCGGAGCGCCAGGAAGACCGGCTCGGCTCCGGCCGGCAGGTCGACCGGTACGCGGGCGCCCTTCCCGGAGCGCGACCCGGACTCCTTCCGCGACGGTCCGGCGACCGCCTTCTCCTTGCGCAGCGAGACGCTGCGGCGGCCCCCCAGCACCTCGCCGCTGTCCTCCGTCAGCACGAGCGTCCCGTAGTCGCCCTCCACCGCGAGCAGCCGGTGCGCCAGCAGCTGGCGTACGACGCCCCGCCACTCCGCGGTGCTCAGGTCCGCCCCGACACCGAACACCGAGAGCCCGTCGTGGTCGAACTGGATGACCTTGGCCGTCTTCTTGCCCTGCAAGATGTCGATGATCTGGCCGGCCCCGAACTTCTGGCGCCGCTCCTTCGCCAGCCGCCAGACCGTGGAGAGCAGCTTCTGCGCCGCGACCGTCCCGTCCCAGGACTCGGCGGGCGTCAGACAGGTGTCGCAGTTGCCGCACGGCTCGCCCGGCTGGCCGAAGTACGCCAGCAGCCGCGACCGGCGGCAGTCGACGGTCTCGCACAGGGCGAGCATGGCGTCGAGGTGCATGCCGAGCGAACGGCGGTGCGCGTCGTCGCCCTCGGAGCCGTCGATGAGTTTGCGCTGCTGGACCACGTCCTGCAGCCCGTAGGCCAGCCACGCCGTGGCCGGCTCCCCGTCGCGGCCCGCGCGGCCGGTCTCCTGGTAGTAGCCCTCGACCGATTTCGGCAGGTCGAGGTGGGCGACGAAGCGCACGTCCGGCTTGTCGATGCCCATGCCGAAGGCGATCGTGGCCACCACCACGACCCCTTCCTCCCGCAGGAAGCGCGCCTGGTTCGCCGCACGCGTACGGGCGTCCATGCCGGCGTGGTACGCCACGGCATCGATGCCCTGTTCCACCAGGAAGGCCGCGGTCTTCTCCACCGAGGCGCGCGAGAGGCAGTAGACGACTCCGGCGTCCCCGTCGTGCTCGGTCCGGATCAGCTCCAGCAGCTGCTTGAGCGGGTTGTTCTTCGGGACGATGCGGTACTGGATGTTCGGCCGGTCGAAGCTGGCGACGAAGTGCCGGGCGTCCTCCAGCCCGAGCCGCGCGACGATCTCGGCGTGGGTGGCCTCGGTGGCCGTCGCGGTCAGCGCGATCCGCGGCACCTTCGGCCAGCGCTCGTGCAGCATGGACAGCGCGAGGTAGTCGGGCCGGAAGTCGTGGCCCCACTGGGCGACGCAGTGCGCCTCGTCGATGGCGAAGAGCGAGACCCTGCCCCGGTCGAGGAGCCGCTGCGTGCCTTCGGAGCGCAGCCGCTCGGGGGCCAGGTAGAGCAGGTCCAGCTCATCGGCGAGGAAGGCCTGCTCGACGGCCTGGCGCTCGTACGGGTCCTGCGTCGAGTTGAGGAATCCGGCCCGCACCCCGAGGGCGGTGAGCGCGTTCACCTGGTCCTGCATCAGCGCGATGAGCGGCGAGATCACGATCCCCGTGCCGTCGCGGACGAGAGCGGGGATCTGGTAGCAGAGCGACTTGCCGCCGCCGGTCGGCATCAGCACGAGGGCGTCGCCGCCGCCGACGACCTGCTCGATGATCTCCTGCTGCTCACCGCGGAAGGAGCTGTAACCGAAGACGCGGTGCAGCACCTGCAGAGCGTCGGAGGTCTCGGGGGAAGCGTCCGGAAGGGCCATTCGTGAAGCCTATCGGCACCTGCCGACAGGCCCGCCCCGGCCGCCGGAACCTGTGGACAACCTCACGGGCCCGCCCCTTCGGCGGCTCCTGCGCTCCGTGATCAGGGCGGGCTGTTCCAGCAGGGCCGAGACCGGGCGGCCGCGTGCGGGGCGGCACGGGAAACCCGTACCGCCCCGCACGTGGGCGTGCTGCCAGGGACGAGGGAGTGCGCGGTGCACGGCGCGCGACCCCGCGCGCCCCGGCAGCCTTGTTGCGAACTATATGCAAATAGCTCTAAGTTGCATCAACGGAGGCAGGGACGAACCGGAATGACTGGATCCGTAGGGGTCCGCGGAGACCGAGCCGTCCGCGCCCGCGCGGTCCCGTCCACCCGACGGGACGCGAGGCCCTGCGACCCCTTCGTTCCATCCGCGGTGAGAGGACCACCCCATGCCCCGCAAGCACCCGAAATCCGTGCTGTCCGCGCTCGCCGCGGCCCTGCTGATATCCGGCTGCGGAGGCGGCACCACACCCTCGGCCACCTCGTCCGAGGGCGCGGCCGCCCAGGGATTTCCGGTCACCGTCGACAACTGCGGGGTGCAGACCGTCTATCAGCGCCCCCCGCAGCGCGCCGTCTCCCTGAACCAGCACGCGACCGAGGTCATGCTGGCGCTCGGCCTGGAGCGGTCGATGGTGGGCACGGGCTACCTCGACGACAGGATCCTCCCCGAATACCAGGGCGCCTACGACGGCGTGAAGGTCCTGTCGAAGGAGTACCCCTCCTTCGAAGCCCTGCTGGAGGCCGAGCCCGACTTCGTCTACGGCGGCTGGGCCTCCACCTTCGACGAGAAGGAAGGGCGCAGCCGCGCCGCTTTCACCAAGGCCGGGATCAACACCCACCTCAACACGGAGGAGTGTCCCACCGGCCCCGTGGACGTGGCCGCCATGGACGAGGAGATCCGTACCGTCGCGAAGATCTTCGGGGTGCCCGAGCGGGGTGAACGGCAGATCGGGAAGATGCACACCACCCTCGACAAGGTCGAGACCGGGCTCGCGGGTGCCGAGCCGGTGAAGCTCTTCGTCTACGACAGCGGTGACAAGACGGCCTTCACCGCGGGCGGCAAGGGCATCGGCAACGAGATGATCCGGCGGGCCGGCGGGGTGAACCTCTTCGCCGACCTGGACAAGGCCTACGGCGACGTCTCGTTCGAGCAGGTGGCGCAGCGCGCCCCCGACGCCATCGTCATCTACGACTACGGGGACCAGTCCGTCGAGGACAAGAAGAAGTTCCTGCTCGCCCACCCGGCGCTCAAGGACGTACCGGCCGTCAGGAACCGGCGGTTCGCGGTCCTGCCGCTGTCCTCCACGGTGCTCGGCGTCCGGGTCCCCGCGGCCGTGGAGTCGCTGGCGCACCAGCTCCACCCGGGCCGCGTCCAGTGACCCACCTGAAGGACGGGGCGGCCGGGGCCTCGACTGCTGTCCGGCGGACGGGCACGGCCGTACCCGCGCGCCGTCCCGGTGTCCCCTACGGCGTGGTGCTGGCGCTCCTCGGCGTCCTCGTGGCCGGCGCCGCCACGGCCGGGATCGCGGTCGGCTCGATCAGCGTCCCGGCCGACCAGGTGTGGAGCATCCTGCTCCACCGCGTGCACCCGGCCCTCGCCGAGCCCACCTGGACCCCGGTGCGCGAGACGATCGTCGTGGACGTCCGGCTTCCGCGGGTGCTGCTGGCCGCCGTGGTGGGCGCGGGTCTGTCGGTGGCCGGCATGGCACTGCAGGCGCTGGTCCGCAATCCGCTGGCCGACCCGATGCTGCTCGGGGTGTCCTCGGGCGCGTCGGTCGGCGCGGTCCTCGTCCTGGTCCTCAACCTGACCGCGTTCGGCCTCTTCACGCTGCCCGTCGCGGCGTTCTGCGGTGCCCTGGCCGCCCTGGTCGCCGTGTACTTCCTGGCCCGCTCCGGCGGGAGGATGACGACGGTGCGGCTGGTCCTGGCCGGGGTGGCCACGGCTGAAGTCCTGTCGGCGCTGGCCAGCTTCCTGATCGTCACCTCCAACGATCCGCACAAGACCCAGTCCGCACTGCGCTGGATGCTCGGCGGACTGGCCGGGACCAGCTGGACGACCGTATGGATCCCGGTCGGTGCGGTCCTGCTCGGTACGGCCGTCCTCCTCGGCGTCTGCCGTCCCCTCAACCTCCTGCTGGCCGGGGAGGAGGCCGCCGCGGCCCTCGGCCTGGACGTGCACCGCTTCCGGGGCGCCCTGTTCACGCTGGTGGCGCTGATGATCGGCACGATCGTCGCCGTCAGCGGGCAGATCGGGTTCGTCGGGCTGATCATGCCGCACGTGGTGCGGCTGCTCGTGGGCGCCGACCACCGCCGCGCACTGCCCGCCGCCGCGCTCCTGGGGGCGGCCTTCCTGATCGCCGCCGATCTGGCCGCGCGCAGCCTCATGAGTCCGGAGGAGATCCCCGTCGGCATCCTCACCGCCCTGGTCGGCGGCCCCTTCTTCCTCTGGCTGATGCGACGGAGGGCGGCCCGGTGACCGACCGACCGGCCGACACGGCCGCTCCCCAGGACTCCCCTTCCCCCGACTCCGCTTCCCCCGGCTCCGTTTCCTGGCCGGCCGGTTCACCGGGTGCCGGCTCCCTCGCCGCCGAGGCCGTCAGCGTCGTCGTGGACGGCAGGGCCCTGGTCCACGAGGCGTCGCTGTACGCGGCGCCCGGCGAGGTAGTGGGCCTGGTCGGCCCCAACGGCGCCGGCAAGTCCACCCTGCTGCGCACCTTCTACCGGGCGGTGCGCCCCACGTCGGGCCGGGTCCTGCTGGACGGCGAGGACGTCTGGCGGATGCCCGGCAAGCGGCTCGCCCAGCGGCTCGCGGCCGTCCTGCAGGAGACCTCCGGGGAGTTCGAGCTGACCGTGTACGACGTGGTGGCCATGGGCCGCACCCCGCACAAGCGCGCCTTCGCGGGCGACGACGCGGACGACCGCGACATCATCACGCGGTCGCTGGCGGAACTCCGCGTCGACGCCCTCGCGCACGCTCCCTTCGACCGCCTGTCGGGGGGCGAGAAGCAGCGGGTCCTGATCGCCCGGGCGCTCGCCCAGCGCACGGGGACCATGGTCCTGGACGAGCCGACCAACCACCTGGACCTGCGGCACCAGCTCGACGCGCTGCGCCTCGTCCGGGGGCTCGGCGTCACCGCCGTCGTCGCGCTGCACGACCTCAACCTCGCCGCGGCCTTCTGCGACCGGATCTGCGTCATGGCGGGCGGCCGGGTCGTCGCCGGCGGAAAGCCCGCGGAGGTCCTCACCGCCTCCCTCCTGTCCGAGGTGTACGAGGTCGAGGCCGAGGTCCTCGAACACCCCCGCACCGGGGTGCCGTTCGTCAGCGTCCTGCCCGGCCCCGGACGACCCGGCGACGGGATGCCGGTGGGAGGAGAACGAGCCGTTCGCCGGGACTGAGGGAGCACGCAGCGGAGCCGGGGCCGCACGATCGGCCGGCCGCCGGCTGCACCCTGCGCGCGGAAGCCGGCGGTTCGTCCCCCACCCGTCCCGCCCACGCCTCCCGGTTCACCGGGCGGCGGCCGACGCCGTGGACCTCACGCCCCCGCCGGTGCGGGCCGCGCCGGGCTGCACGTCGCCCGCTTCCTGGTGGCGGGCCCGTACGGCAACGCCCCTGCCGCCTTCCCCCTGGGCGGACGCGCCTCCGGCACGAGCCGGCCGCCCGCCCGCCCGCCGGGAGCAGCCTGGTCCTCGCTCACGAGGCACTGCCGGCGGCCTTCGCCGCCCGCATGAGCACCCCTGGCGTACGCCGCGCTGCTCACGCCGGCTTCCCGTACGACCGACCGGCGCTGACCGGAGGCACCGGGAGCCGCCGAAAAGGCTCCGTGCCGCGGGAACCCCGCGCATCCGCCGACCGACCACTGCCACGGGGGGGCTGACGGGCGCCGTTCCCACGCGGCGGCGGACGACCGGAGGACCTCACGGGGCCCGCCCGCGGGAACCGCTGTCCTGTGACAGCCGGCTCCCCGAGCACGCGCTGACGGCTGTTCCCGTCGCGCCGGCGCCGGACACCCCTTGCCCGTAAGGGCCTTGTGGCGATGACCCCTGCCCTGAACACACCGCGCCGTGACACCGCCCGGCATCCGGCGCGGCACAGTCCCGCCTCCGACGCCGCCGTCACGCTCCTGGCGCTCGCCGCCCGTGACGGGGACGCGGCGAAGGCCGACCGGTTCGTCCCCGCCCTGGAGCGCGACGTCCGGCGCTACCTGGCCTGCCTCAGCGCCGGTCCGCAGTCCGCCTACGACCTCACGCGGGACGTGTTCCTCCGCGCACTCGCCGCGCTCCCCCGGTTCGAGGGCCGCTCCTCGGCCCGCACCTGGCTCCTGTCCATCGCCCGGCGCACCGTCGTGGACAGCTTCCGGCACGCCGCGTCCCGACCCCGGCTCTCCGACCCTGCCGACTGGCAGACCCCGGCCGAACAGACCCAGCCGCACGACGCACCCGGCTCCGAGGACGGCATCGCCCTGGCATCACCCTGGCCGAACTCCTGGCGGCCGTCCCGTCCGAGCGCCGCGAGGCGTTCGTCCTCACCCAACTCCTGGGCCTGCCCTACGCCGAGGCGGCGCAGGCGGTCGGCTGTCCCATCGGGGCGGTACGCTCCCGCGGGGCCGGCGCCCGCACCTCGCTCATCGCCCTCCTGAGGGACACCACGCCGGGCGCGGCACCGAGGACACCCGGGAGGCGGCGGCGCTCGTCCCTTCGGCACGCTGAGGGCGGGCCTGTTCCGCCACGCGCCCCACGGGCGCCTCCCTGCGGCGGGCGGTAGCGTGGAAGGAGCACGAGCCCACCGGCGTACGCCGCCCGTCGTCCCGCCGACGGCATCCGGGACCTGGCGGTTCGGGAGTGGCCGGCGCCGCCCCGGGCACACGGACCGGGCCCGGCAGCGTCCTCCTCCGCCTCCGCACAAGGAGCGCCACGCGGATGACCACACCACCGCAACCCCCCTGGCCCCCTGAACCGGACCCGCAGTCGGGCCCGTACGGACCGCCGGACCAGCCGGGCCCGTACGGACCGCCAGGGCAGCCAGGGCCGTACGGACCGCCGGGGCAACCCGGCCACCCCGGCCGACCTGGCCCGTACGGAGCCCCGCAGGGCTGGCATGCGCCGCCCGGGATGCCTGCGCGGAAGACCAACGTGCTGGCCGTCGTGGCGTTCGTCATGTCGATCCTCTGCCCGCTGCCGCTGGTCCCGCTGGTCCTCGGCGTCATCGCCCTCTCCCAGATCCGCAACCGCGGCGAACAGGGCAAGGGCCTGGCCGTCGCGGCCATCGCCATCAACGGCGCGACCCTCGTGCTCTACGCGTTCGCGCTGGTCTTCGGCTTCTCCGGAGCACTGGACGACGCTCCGAAGCGTTCGAGCGCCGGCCAGGTCACCGAACCGGGCTCCATCGAGGTGCAGGACATCCGCCGGGGCGACTGCTTCACCACGGACGACGATCTGACCGAGCACCGGGACGAGGGCGAGAACCAGGCCTCCTACTCGGTGCGCGTCGTGCCCTGCGACCAGCCTCACGAAGGGGAGGCGTACGCCGTCTTCGACTTGGAGGACGGCGCGTACCCGGGCCCGGAGAAGATCGCCTCGATCGCCGAGGAGAGGTGCTCCGGGGCGGCGCTCACCGACTACGTGGGCGCGGACGCGAACCTGGAGAAGCTCGACAGCTACTACTACCACCCCCGGTCCGACAGTTGGGACCTCGGCGACCGCGAGGTCACCTGTTTCCTGGGCGACAGCACCGGCACGACCACCGGATCGGTCCGCGCCCCGTAGGGTGCGTCCCGCGGCCCCGGGCCCGCATCCCGGGGCACCTGCCGGGATCGGCGCTCGTGTGGGCCGGCGTCCCGCGGGCACCTCACCCTCGGCAGACGGGCGCCGGGCCGCCCCGTCCGCCCGGTGACGCGTCCCGGCACCCGTTCGGAGCGGGGCGGCGCACACCTGACCCCGCGCGCGTACGGCCGCCTCCCGGGTCCGTACGCGCGCGGGATCCGTGACGCCCGCCGGACGGCCTCCGCCGCCGTCGTCCCGCCGGGCGTCCCGGGCCGTCTCAGCCGGAGGCGGCGGGCGTCCGCGCGAAGTGACGGGCCGTCGGCACCAGCGCCGCTGCCGCCGGTGCGAGGAAGCACACGGCGGCGCACGCGGCGAGCACCGGGGTGACGCCGAAGGCGCCGATGGCCGGGGCGATCAGGGCGAGGCCGACCGGGGCCAGGCCGTAGGAGACGAGGAAGTCCAGCGAGGAGACGCGGGCCAGCTTGTCCGGGGCGACCTCGCGCTGGGTGGCCGTGAACCAGGGCACGTTGAACAGCTCGATCCCGATCCCGGCGACGGCGTACGCGACGATCACCGCGGCGGGGTGCACGGGAAGCATGAGGCTCAACGGCGCGAACCCATAGGCGGCGAGCCCGGCGAAGGCCGCCCAGCCCTGGGCGCGGGGGCGCCGGCGGGCGATGACCAGGGCCCCGCCGAGTGCGCCGACGGTGTAGGCCGTCAGGGCCGCGGCCAGGACCCACTCCGTGCCGTAGCGGTCCCGGCTGATCAGCGGCAGGGCGACGCTGGTCGCGGAGTAGCCCAGCGCGATGACGGCGGTCAGCGCGCCGAGGCCCGCGAGGATTCACGGATGGCGCCGGGCTTCGCGTATGCCGTCCACGAACTCCGCACGGAAGGACGCCTTCGGGGCCGGTCCGGCGGCGGCTTCGGGGTTCCGTGAGCCCCGGCCGGGGACGAGGGCGGCGACGAGCCAGAGCAGGCCGATGCCCATCAGCAGGGTCCGGATGTCGAGGAAGGCGGCGAGCAGGGCGGTCAGGGCGGGGCCGGCCAGGGTGGAGCTGCGGACGGCAAGGGTCATGGCGGCGTTGGCCTGCTGCCTGCGGCCGGGGTCGACGGTCTCGGCGGTCAGGGCCTGGAAGGCGGGCCGGCACGCACCCTGGCCGGCTCCCGCCAGGGCGGCGGCGCAGGTCATGAGCAGGACGGAACGGCCCAGTCCGGCGGCCGGCAGCGGGGCGGCGGCTCCGGCTGCCAGCGCCGACCAGAGGACGACCGCCCGCCGCGAGTGGCGGTCGGCGAGGACCCCGCCCACCACGACGGCGGCCAGGAACCCGGCGGTCCGGGCGGCCAGGACGAGCTCCACTGGGTCTGCTTCGACGCCGCCCTGGCCGGCAGCGTGGACCTGCTGCGCCGGCACGCCGTCTTCGCCGGCCTCTCCACCGGCGCCGGCTACCTCGCCGCGCGCTGGGAACGCGACCGCGCCCCGGACCGTACCGTCCTGTTCATCGCCGCGGACACCGGCCACCGCTACGTGGACACGGTCTACGCCCGCCACCGCGAGGCCGCCCGCATCGAGGACCTCGCCCCCCGCCCCGTCTCCAGCCAGGCCGAACTCGCCCTCCCCTGGTCCCGGATGCACTGGAACCGCGCCCCGGCACCGGTACCGCCACGGGTACCGGCCGGCCGTCCCTGAAGCGGCCGGCCGTTCCGCCGGACCGCGCTGCCCGTCCCGCCGCGCCTGGAGGGGTCAGATCCCCGGCCCGTAGCCGGGGTCGGGGTGCTGGCGCGGGTTCCACCATTCGGTGAGGCCCCAGACGCCGAGGGCGAGGGCCGCCACGGCCGCGAGGACCGGGATCCAGGGACGGTGCACCCACCTCGTCGTCGCCGTCCAGACGGACAGCGGCAGCAGGACGCCGCCGAGCACGATGAGCGGCAGGTCGACGTAGACCACGCTCAGGTCGCGGGCATGGCTCTCGAAGCCGCCGTCGATGCTGAAGGCGGCCCGCGGCAGCCAGACCATCACCGCCACCGTCGCGCCGAGGCCGGCGAGGATCTGTCCCACGGCCCGTTCCGGTGCCCGTCCCGTACTTCTTCCGCTCATGACCAGGAGGGACGCGGCCGCCCCGTGCCCGGTTCCACCGGGCCCGCTACCAGGCTGCCCCGCCGTTCGTGGGCGGGTAGCCGGGCCTGGCGGGTATCGACGGGCGTACGGGTGCGGGCGCCGGCAGCGGCGGCAGGGCCGGTTCGTACAGCCAGGCCGTGAACAGCTCGTCCAGCGGCGCGGGCGCGTAGCGGGCCGCGTGGGCGGTGAAGCCGGCCGTGGTCACCACCGCGTGGCGGTGCGCGGTGGTCCAGTCGCGCAGCATGCGGAAGAACGCGTCGTCGCCGAGGGCGCAGCGGACCGCGTGCACGGCGAGCCCGCCGCGCTGGTACAGCCGGTCGTCGAACATCAGCTTGCGGCCGGGGTCGGCCAGCCGCAGGTCCTGCGGCTGGAGGGACAGCAGCCGGTGGGCGGTGGCCGCCAGTTCGTGCGCCGTGTGGCCGCCGGAGCGCTCCGACCAGAGCCATTCCGCGTACTTCGCGAACCCCTCGTTCAGCCAGATGTGCCGCCAGTCGGCGATGGTCACGCTGTTGCCGAACCACTGGTGCGCGAGTTCGTGGGCGATCAGCCGCTCCGAACCGCGGACGCCGTCCACGTGGTTGGCGCCGAAGAGGGAGAGCCCCTGGGCCTCGACCGGGACGTCCAGCTCCTCGTCGGCGACGACCACCGCGTACTCCCCGAACGGGTAGGGGCCGAAGACCTCCTCGAACAGCCGCATCATGGCGGGCTGCCGGGCGAAGTCCCGGGAGAACCGGGCCAGCAGGTGCGCGGGCACGTGGGCGCTCTGCGGGATCCCGCCGAGCCCGGGCTCGCCGAGCAGGACGGTCTGGTACATGCCGATGGACAGGCCGACCAGGTAGCTGGAGGTCGGTGCGGACTGCTCGTACACCCAGGTGGTGGTGCTGGCCCTGGTGGTACGGGTGAGCAGCCGGCCTCCGGCCACCACCGTGTAGGCGGACGGCGTGTTGACCGAGATCTGGTACGAGGCCTTGTCGGCGGGCCGGTCGTTGCACGGGTACCAGGAGGGGGCGCCGACGGGCTGGCTGGCCACCAGCGCCCCGTCGGTCAGCTCCTCCCAGCCGAGGCCGCCCCAGGGGCTGCGCACCGGCTTGGGGTTGCCCGACCAGTGCACCTCCACGGTGAAGGCGGCGCCGGCGGGCAACGGCTTGGGCGGCCGGATGCGGAGCTTGCCGCCGCGGTGGGCGTACTGCGGGGCCCGGCCGTTCAGCAGGACGCGGCCTGTTCTGAACTCGGCGAGGTTCAGGTGGAACTCGCTGAGCGGCGCCCGCCCGGCGATCGCGCTCAGCCGCGCGGTCCCGGCCAGCCGGTTGGGGCCGGGACGGTACTCCAGAGCGAGTTCGTACCGGTGCACGCGGTAACGGGGGTCGCCGTTGGCCGGAAAGTACGGGTCCGATGCCGTTGTCTTCTGGCCGCTCACTGCCGCTCCCTGCGCTGTGCTCGTACGACGTGCCGGGCCGTGGGCGGACCGTTCAGGACCGCCAGGCCTCGATCGGGTTGCCCAGCCAGCGGGTGTCGGCGGGGACGGACTCCCCGGCCATGACGAGGGAGGCGGGACCCAGGGTGCTGCGGGCCCCGACGGTGCTGCCGGGCAGGACGATTCCGCCCGGGCCCAGTGTGGCGCCCTCGCGGAGGACCACAGTATCCGTTCTCAAGATCCGATCGTGGAAGAGGTGTGTCTGCAACACACAGCCCCGGTTCACGGTGACCGCGTCACCCAGCACCACCAGGTCCGTCTCCGGCAGCCAGTAGCTCTCGCACCACACGCCGCGCCCGATCCGGGCCCCGAGCGAGCGCAGCCACAGGGTCATCAGCGGGGTGCCGGGGACGGATCCGGCCAGCCAGGGCACGGCCAGCACCTCGACGAAGGTGTCGGCCAGCTCGTTGCGCCAGACGAAGCCGCTCCACAGCGGGTGCTCCGCCGCCCGGTGCCGGCCCACGAGCAGCCACTTCGCGGCCGCGGAGACCGCGCAGGCGGCCAGACCCGCGGCCAGCAGGGCCGCTCCGGACAGCAGGGCGGCTCCCCAGATCCCGAGGGCGGTCGTGGCGGCGAGCGCACAGAGTACGGCCACGGTCAGCACGGCCAGGGCGGCCGAGCAGAAGACCGGGAGGAGCCGGCACAGCTCAACCAGGCCGCGCGCCCACAGCAGGCGCGCGGGCGGGTCGTACGTGCGGCTGTGGTCGGAGTCCGCGGCGGACCGCGGCAACCGGACCGGCGGCAGGCCCAGGTAGGAGCTGCCCTTCTTGGCCTTCTTCGGGGTGGCGGACAGGACGCCGACCAGGCCGTCGTCCGGCACGCTGCGGCCCGGGGCGGTCATGCCCGAGTTGCCGAGGAAGGCCCGGCGGCCGATCTCGGAGTGGCCGATCCGCATCCAGCCGCCGCCTAGCTCGTAGGGGGCGGTCAGGGTGTCGTCGGCGAGGAACGCTCCGTCGCCGACGGTCGTGAGGCTCGGCAGCGCGAGCACCGTGGACACCTCCGCACCCCGGCCGATCCTCATGCCGAGCAGCCGCAGCCACACCGGTGTGATCAGCGCGGCGTACAGCGGGAAGAGCGTCTCCCGGGACAGGTCCATCAGCTGGGTGACGGTCCAGGCCTGCCAGCCGGTCCGGCTGTGCGTCGGATGGTTCCCGGTGCGCAGTCCGAGGCTGAGCAGACGTACGGCGGCCAGCAGCAGCAGCGCGTACGCGAGCCCGAAGGCGAGCGCCCCGGGCACCACGGCGAGAAGCGCGCCGCGCAGGGCCTCGGCGGTCCCGGCGTCGGCCGGTACGAACCGGCTCACCACGAACAGGGCGGGCACGGTCGCGAGCACCGGCAGGGCCGTGAGGCAGAAGCCGGTGGTCCCGTACATGGCGCGCCAGTGGACGGCGCGCGGTGGGCGCTCGTCGGGCCAGTTCCGCTTGGCCTTGCCGAGTTTGACGGCGGGTGCTCCGGCCCAGCGCTGGCCGGTCGGGACGGTGCCGACGACGGCGGAGCCGGGTGCGACCTCGGCCCGCTTGCCCACCCGCGCGCCGGGGAAGAGCATGCTGCGGGTGCCGACCACCGCTCCGGCGCCGACCTTGACCTGGCCGATCTCCAGCCGGTCCCCGTCCAGCCAGTGGCCGGAGAGGTCCACCTCGGACTCCACGGCGCAGCCGCGGCCGAGTTTGAGCATGCCGGTGACGGGGGGCAGCGCGTGCAGGTCCACCTCGGGGCCGACCTTGGCGCCGAGGGCCCGGGCGTAACGTTCCAGCCAGGAGCCGGTCAGGGAGGTCGCGCCGGCGTACTCGGCCAGCCGCTCGGCGGTCCAGAGCCGCAGGTGCACGCTTCCGCCGCGCGGGTAGCGTCCCGGCCGGACCCCGCGCAGCAGCAGGCGGGCCCCGCCGGCGGAGAGGGCGATGCGGCCCGGCGGGCTGAAGAGGAGGAGGGCGCCGGCGGCGACGAGCCACCAGGAGGCGGTGGGTGCCCAGGGGTAGGGCCCGAACCGGTGCAGCACGTTGCCGAGGGCCAGCAGTGCCACGGTCCAGCGCAGGCCGACCAGGGTGGACAGCGGGAGCAGCAGGAGCGTCTGGATCACCTTGGCGCGCAGCGGTACGGGCACGACGGTCCGGGCCGCGCCGTCCTCCTGCACGGACTTCTCCAGGCGCCGGGCCAGCTTGCGCAGGGTGGGCTGCTGGTAGATGTCGAGGACGGCTGCGCTCGGGTAGCGGGTGCGCAGCCGGGTGGTGAGCTGGGCGGCGGCGAGGCTGTTGCCGCCGATGGCGAAGAAGTCGTCGGCGGCGCCGGCGACGGTCACGCCGAGGGTCTCGTTCCACTGCTCGGCGAGCCAGGCCTCGGTCCCGTAGAGCTGCTCGGCGGGGCCGGTGCTCTCCAGGCCGGACAGCGGCCAGGGCAGTGCGTCCCGGTCGACCTTGCCGGAGGTGCGGGTCGGCAGTTCGCCGACGGGTGCGAGGAGCGGTACCAGGGCGGCGGGCAGTTCGGCGCGCAGCCGGGTCACCGCGGCGGCGTGGTCCCAGCCGTCCTGGGTGACGAGGTAGCCGACGAGCAGCTGGTTGCCGCTGCGTGCGGTGCGTACGGCGGCGGCGGCGCCTGCGACGCCGGGCAGCGCCTGGAGTGCGGCGTCGACCTCGCCCAGTTCGATCCGGCGGCCGCCGAGCTTGATCTGCTCGTCACCGCGCCCGAGGAAGACCAGGCCCTCCGGTTCCGCCCGGACGAGGTCACCGCTGCGGTAGGCGCGCTGCCAGCCGAGGGATTCCAGGGGGGCGTACTTCTCGGCGTCCTTCTCGGGGTCGAGGTAGCGGGCCAGGCCCACGCCGCCGATGACGAGCTGGCCGCTGCCGCCCATGGGCACCGGCTCCCCCGACTCGTCGACCACGGCCAGTTCCCAGCCGTTCAGCGGGAGGCCGATCCGTACGGGTTCCTCTCCGGTCAGGAGCGAGGCGCAGGCGACGACGGTGGCTTCGGTGGGGCCGTACGTGTTCCAGACCTCGCGGCCCTCGGTGACCAGGCGCTGGGTCAGCTCGGGCGGGCAGGCCTCGCCTCCGAAGATCAGCAGCCGGACCTCGCCGAGTGCTTCGGGCTCCCAGAGGGCGGCCAGGGTCGGCACGGTGGAGACCACGGTGATCTCCTGCTCGACCAGCCAGGTGCCGAGGTCGGCGCCGCTGCGGACCTGGGAGCGGGGGACGGGCACGAGGCAGGCTCCGTAGCGCCAGGCCAGCCACATCTCCTCGCAGGAGGCGTCGAAGGCCACGGACAGTCCGGCCATGACGCGGTCGCCGGGGGCGATCGGCTCCTCGGTGAGGAACAGCGCGGCCTCGGCGTCGACGAAGGCGGCGGCGCTGCGGTGGCTGACGGCGACGCCCTTGGGCTTGCCGGTGGATCCGGAGGTGAAGATGATCCAGGCGTCCTGCCCCGGGCCGGGCCGGGCGGCGGGCGCCGCGGGCGCCGCGGGGCCGGCGAGGTCGATGCGGGCCCCGGCGCCCAGCACCGCCCGTACACCGGCCTCGCCGAAGACCAGCTCGGCCCGTTCGTCCGGGTCCTCGGCGTCGACGGGTACGTAGGCGGCGCCCGCGGCGAGCACGGCGAGGATCGCGGTGTACAGCTCGTTGGTCCCGGAGGGGACGCGGACGCCCACCCGGTCGCCGAGGCCCACTCCCGCGGCGGCGAGGGCGCGCCGCCGGCGCTCCACCTCGGCGGCGAGCGCCCGGTAGGTGAGCTGGGCGGTGCCGTCGTCCAGGGCGAGCTCGTCGGGGTGGGCCCGTACGGAGTCCTCGAAGATGTCGACGAGGGTGCGCGCGGGGGCGGCGGGGGCGGCGGAGAAGCGCGCGGACTTGCCCGGCTCGTACGCCGCCGCGCCGTCGAGCAGGGTGCCTTCACCGTGTCCAGGTGTTGCTGCCATCGGCCCTCGCGTCTCGTTCCCGGCACGTCCGGGTCGCCGGCGGAGCCCGGGTCTGTCCGGGTTGTTCCGGTCCGGCGGCGAACAGCCCGTCAGTCTAGTGCGTCATCAGGAATCTTCTGCTGGAAGCCTTGCGTGTGGCCGGGACGCGTGCCCCGGCCGGGTGCGCTCCAGGAAGGCCTCGACGGCCGCGACGAAGCCTCCGGGGTCGTCCCGCCACGGGTAGTGGCCGGCCCCGGGCTGTACGACGAGGGTGGCGTCGGGGAACAGCTCCGCGCAGGCGGCTGCCGCCACGGGCGGGCTGTTCAGGTCGAACCCGCCGGTGAGCAGCAGGACGGGCGCGGTCAGGGCGGTGAGCGCGGTACGGGTGGCCGCCGGGTCGAAGGCACCCTCGGCCGCGAAGCCGGCGACGGCCTCCGCGTTGGCGGGCAGGGCGGCGGCGTGGAACTCCCGGGCCTGCGCGTCCCACCGGCCGTGGAAGAAGGGGGCCAGGGCCTCCCCGTCGCCGCCGGCGCCCGCGATCAGTGCGTCCAGGGCGGCGAAGGCTGCCGGGAACCAGGGCTCGTCCCTCCGCAGCAGGGCGAGCGCGCGCCGCGTCCCGCCGGTGATCGCGACGCCGAGGGCGCGGGTGCTCGGCCCGATCAGGAGGAGCCTGCCGACGCGCTCCGGGTGACGGGCCGCGTACTGCGTCGCGAGGTTCGTCCCGGCGGAGTGGGCGAGCAGGTCGGTCCGGTCCAGACCGAGGTGGGCGCGGAGGGCCTCGACGTCGTCGACCAGGCGGTCGCAGCGGTAGCTGGCGGGGTCGTCGGGCAGCGCGGAGCGGCCGGTACCGCGGTGGTCCGGGAAGATGAGGCGGCGGTGCGCGCCGAGGCCGCCGAGCTCCCCGAGGTAGCCGGCGTCCGTGGGGCCACCGGGAAGGCAGATGATCGGTGACCCGTTCCCGTGGACGCGATAGGCGAGCCGGGTTCCGTCGGGTGCGGTGAAGGTGGGCATGTCGCAGATCATGCCTGTCATAACCAGGTTGTACAACCCGGTTATGACGGACGGCCTCCGCGGTGTATAACCGGGGTGTGGATACCGAGGAGAACACGGCCCCGCCCGGGGAGCCCGGACCGCTGACCGAGGAACAGGCCGCGCGGATGCTCGCCGGGATGAACGAGATCATCCGCGCGGGCGAGGAGATGCGTGCGCTGCGCGGCGAGATGATCAAGGTGTTCGCGGGCTTCGGCTGGACGCAGGAGCGCATCGCGCGGATCGCCGGCATGAGTCAGCCCGCCGTGTCCAAACAGGTGGTGAAGCACCAGGCCGGCGCCCCCCTGCCGCCGCTGGAGCTCTCCCTCGACCAGCGCGACGCCCCCTGGCTGGAGGGGCGCCTGTGGGGGCTGGCCGAGGCCCTCTCGGAGTCCGTCCCGGGCACCGCCTCCTGCACGCGCCGGGTCGAGGCCCTCGCCCGGGGGCGCAGGCGCTTCACGCCGGACGAGGTCGACGCGCTGCGCCGTCTCGTCGAGGAGGACCTGAGGGTCCACCGGGCGGAGCTGCCCGACGGCTACCGGGCCGCTTACGACCGGATCAGCCGCGGCCTCGACCTCCCCTCCCCGGCCGGCGCCGGTGCCCCGGCCGCCGCCGCACCGGCCTCGGTGCGGCGGGCCCTCGCCCGTCAGCTCCAGCGGGACCGGCTCGCGGACACGGCCTGACCCCGCGCCCGGGCCGGCCGGCCCGGGGTCAGAAGTCGTCCTCGTCGGGGACCGTGAAGGCCGCGAGGGAGGGTTCCGCGCCCGCGCCGGCACCGGGCAGGGCCAGCTCCGCCCAGATGACCTTCCCCTCGGGCGTGTAGCGGGTGCCCCAGTGCTCGCTGAGCTGGGCCACCAGGAACAGGCCGCGGCCTCCCTCGTCCGTGGTCGCCGCGTACCGCAGGTGCGGGGCGGTGCTGCTGCCGTCCCAGACCTCGCAGGTCAGCGTGTGGTCGTACAGCAGCCGTACGCGTACGGGCGCGCTGCCGTGCCGCAGGGCGTTGGTGATCAGCTCGCTGAGGATCAGCTCCGTGGCGAAGCCCAGTTCCGGCATGCCCCACTCGTCGAGCTTCTTCGCCGCGAGGCTGCGCAGCGAGCCGACCGCGCTGGGCTCGAACGGCACCTCCCACAGCGCGACCCGGTCCGGGCCGAGGGTGCGGGTCCGCGCGATGAGCAGGGCCACGTCGTCGGTCGGCCGGGCCGGCAGCAGGATGTCGAGCACCGCCCGGCAGCTCTCCTGCGGATCCCGGTCGGGGTGGCTCAGCGCCGCCCGCAGCAGTTCCAGCCCCTCGGTGATGTCCCGGGTCCGCTCCTCGATGAGCCCGTCCGTGTACAGGACGAGCTGGCTGCCTTCCCGCAGGTACAGTTCGGCGGTCTCGAAGGGCATGCCGCCGAGCCCCAGCGGGGGCCCGGCCGGCAGCTCCACGATCTCCGTCGTGCCGTCGGGTGCGACCACCAGGGGCGGCAGGTGCCCGGCCCGCGCCATCGTGCAGCGCTGGGACACCGGGTCGTAGACGGCGTAGAGGCAGGTCGCGCCGAGCACCCCGCCGTTCACGTCGTCGCCCTCCCCGTCGTGGTCGATGCGGTGGACGAGGTCGTCCAGGCGGGCGAGGATCTCGTCGGGCGGCAGGTCGAGGGTGGAGAAGTTGTGCACGGCCGTGCGCAGCCGCCCCATGGTGGCCGCGGCGTGCAGCCCGTGCCCGACCACGTCCCCGACGACCAGCGCGACCCGGCTGCCGGGCAGCGGGATCACGTCGAACCAGTCCCCGCCCACCCCGGACTGCGCGGGCAGGTAGAAGTGCGCCACGTCCACGGCGCTCTGCTCGGGCAGGGCGCGCGGCAGCAGGCTGCGCTGGAGGGTCTCGGCGAGGGCGTGCTCCCGGGTGTAGCGGCGGGCGTTGTCCATGGCGACCGCCGCGCGGGCCACGAGTTCCTCGGCGAGCGACAGGTCGTCCTCGTCGAAGGGCTCCGGTTTCCGCGACCGCCAGAAGTTCACCACCCCGAGCACGACCCCCCGGGCCGTGAGCGGGGCGGCGATGAGGGAGTGGATCCCGTAGTCGATGATGGCCCGGGTCCGGGGCGGGTCCTGGGCGTGCCAGCCCGGCGCGTGGGCGAGGTCGGGCACCAGTTCCGCTTCGCCGGTGCCGTAGCCGCGGGCCTGCGGGGTGGAGGGCAGGAAGTCGATGAGGCGGCCGCGCGGGTAGAGCGGGTGGTCGGCGCGGATGCCGCTGACCGCCGTGCGCCGCATGTCGGCGCCGGGCCCGGGTTCGTCCCCGTCGAGCACCGACTCGGCCAGGTCGACGGTGACGTAGTCGGCGAAGCGGGGGACCGCGACGGCGGCGAGTTCCTCGGCGGTGCGGACCACGTCGAGGGTGGTGCCGATGTCACCGCCCGCGTCGTACAGCAGCTTGAGGCGCTTGCGGGCCGTCTCGGCCCGGCTGGTCAGGACCCGCATCTCGGTGGAGTCGCGGATGGTGACCACCGTGCCCGACGGCCGGCTGCGGGGGTGGGTGAGCCGCTGGTTGACCACGAGCAGCCGGTCCCCGGTCTCCAGGACCTCGTCGGTGGCCACCCGGCCGGACAGCAGCAGGTCCGCCGTACGGCGGTCCAGGCCGGGTACGGACCCGATGTGCAGCCCCTCGGCGTCCTCCGGCAGCCCGAGGAGCCGTTTGGCCTCGTCGTTGGCCAGCACGAGCCGCCGGTCCCCGTCGGTGATCAGCACCCCTTCGCGGACGGCGTGGAGCACCGCGTCGTGGTGCTCGTACATGCGGGTCATCTCCTGCGTGCCGAGTCCGTGGGTCTGGCGCCGCAGCCGCCGGCTGATCAGGGCGGTGCCCGCCGTCGCCAGGGCCAGGCCGGTCGCGATGGCCAGCAGGATGACGGGGAGCTGGCGGTCGACGACACCGCTCACGTTCTCGACGGTCAGGCCCGCCGAGACCAGGGCGACGACCCGGCCGTCGGGCGCCGTGACCGGCACCACGGCCTGGATCTCCTTGCCGAGGGGGCCGTCGACGCTCTCGGTGTAGGTCCGCCCGGCGAGCGAGGGCTCGATCGTCCCGACGAACCGCTTGCCGATGCGGTCCGGCTGCGGGTGGGTGTAGCGGATGCCCTGGGTGTCCATGACCACGATGAAGTCCACCCCGGCGGCCGCACGCGTGGCCTCGGCCAGGGGTTGCAGGATCGCGGAGGGGTCCGGCGACTTCAGGGCCTCCTGGAGGCCCAGGGAGTGCGCGAAGGTCTGGGCGACGGAGACGGACCGGTTGCGCGCCTCCCGGTCGATGTCGTGGCGCGACTGCAGGAGCAGGGCCAGCAGCGCGGCGGCGGCGAGCAACACCACGATCGCCACCTGGAGGACGAATACCTGTCCGGCGACGCTCCTGAACCGGTTGCCTAGGGGTGACCGCACCGACGTGCCCGGCACGGGTGGCGAGGAAGGGTCACGAACCCAGTTGTAGCACTTCCGGGCGTCCGCGGCTGCCGAATCGCACATGCCGCGTCGGCGCGTCCCCGGCCCGGCGGCCCGAGCCGGGCCGGTCCTGGCGCGCTAGCGCTGGGTGGGGACGGTGGCGGCGGCCGGTGCGGCCGGGAGCGGGGTCGCCCGCGCGGACATAGATGTCCGGGGGGACGGCGAGGTCTCGGGAGCCTTGCGGTCCACGGGGGCCTGCGGGGCTGCAGGGGCCTTCGGGTCTATGGGCGCCTGCGGGCCCTCGGTGGTCTCCGGGGCGCAGGTGACCTCGTCGCGCGGGGTGTAGCGGGTCGTGTACTCCTCGCGCTTGACCTCCTTGCCGCCCTGGACGAAGACACGGCCGACGGCCACGTCGAAGCCCTCGAGGGGAGTCTGGACCTCGCAGGTGGGTCCGCTGCCCGTCCGCTTGCCGGGCGGCGTCACGTGGGTGCGCGGCCCCTGGGTCGCGCGGATCTCGTCGTACTTCTTCGTACCGAGGAGGGTGATGGTCAGCGAGGTCTCGGTGGATTCGGCCCTCACGTAGAGGGCGTGGCCGGTGTCGTTGATCCAGCGGAGGTCGAGGAGGCCCCACGCGACGGTGGCCTCGCGGCCCTCGGGGTAGCGCTCGATGTAGAAGGAGTGGGCGCCGTGCTCGACGGTCTTGACGCCCGCGAAGAAGGCGGCGTTGTACATGGTGGTCGCGACGGCCGAGACACCGCCGCCGGGTGATTTCACGTACTGGCCGTCGTTGATCATGATGCCGTCGACGAAGCCGTTCTCCGGGGTGCGCTCGCCGACGGTCCGGTTGAAGCTCCACTCCTGGCCCGGAAGGACCACCGAGCCGTTGATGAGTTCCACGGCGCGGCCGATGTTGGTCGTGCGGTACGGGGCGGCCGGGAAGTCGACCGTGAAGGAGGAGACCTTCTCCTTGATGCCCAGGCGCTGCGCCTCGGCGCTCGTGAGGTCGGGCTGGACCTCCACGGTCGCGACCTCGGCGCTGCGCGCGGCACCGGTGCGGGTCAGCAGGGGCATCACGGCCCGGCCGAGCGCCGCCTCGGTGACCTGGCGGCCCGTGCTGCCGTGGTCCCCGACCACCACGCGGCCGTCCGCGTCGAGGCGGAGGGCGGCGTCGCGCGGATCCCGGGTGACCGCTTCGACCGGCCGGGCCACGGCGGGGTCGGCGAGCAGGCCCTTGGAGTCCAGGGCGGGCACCAGGCGGCCCTGGGTGTCGGGCTTCATCTCCAGGTGCCCGCCGAGCACGGCGGGGCCTATGGGTATGCGCCGGCCGGCGACGGTGAGCGTGACGGGGCCGGACATCGCGGGCTGCGCGAACTGCCGCAGGGCCCGTCCGGTCTCCTCGGCTCCGATGCGGGGCTGCGTACGCTCGACCGGCATCACCACGGGGGCGGTGTCCGGCTGGAGGTAGGCCTCGCGGAGGGTGTCGAGGGCCGGGTCCGTCCGCAGGGCGATGCCGGGGAGCGGGGCGACTGACTTCACCGTGCCCTTGTCGAAGGTGACGGAGCCGTCGCGGACCTGCTGGCGGGTGCTCGCGCCGATCCGGTCGACGGCCGCCCGGGCGGTCGGCTCGTCCATGCGGGTCACGGGCTGCACGTCGCGGTGTCCCTCGGCGAAGAGGCCGCCGATGACGGTGAGGGGGCCGTACCCGGTGCGGACGGCGCGTTCGACGGTGGCGGCGGTGTCGAGGGCGAGCCCGAGCACTGCGGGATCGGCTTCCTCCACCCGGTCGCCGATCCGCATCGCGACCGGCGCCGCGGCGGTGGGCCCCAGCTCCCGGTCCAGCACCTGCCGGGCCTGCGCCCGGCTCATCCCGCCGATGTCGACGCCCCGGACCCGGGTGCCGGGGTAGATGTCCCCGCCCGTGACGAGCCCGGTGACGTAGAGACCGCCCAGCCCGAGCACGGCGGCGCCGCCCGCCACGGGCAGTGCCGTCCGCCAGTCACCCGTCCAGCTGCGCACGCGTCCCATGTCTCTCCCTGCCGCCGGCCGGTCGTACGGCGGGCGGCGCGGGCCGCGGCGGCGGCCCCTCGATGACGTTCCGGACCGCCATGATCTCCCTGAAACGGACCATTTGGGGGCGAATGTAATGGTTCTCACGCAGACGGAACCGGCCGGGCCCACAACAGAGCGCCCGGCCTGAACGGGTGTTCAGGCCGGGCGCTCCGGTCGGTATGCCGGACCGGTGGGATCCGCGGAGGTCAGACCGCCGGAACCGGGTAGGTCGGGTACTCGACGCCGGAGACCTGCTGCACGACGCGGATCACCTGGCACGAGTAGCCGAACTCGTTGTCGTACCAGAGGTAGAGGATCGCGTCGTCGCCCTCGACCTTCAGCGCGCCCGCGTCGATGATCGACGAGTGGCGCGAGCCGATGAAGTCGCTGGAGACCGCGTCGGGGGCGCTGATGAAGTCGATCTGGCGCTTGAGCGGCGAGGACAGCGACACGTTGCGGAGGTAGTCGACGACTTCCTCGCGGTTGGCCTCCCGCGCGAGCCGCAGGTTCAGGATCGCGATCGAGACGTTGGGCACGGGGACGCGGATCGAGCTGCCGGTGATCCGCGCCTTCAGCTCGGGCAGCGCCTTGGCGACCGCGGAGGCGGCGCCGGTCTCGGTGATGACCATGTTCAGCGGCGCCGAACGGCCGCGGCGGTCCGAGCTGTGGTAGTTGTCCAGGAGGTTCTGGTCGTTGGTGAACGAGTGGACGGTCTCCACGTGACCGCGCAGCACGCCGTACTCGTCGTCCATCGCCTTGAGCGGCGGGACGATCGCGTTCGTGGTGCAGGAGGCGCAGGACAGGATCCGCTCGTCCGGCTTGATCGTGTCGTGGTTGACGCCGTGCACGATGTTCGGGACGTCACCCTTGCCGGGCGCGGTGAGGACGACCTTGTCGATACCCGGGCGCAGGTGCTTGGAGAGACCCGCGCGGTCGCGCCACTTGCCCGTGTTGTCGATGAGGATGGCGTCCTTGATGCCGTACGCGGTGTAGTCGACCTCGGACGGATCGCCGGCGTAGATCACCTTGATCTCGTTGCCGTTGGCGATGATCGTGCTCGTCGCCTCGTCCACGGTGATGGTGCCCTGGAACTGGCCGTGGATGGAGTCGCGGCGCAGCAGCGAGGCACGCTTGACGAGGTCCTGGGCGCCGCCTCCGCGGACGACGATGGCGCGCAGGCGCAGGCCGTTGCCGGAGCCGGCCTTCTCGATGAGCAGGCGGGCGACGAGGCGGCCGATGCGGCCGAAGCCGTAGAGGACGACGTCGCGCGGCTCGCGGCGCCCGATCTTGTCGGCACCGGTGGCGCCGGCGACGGCCTCGGCGGTGAACGCCTCCACCGACAGACCGCGGTCGTCGGTCTTGTACGTCGCGGCGAGCATGCCGATGTCGATCTGGGAGGGGCCGAGGTCGAGCGTGGTGAGGGCCTGCAGGAACGGCAGGGTCTCGGTGACCGAGAGCTCCTCGCCGTCGATCTGGCGGGCGAATCGGTGGGTCTTGAGAATGCTCACCACGGACTTGTTCACCAGGGAGCGGCTGTGCAGGACGACCGTGACGTCCCGCTCCCGGTGCAGCTTCCCGATGATCGGGATCATCGACTCCGCGATCTCCTCGCGGTTCTTCCAGTTGGTGAACGAGTCGTCATTGACAGTCACAGGTTTATCTTTCGAGCTAGGCGGCGCTCACATGCTAACCCCCCGATACTTTGATCATTCAAGTGGTGTCGCCCAGGGTCACGGTTGGTGTGATTCACCCCACCTTGTTCCTGGGGGCTCAGCGGGCGCCCGCCTCGGCACCGGCGGGCACCTCGTGGATCCGCCCGTCGACGCCGGCCCGGTAGAGCCTGCCGGCCGAGAACCCCCGGTCGCCCTGCCCGTACACGAGCTGCGTGGACAGCCGCATCCCCGACTCCAGGGCGCACAGGCCTCCGTCCTCGGCCCGCCAGATCTGCCCCGAGGCGTGGGTGGCGATCAGCGGGCGCCCCGCGCTGTCGAGGGTGAGTCCGTCGGGAAGGGCGAGGGCGTCGGAGGGTCCGGCGGAGAGCCACCGCCGCGGGTGTCCGGGGTCGGCCGCGGGGATCCGGTACAGCCCGGGGGCGACGGTGGTCTGCACGACGTAGACCTCGGACCCGTCCGGGGAGACGGCGATCCCGTTGGGCTGCGCCACCTCGGCCCAGACGGGATCGACCTCGGACCCGTCCGGGGAGACGGCGATCCCGTTGGGCTGCGCCACCTCGGCCCAGACGGGATCGACCCGCCCGTCGGGCGTGACGCGTCCGATGCCCCGCCGCCCGCCCAGGGTCGTGGTGTACACCGTGCCGTCGGGTGCGAGGGCGACGCCGCCGAGGCCGGAGGCGTACGGGGTGACCTCGCCGGAGTCCGGGTCCACCGCCAGGAGCTGCGACACGGGAAGGACGTCGCCGGTGAGCGAGTGCACGAGGTCGTTGCCGGTGCCGACGAGGAGCCCGCCGTCGGGGCGGACGACGATCCCCCCGTTGGCCCCGATGTCCCCGGTGAGGGCGACGGGGGCGCTGCCGGGTGCGTCGATGCGGTGGACCCGGCCGCTGAAGTACGCGGTGGCGAACATCCGGCCGCGCCGGTCGACCGCGATGGACTCGACCCAGTCGGGCAGGTGCGCCACCTGGACGGGCGGCGGCGCCGACCCGGCGCCCGCACACATCGGGGCCGCGTGGGCCGGGGCGGGCGCGAGCACCGCCAGGGCCGCCGCCACGGCTGCCGCGACCGCCGGCACCGAGGCCCTGCGGTCGCCGCGGCGCTGCCTGCGCGCGGCTCGGAACATCGTGGCCGGCCCCATCGGTCCTCCTCCGTGGCCGCCGCCGTCACGGCGCGACGCCGACGGACCGGCGCCCGTCGAAGCGGTCCACGATAGGGCCGGGCCCGCCCGGCGCGGCGTTGCGGCCGGAAACGGCGGGAAGTTGGCCGCATCCCGGTGCGTCGGCCCGAGGGGGTGGCGGGCCGGTGCCGGGCCGGCTCAGCTCTCCCAGGACTCGTCGAGGTAGGCGCGCGCCAGGGCCCCGGCGCGTGTGAACCAGTCGGTGAGGACGGCGGTCTGCTCCGGCGTGTACTGCGCGAAGAGGCCTGCGAGGCGCACGTAGTACGGCCCGTAGATCTCCGTCACGCGCTCGGCGGCGGCCGGGACCGCGACGACCCGCACCCGGCGCCCGTCGGCCGGGTCCGGCTGCCGGACCACGAAGCCTCCCCGCTCCAGCCGGTTGAGGATGCCGGTGACCGCCCCGGTGGTGACGTGGGCGCGCGCGGCCAGATCGCCGGCGGTGACCGGTGAGTCCCCCGCCTCCAGGACGTACGCGAAGCACACGAGGTCCGTCACGCTCACGCCGAGCTTCCGGGCGAACTCCTGCTGGCCGACGATGCTCGTCGCGATGAGGCCGTCCATCGCCGCGATCGCGTCCGCGGCGGTGGCGCCGGGTGTGACCTCCATTGAAATTCCCTCACCTCATGAGATAAATTGCTTAGCGACTAAGACATCATAGGTCGGCCGCCGTCCGCATGCCCATTCCACCGCGGCGCGACACCGGCTCACGCAGGAGGCAAGCAGATGAGCGCACACCCTTACGACGAGGGCCACACCGTCGCCGGATGGACCGGGACCGCCGTCGCCACGGCCGGCACCTCGGTCACCGCCCTGGGCGTCATCGGCTGGGCCCCGGGCATCTGGCTGGGCCTCGCGATCACGGCGGCGGCGCTGCTGGTCACCTGGGCCCTGCACCTCGCCGGCTGGGGCAAGCCGCCGGGCCTGCGGCCCGTCGACCAGTGGGGCATGCGGGTACGGGACGACTCCGCGCGCCAGGGGCACGCGCAGTGCCTCGGCTGCCGGCTGGCCGGACGGCGCCCCGCTCCGGCGCGCGCCGTCCACGCCGTCACCCTCTCCCCCGTGGCGGCCGACCTCGCACCCTGACGTAGCGGGGCTCGGCGCGCCGCGCTGCGCCATCCGTGCTGTCCTCGTAGGGGAGGGACTCCCCGACAGCACGAGCTGTACGGGACGGGACGAGCGAGCCGAGGAGGAACCATGAACAGCACCCTGCGGGCCCGGGACATCATGACCGAGGGCGTGCAGTGCATCCGGGAGGAACAGTCCCTGGTGGAGGCGGCGCGCATGATGCGCGACCTGAACGTCGGCTGTCTGCCGATCTGCGGCAGCGACCAGCGCCTCCAGGGCCTCATCACCGACCGGGACATCGTGCTCAAGTGCTGCGCCGAGGGCAAGGACCCGGCCCGGATGCGCGCCGGGGAACTGAGCGGCACCCTGCACTGGATCGACGCCGAGAGCAACGCGCAGGAAGCGGTGGACACCATGGAGGTCCACCAGATCAAGCGGCTTCCCGTCATCGACGTGGCCGGCGGCCACCGCCTGGTCGGCATGATCACCGAAGCCAACCTGGCGAAGAACCTCTCCGACGAGGACATCGCCGAGTTCGCCGTCCGCGTCTACGCCGCCAACTGACCCCGGAACGGAGGCAGCGGCTCAGCGTTCCGAGAGCTCCGAGGGTGCCTCCTGGACCACCCAGCCGTTGCCGTCCGGGTCCTGGAAGGACATGAACGAGTTCCAGGTGCCCCCCTTGCCCTCCTCCCAGCCGTCGTCCCCGACGTGCCGGATCACGGAGACCTCCACGCCCCGGCCCAGCAGCTCCGCCCGGGCCGCCTCGATGTCCGTGACGCAGAGCTGCAGGCCCTGCAGCGTGCCGGGGGCCATCTGCTGCATTCCGGGCGCCGCGGGCATCCCCTGGAGCATCGCGATCGAGCACCGCGAGCCCTCCGGGGTCAGCTGGATGATGCGCATGCCGGGGGCCACCTCGTCGTCGAGGTCGACCCTGAACCCGGCCTTGCCGGCGTAGAACTCCTTCGCCCGGTCCATGTCGGTGACGGGGACGGGGATGACTTCGAGCGTCCAGTTCACGGGGGGCTCCTCACGCACGTCGGGCTCTGGCCGCACCGGACCCACCGGCTGCACCAGAAGGGGATCAAAGAGACAATGACAGCAGGACAGCGGCCCCGCGAGGCGGATCTGACGGCCTCGCACCCGGAAGTGGGGCGGTGTGATGCACGACGGCCTGTTCCGCGGCGCCTCCGACGGCTCCGGCTCCGCCGGGGAACCGGGCGAAGAGACCTACGAGGCGTACGCCCTGCTGGACGTGCACGGCGTCGTGATCGGCCTGAGCCCCGGCGCCGAGAGCCTCCTCGGCCGCACCGCGGAGGAGGTCCGGGGGCGGCAGGGGGCCGAACTGCTGTACACCCGCTCGGACGCCGCCGCGCTGATGGGGCGGTGCGCGGCCGGCACCGTGGTCGATCTGGGGCGCGCGGTCCTGCGGCACAGCAGCGGACAGCCGGTGGGGGTGACCCTCCAGGTGCGCCCGATCGCGTCGACGGGCGGCGACCGGCAGTGGCTGGTCCGCCTGAGGGACTCCGCCGCCGCGCACCGGCACGAACTCGGAGAGGCCCTCCTGCGGGGCCTGTTCACCGAATCCCCGGTCGTCATCGACGTCTTCGACACGGAGCTGCGCTTCCTGGCCCAGAACGACGCACAGGGCCGCACCGGGACCTTCGGGGACAGGCAGTGCACGGGCCGCACGATGGCCGAGGTGGCGCCGCCCGGGCTGCTGGACCTGGAGGCCTTCGAAGCCCGGCAGCGGCACGTCCTGGAGACCGGTGAAGCCCTGATCGCCACCGAGGTCCGCGGGCGCACACCCGCCGACCCGGACCGCGAACACGTCTGGTCCGAGTCGATCCTGCCGCTGCGCAGCCGCTCCGGGGAGGTGATCGCGCTGGCGCACGCGGTCGTCGACGCGACGGAACGGGACCGGGCCGAGGAGCGGCTGGCCCTGGTGAACGACGCTAGCGCGCGCATCGGCACGGCGCTCGACGTCCTGCGCACCGCGCAGGAGCTGGTCGACGTGGCCGTCCCGCGCTTCGCCGACCACGCGTACGTCAACCTGCTGGACCCGGTCTTCGGCGGTGAGGAGCCGGCCCACGGTCCGGTCCCCGGCACCGTGCCGCAGCGCCGCGCGGCGAGTTCGGTGGCGCAGGGGGCGCGGAGCGAGGCGATGGTGCCCATGGGCGAGGTCGACCGCTTCGCCTCGGAGCCCGGTTCGCCCTTCGCGCTCGCGCTGGCGAGCGGCGAGCCCGCGCTGATGACGGGCGCGGAGCTGACCCCCGAATTCGCTGCGGCGGACCCCGGCCGGGCCGCCCTGGTGCGCGAGTACGGGGTCCACTCCTGGCTGCTGGTCCCCCTGTTCGCGCGCGGTGCGGCGCTGGGCACCGCGGTCTTCGTGCGCTCCGAGCGCGCGCACCCCTTCGAGGCCGACGACGTGCTGCTGGCCGAGGAGATCGTGGGACGCGCCGCCGTGTGCATCGACAACGCGAGCCGCTACACCCGGGAGCGCACGACGGCCCTGGCCCTGCAGCGCAGCCTGCTGCCGCAGCGGCTGCCGGAACTCGACGCGGTGGAGTCCGTGGGCCGGTACCTGCCCGCCAGCGGGCACACCGTGCTGGGCGGTGCCTGGTTCGACGTCATCCCGCTGTCGGGCGCGCGGGTCGCGATGGTGGTGGGGGACGTGGCGGGGCACGGCCTGCACTCGGTGGTCACCATGGGGCGGCTGCGCACGGCCGTACGGACGCTCGCGGACCTCGATCTGGCGCCCGAGGAGCTGCTGGGCCGGCTGAACGACCTGGTGGGCCGGCTCCAGGACGAGCACGGCCAGGGGCATGCGGCCGGGGCGGCCGGGACGACCTGCGTGTACGCGGTGTTCGATCCGGTCACCCGGGTCTGCGTCCTGGCCCGCGCGGGGCATCCGGCACCGGCGCGCGTGTCGGCGGACGGACGGGTCGACGTCCTCGGCCTCCCCGCGGGCTCCGCCCTGGGACGGGGCGGGCTCCCCTTCGAGCACGGCGAACTGGCGCTGGCCGACGGGGAACTGCTCGTCCTGTACACCGACGGTCTGGTGCGCGCGCAGGAGCAGACGGTCGACACCGGGCTCGACAGGCTGCGGACCGCGCTGAGCGGCCTGCGGCCCGGCGGCAGCCTGGACGCCGTCTGCGACGAGGTGATGGGGCGTCTGCTGCCGACCCGCGCGCACGACGACGCCGCGCTCCTGATGGCGCGGGTGCGCGGACTGGCCCCCGACCGCCACGTCACCTGGGAGCTGCCCTCGGCGCCCGAGGTGGTGGGCCGGGCCCGTGTGCTCGCCACGGAGAAGCTGGCCGAATGGGGTCTGCAGGAGCTGGAGTTCACCACGGAACTGGTGGTGAGCGAGCTCGTCACCAACGCCGTCCGCTACGGCAGCCCGCCGGTCCGGCTGCGGCTGATCCGCGACCGCGCGCTGATCTGCGAGGTCTCCGACGGCAGCAGCACCTCCCCGCACGTCCGGCGGGCCCTGGAGACGGACGAGGGCGGCCGCGGACTGTTCATGGTCGCGCAGCTGGCCCAGCTCTGGGGCACCCGCTACCACCCCCGCGGCAAGACCATCTGGGCCGAACAGCCCTTCCCGAGCGGCCCGTCCGCCGTCCCGCACACCTCCTGAGCAGTCTGCTCCGCCCCGGGGCGGCCGCCGCCGCGGCCCTCCCCTCGGTCGTGCGCGGCCCGGCCCCCGTACGCCGGCGCGCACGACTGGCACACCGTCACCCCTGGCCCGGCCGCCCGGCCTTGCGGACCCGTGGCAGGGCCGGCTGAAGATCTTCCGTAAGCTCGTGCCCCTCAGTGCGACCGACTGAGCTCACGCACCGTCGCGTCCGCAGGGGCCGCCCCCGCGGACGCGGACCGACCAGGGGAACAGCATGCTTCTGCCCGTCAACCGACGTCTGGCCCTCAGCGCCACCACCCTGCTGGCGCTGGTGGCCACCATGGCACCGGTGACCGCCGCGCACGCCGCGCCAGCCCGTCCCGCCGAGGCCGCGCAGCCCGCCGTACCGGCCGCCGACCTCGAGGCCCTGGCCCAGGCCCTGCGGAACACGACCGATGCCGGTGCGCCCGGCGCCATGGTGCGTCTGACCGGCCCCGGCGGTGTCGTCACCAGGACCACGGGCGTCCGCGACAGGACCACGAACGCGGCCATGGACACCAAGGCCCGCTTCCGGATCGGCAGCGTCAGCAAGACCTTCTCCTCCGTCGTCCTGCTCCAGCTGGTGGCCGAGAAGAAGATCGACCTGGACACCTCCGTCAACCACTACCTGCCCGGCCTGCTGCCCGACGACCGGATCACGGTGCGGCACCTGCTGAACCACCGGAGCGGGCTCGCGGACTACACGAACGCCATGTTCGCGCAGACCGTGCCCGGTTTCGAGGCCGTACGGAACAAGGTGTTCAGCTACGAGGAGCTGGTCGCCCTGTCGCTGGCCGAACCGCGCACGACCGAGCCCGGCGCGGCGTACAAGTACTCGAACACCAACTTCGTGGTCGTCGGCATGCTCATCGAGAAGGCCACCGGCAACAAGGTGGCCAAGGAGTACGACCGCCGCATCATCAAGCGCCTGGGGCTGCGCAACACCTCGTACGTCCACCCCAGCACGGCGGTCAAGGGTCTGCACGCCCGCGGTTACCTCCACCCGGACGAGGCGGGCGCCCCCCTGGTCGACTCCACCGAGCAGACGGTGTCCTGGGCCCAGTCCGCGGGTGCGGTCATCTCCAGCCCGGCCGACCTCAACACCTTCATGTCCGCGCTGCTCGGGGGCCGGCTGCTGTCCGCGCCGATGCTGGACGCCATGATCACCATGACCCCGACGGACGCCACGAACACCCGGTTCTACGGGCTCGGCCTGCGCCGCTACGACCTGTCCTGCGGTACGTCGGTCTACGGGCACACGGGCACGGTCCAGGGCTTCTACACCTACGCGTTCGCCACCCGGGACGGCCGCCGCAGCCTCGCCGCCATGGCGAACACCTCGAACAGGGGTACCGCGAACACGGCCCTCGGCGGAACCCTCGAGGCGGCGTTCTGCGGAAAGCAGCCCGCCAAGGCCACCGCCCGCGGCTTCGCGGTGACGGCCCCGGAGCCGGCGCCGGCCGAGGTGGACCTGCCCGAGCGCCACGCGCGCTGACACGAACGGAACTTCCCCGCGCGACCCGGTGACCTCCGGGCCGGGGCGGGAGGAACCGTACACGGGAGCCCACACCCCCCGGGGGGTGTGGGCTCTCCGCGTTCCCGGCGGAGGACCGGACGCGGGTGTCACCAGGAGGACTTGGTGCCCCCGGGGAGGAACCCGGCATGGGCCTGTTCGCGCATCCGGACGCGCGAGAGCCCGAACCGGCGGAGGTACCCGCGGGGGCGTCCGTCGACGGCGTCCCGGTTGCGGGCCACGGCCGCTCCCGACGCCGATCACGTCGACGGTCCTGACCGCCCGTGCGCTCAGGGTCAGCCGCACGAAGCGGCCCTCGCCGAGCAGCCAGTACCGCTTGTGCTGGATGTCGGGGTCGAAACGGCGGGAGGTGCGCCGGTGCGAGTGGGAGACGGAGTTGCCGAAGCCCGGCCGGGCGCCCGTCAGCCGGCAGTGGGCGGCCATGGGTGCTGCCTGCCTCACGCAGAGTCTCAGCTGCGCCGCCGTCCGCAGCCGCGGCCGCTTCCGGCGCGCGCCGACCGTCCTGATCCAGCCGTCCAGCAGCGTCTTGCGGTCCCTCCGCCGCCGGGCCGGGTGCAAAGCGCCCGGCGAGGGTTACGGTCGTACGGCCGTTTGCCGAAACCGGTACGTATTCCTCGTCGGGGAGGAACAGCTGGGATGAGCGACGCACCTCTGTACCTGGAACCGCGGCTGGCCCCGCGTCTGGCGTCCCTGCTGGACGCGGCAGGCTTCGCGCACGACCTCGTGGACGGGCTCGGATCGCCCCTGAACCTTGTCCTGCCGCAGCAGTTCGCGCAGAACGTGGCGGAATTCCACTCCGTCCTGAGCCGGCACCGCCTCGGCGGCCGGGTCTACTACGCGCACAAGGCCAACCGCTCCAGCGCCCTGGTCCGGCGGCTCTCCACCACCGGCGCCGCGCTCGACGCCGCTTCGCTCGGCGAGTTGCAGCACGCGCTCGCGTCGGGGTTCACCGGTGACCGGATCATGGTGACCGGGCCCAAGGACCCCGAGTTCCTCTGGCTCGCCGCGCGCTGCGGGGCGACCGTCAACGCCCACGGTGCCGGGGAACTCGCGGCCGCTGCCGCCCTCGTCGGCGCGTACGGGCTGCCGCGGCTGCGCGTCCTGCTGCGCCTGTCCGGGTTCGAGGTCTCCGGAGCCAGGGTGCTGTCGCGCCGCAGCCGCTTCGGTACCTCCGTGAAGGCCCTGGACGGTCTGCTCGGCGTACTCGAACGGCACCGGGACGCGCTGGAGCCGATCGGGGTCGGCTATCACCTCGACCCGACGAGCCCGGACGAGAAGGCCACGGCGCTCGAAGGCTGCCTGCGGGCCACCGAGGAGCTGCGGCTGCGGGGCTTCCAGCCGTACGTGATCGACGTCGGCGGCGGCTTCGGCGTCAGCTACCTGGCCCACGCCGCCCAGTGGGAGCGCTACACCACGGAGCTGACCCGTGCCGTGATGGGCCGGCGGCCACCGCTCACCTGGGGCGGCCACGGGTACGGCCTGCGCGCGGAGCACGGCACCCTCAAGGGGGCCCTGGGGCTGTATCCGGCGCACCGCCCGGTCACCGGGGCCGCCTATCTCGACGAGCTGCTCCGCCTCCCCGCGCCCACGCTCGGACGCCCGCTGGGCACGCTGCTCCTGGAGAGCCTGTGCGATCTGTACGCGGAACCCGGCCGGGCGCTGACCGACCAGTGCGGGGTCACGCTCGGCCGGGTGCTGGAGGTGCGGCCCCCCGAAAACGGCGGCGACGGCCATCTCGTGCGGCTCGCCCTGAACGCGGGGGACGTGGGCCTGGAGGACCACGGCGTCCTCGTGGACCCCGTCCTCCTGCGCCGCGACGGCAGCCCGCCCGACGCCACCGGGCCGGTCGGGGTCCACCTCCTGGGCAACCTCTGCCTGGAAGCGGACCTGATCACCCGGCGGATGGTCTTCCTGCCCGCGCTGCCGCGGCCGGGGGACCTCCTCGCCTTCGCCAACACGGCCGGCTACTGCATGGACTTCACCGCCACCGGCGCCCAGCAGCAGCCCACGGCACGCAAGGTCGCGGTGGACGAGGCCCGGCCGCCGGACGGCCGTCTTCATCGTCTGCGACCGGGTGGAGAGCTATCTCGGCTACGTGCGCCGGCGCCGCCCGGAGCTGCTCGGGAGGCCCGCCGTGCGCAACTCGGTGGCCACGCTGACGGAGGCCGAGGTCCGGTCGGCTCCCGTCATCGAGGTCGGCGACGCGCAGAAGTGGCTGGATGCCGGCCGGCCGC
This sequence comes from Streptomyces sp. NPDC058646, assembly GCF_042716875.1. NCBI lineage: Bacteria > Bacillati > Actinomycetota > Actinomycetes > Kitasatosporales > Streptomycetaceae > Streptomyces > Streptomyces sp. NPDC058646. The sequence continues at coordinate 150,424 of NZ_JBHXRK010000002.1, read as the reverse complement.
TGGTCGTCGACCTGCGCGGCCCCTTCGCGTACGCCGCGCTGCACATCGACGGCTCCGTGAACATCGTGGACGAGCTGTTCGACGAACTCGTCCGGGGCGGCCTGCCCTTCAGCAAGCGGCAGCCGGTGCTGCTGGCCTGCCCGGTCGGGGAGAAGTCCGCCCGGTACGCGGCCCTGCTGACGCGGATGGGCCACCCCGACGTGCGCAGTCTCGCCGGCGGCATCGTCGCCTGGCGGGACGCCGGCGCGCCGCTGGTGCGTGACTGACATGGCGGCGGACCCCGCGCAGGACATCCGGGAACTGGCGTCCTGGCAGCGCGGCCTGCGGGCCCAGTTCCCGATCGTGGTCGGCCATCCCGGTCTGGTCTACCTGGACAGTGCGGCCACCGCGCAGAAGCCGCAGCCCGTCCTGGACGCCGTGCAGGACTACCTGACCCGCTCGAACGCCAACGCGGGCCGGGGCTCGTACCCCTGGGCCAACACCACGACGGCTCTGGGGGAGGGCGCCCGCGGGCGGGTCAAGGAGTTCCTCGGCGATCCGCGGCCGGACCGGTCCGGGGTGCACTTCACCAGCGGGGTTTCGGACGGGCTGCGCACCCTGGCCCGGGACTGGCTGCCCGGCCTGCTGGAGGACGGGGACGAGATCGTCGTCCCGTTCTCCGACCACCAGGCGAACCTGTCGCCGTGGCTGGAGGCGCGGGACCTGCTGGCCCGCCAGGGCGTCCGCATCAGGGTCCGGGAGCTGCCGCGCCAGGCGGGTACCGGGGACTACGACCCGCGGGAGCTCGAAGCGATCACCGGGCCGCGCACCCGTTTCGTCCCGGCCACCCACGTGCACCACGTGCACGGGGTCGACATGAACGTGCACCGCGTCCGCCGGGCGGTCGGGCCGGACGTACCCGTCTGCCTGGACGCCGCGCAGAGCGTGGGCCACCTGCCGGTGTCGGTGGCCGACCTCGACGTGGACTTCGTGGTGTTCTCCGGCCACAAGACCATGGCCCTGCCGGGTACCGGTGCCGTCTGGTCCCGCGGGCAGCGGGGGCCGGCGTTCCGGCCGGGCGGCTGGAGCGGTACGCCGAACACGGTCGGCATCGTCTCGCTGGCGGCCGCCCTCGACTGGCTCGACGGGGCGGGGACCGGCCGCATCGAGCGCTGGACGGTGGCCCTGACGTCACTGCTGACCGACGGACTCGCGCAGATGCCGGCGTACGAGGTCCTCGGCTGCCGCTCGAACCTGGCGGCCGGATCTCCGGTGCAGCGGCGGCGCAGCATCGTGACGTTCCGTCATCGCGGGATCGAAGCCCAGGACCTCGGGTTCATCCTCTTCAGCCACGGCTTCATGGTGCGCTCCGACGGACACTGCCAGGCCGGCGTGCCGGAGAAGGAGGGGTCGGTGCGGGTGAGCCTGCACGTGCACAACACACCGCAGGAGATGGAGGAGTTGCTCAGCACGCTCGCCAGTCTGCAATGATTTCCATTATGGGAGTGAGTACGGCGACGGCGGCACGGTGGGTGGAGCGCTGGGAGAGCCAGCAGCAGCGGTACGCGGTGGACCGGGAGGAGAGATTCACGGTCATGGCCGACGTCGTCGAGGAGGTGACGCTCGGCCGGCCGGCGCCGCTGGTGCTCGACCTGGGCAGCGGTCCGGGGGCGCTCGCCTCCCGGCTGGCGGCCCGGCTCCCCGGGGCCGAGGTGGTGGCCGTGGACGCCGATCCCCTCCTGCTGGACCTCGGCCGCTCCTACTACGGGCCGGACCTGCGCTACGCGCAGGCGCTGATCGGCGAGCCCGGCTGGCTCGACGCGCTCGCCCTGGACCGCCCGGTGGACGCGGCCGTGTCGGCGACCGCCCTGCACTACCTGGGCGAAGGCACCCTGCGCCGGGTGTACGGCGAGCTGGCGGCGCGGCTGCGCCCCGGCGGCGTCCTCGTCAACGGCGACCACATCAGCCCGGACGCGACGGCCGTCTCCCGGCTCGCGCAGCACATCGGGCTCCGCCGCTCGCAGCACCACCTGGACACCGCCGAGGACTGGGAGTCCTGGTGGGCGGAGGCGGCCGCGGACCCGGAACTGGCGCCCCGCCTCGCGCGGTGCGCACCGCACCGGCATCCGGAGTGCGAGGGCAACGACCTGACCCTGGCGGGTCATCTCGCCCTGCTGCGCGAGGCCGGTTTCGGGCAGGCCGGAACCGTCTGGCAGTTCGGCCACAGCCACGTCGTGGTCGCCGTCCGCTGAACCGCGGCGCCCGCGCCGGTTGGCGGGCACCGCGCGGGGTAACCCTCGGTACGGACCTGCGGTGCCACGGGAGCCGTGGTCCCGCGCCCCGTCACCGAGTCCAGGAGATACGCGTGTCCGCCGCGTCGAGCTATGCGTCCGGGGTCTGCGAAGTGCCGCTGCTGGGCGACACCATCGGAGAGAACTCGGACCGCACCGTCCGCGGAGCTGGCCGCCGACGTCGACGCCCTCGGACTGCTGGACCTCGGCATCGCCAAGGGCGACCGCGTCGGCATCTGGGCGCCCAACCGCGCCGAGTGGACGCTCGTGCAGTACGCCACCGCAAGGATCGGGGCTGTGCTCGTCACCGTGAACCCCGCCTACCGCTCGCACGAACTCGCCTACCTGCTCCGGCAGTCAGGGACCCGTCTGCTGGTCGCGGCGGAGAGCTTCAAGGGCTCCGACCACGCGGCGGTGATCGAGGAGGTGCGCCCGGACTGCGGGGAGCCTCGGGGACCACCGGCTTCCCCAAGAGCGCCACCCTCTCCCAGCACAGCATCCTCAACAACGGGTATTCCGTCGGCGAGTTGTGCCACTACACCGAGCGCGACCGGGTCTGCCTGCCGGTGCCGTTCTACCACTGCTTCGGAGCTGGCCGAGCCCGGCTTCGACGGCTACGACCTGTCCAGCCTGCGGACGGGCATAATGGCGGGCTCCCCCTGTCCGGTCGAGGTGATGAAGCAGGTCACCGACCGCATGGGGATGACCGAGGTGTCCATCTGCTACGGCATGACGGAGACCTCACCGGTGTCGACGCAGACCCGAGCGGACGACCCGGTCGAGCGCCGGGTCTCGACGGTGGGCCGGGTCGGTCCGCACCTGGAGATGAAGGTGGTCGATCCGCAGACGGGACGGACGGTGCCCCGGGGGAACCGGGCGAGCTGTGCACGCGCGGTTATTCGGTCATGCTCGGCTAAGGACATGGTGATCCGCGGCGGCGAGAACCTCTACCCGCGGGAGATCGAGGAGTTCCTCCACACGCACCCCGACGTGCTGGACGTGCAGGTCATCGGCGTCCCGGACCCGAAGTACGGGGAGGAGCTGATGGCGTGGGTCCGGATGCGCGAGGGCGCCGAGCCGCTGACGGCGGCCGCCGTCCGCGCCTACTGCGACGGACGGCCGGCCCACTTCAAGATCCCGCGCTACGTCCACGTCGTGGAGGAGTTCCCCATGACGGTGACGGGCAAGATCCGCAAGGTGGAGATGCGGGAGAGGGCCGCCCGCCTGCTCGGCCTGCCGGCCCGGTGACCGACCCGGGCGGTGCACGCGGCGCCCGCCCGGACGGGGACGGCGGTCAGGGGCGGGGCGACAGTTCCGCCATGGCGTTCCAGCCCTGGCCGGGGACCTCGACGTTGATGATCTCCGGGGTGGTGGCGATGGCGCCCGCCATCGCTTCCATTCCGGCCTTGAAGTGCGCCGACCCGACGTGGGCGGCGCCCGCCGCGGCATCGGTGAAGGCCTCCAGGAGGGTGTACTTGTTCGGGTCGTCGACGCTGCGCGACCAGTCGTAGAACAGGTTCCCCGGCTCGTCGCGGGTGGCCCGGGTGAAGTCGTCGACGAGCGCGAGCCAGTTGTCGCTGTGCTCCGGGCGGACGTCGAACCTGACGGCTATGAAAATCATGGCTCCAGCCTGGCAGGCGGGGACGGCCGGCGCACCCCGGGTCAGTCCGGATTCCGGCAGGGCCGGAATCCGCCGTCACGGCCGCGGCGCCGCGGCCCGCGCCAGCGCGGTACGGATCTCCCCCGGGCGGCGGCGGAACTCCTCGGTCGGCAGTGACACCGACAGGGCGTGCACGGCGTCCCCCTCGCGCGGCCCGGGCAGGGCCACAGCCAGGCAGGTGTACGCGGGGTCGGCCTCCCCGACGGAGAGCGCGTAGCCCTGCCCGCGCACCCGGGCCAGCTCCGCCTCCATGGCCCCGGCGCCGACGATGGTCGCCCGGGTCAGGCGGGCCATGCCGTGCTCGGCGAGGTAGCGCCGCCGGACCGGCCGGGGCAGCTCGGCGAGCAGCGCCTTGCCGTGCGCGGTCGCGTGTGCCCGGGTCTCGCGGCCGGGCCCGAAGGGGTGGGTGGCGTCCGTGACCGGAGCCGTCGTGTCGACGACCGTGATGAGGCCGCCCCGGTAGGCCGTGTAGTACGCCTCGGCGCCGGTGGCCCGGCGCAGCCGGGCCAGCAGGTCGGTCATGGGGCCGGCCGGCTCGAGGTGGCGCAGGTAGCCCCGGTGCAGCCGGGGTATGCGGGGCCCCGGCACGTAGCCGCGCGCCGTGCGCAGGAGGTAGCCGCGTTCCGTGAGCGGGCCCAGCAGGTGGTACGCGGTGGACAGCGAGCAGCCCGTCAGCCGCGCCAGCGCCTTCGCGCTGAGCGGGTCCGCCGCCTCGGCCACGGCGTCGAGGATCGCCAGCGCGCGGTCGACGGACTGCGGACCGGTCTGCGGCATGGCGGTTTTCCCCGGGGTGGGACGGCAGGACGGGACCCGAGCCTACGGGGCGCTGCGGAGCCGCTCGAAACGGCCCGGCGGAGGGTGACTCCTGTCACTTCGAGTGAGGGATGGGACATGACGACGGGGGCACGGGGCACGCGCGGGGCTTGCGAGACCACCGCGGGTCCACCGCGGTGCCGGAACCGGAGGTACAGCGCGTCGTGTCGGAAGAGAAGACCATTCACATCGCCGGAACGTGGCGGTCCTCCGCCTCGGGGGCGGTCAGGGAGGTCCTGGACCCCGCGGACACCCGGCCGCTGGCCGTCGTCGCCGAAGGCGGTGCGGCGGACGCCGACGCGGCCGTCGGCGCCGCACGGGCCGCCTTCGACGCGGGCGAGTGGCCCGGCACCCCGGTCGCCGAGCGCGCCGCCCTGCTGCGCCGGACGGCCGACCTGCTGCAGCGCGACCGCGAGCGCATCGCTCTGCTGGAGAGCCAGGACGCGGGCAAGACCCTCGAAGAGGGCCGCATCGACGTGGACTGCGTCAGCGACGCCTTCCGCTACTTCGCCGACCTCGTCGTCGCCGAGGGTGCCGGACGCGTCGTCGACGCCGGTTCCCCCGAGATCCGCAGCGTGGTCGTCCACGAGCCGGTCGGGGTGTGCGCCCTGATCACGCCGTGGAACTACCCGCTGCTCCAGGCCAGCTGGAAGATCGCTCCGGCCCTGGCGGCGGGCAACACCTTCGTGATCAAGCCCAGCGAGATCACCCCCCTGACCACGGTGGCCCTGATCGGACTGCTGGTGGAGGCGGGCCTGCCGGCCGGGGTCGCCAATCTGGTGACCGGTCCCGGCGATCCGGTCGGTGCCCGCCTCGCCGAGCACCCCGGCGTCGACCTGGTCTCCTTCACCGGCGGCCTCTCCAGCGGGACGCGCGTCATGCGGGCGGCCGCCGACACGGTCAAGAAGGTGGCCCTGGAGCTGGGCGGGAAGAACCCCAACGTCGTCTTCGCCGACGCGTGCGCCACCGAGGAGGGCTTCGACACCGCCGTCGACCAGGCGCTCAACGCGGCCTTCCTGCACAGCGGCCAGGTCTGCTCGGCCGGTTCACGGCTGATCATCGAGGAATCGCTGAGCGAACGCTTCGTCACCGAGCTCGCCCGCCGCGCGGAACGGATCCGCATCGGCCGGGGCACCGACCCGGGCGTGGAGTGCGGCCCGCTGGTCTCGACCGCCCAGCTCGCGCGGACCCAGGCCTACGTCGCCTCCGCGCTGGAGGAGGGCGCCGTCCTGCGCGCCGGCGGGGAGCGCCCGGAGGTCCCGGGCTACTTCTACCGCCCGACCGTCCTCGACCGCTGCCACCGCGGGATGCGGGTGGTCCGGGAGGAGGTCTTCGGGCCGGTCCTGACCGTCGAGACCTTCCGTACCGAGGCCGAGGCCGTCGCGCTGGCCAACGACACCGAGTACGGGCTGGCCGGCGGCGTGTGGACGGCGGACCAGGGCCGCGCCGCGCGGGTGGCGGGCCGGCTCCGCCACGGCACCGTCTGGATCAACGACTTCCACCCCTACCTGCCGCAGGCCGAGTGGGGCGGCTTCGGCAAGTCCGGCATCGGGCGCGAGCTCGGCCCGGCGGGCCTCGCCGAGTACCGCGAGACGAAGCACGTCTACCAGAACCTCGCTCCGCGCCCCGTGCGCTGGTTTGCGGGCTGAAAGGGCAGATTGATGACCACGAGCACCACGCAGCACCCCGGGCACGAGCGCGAGGAGGAGTACGACTACGTCGTCGTCGGCGGCGGCACCGCCGGCTCCGTGATCGCCTCGCGCCTCACCGAGGACCCGGACGTCACCGTCGCCGTCATCGAGGGCGGGCCGAGCGACGTCGACCGCCCCGACGTGCTGACCCTGCGCCGCTGGATGGGCCTGCTCGGCGGGGAACTCGACTACGACTACCCCACCACCGAGCAGCCCCGCGGCAACTCGCACATCCGGCACAGCCGGGCCCGCGTACTCGGCGGCTGTTCCTCGCACAACACCCTCATCGCCTTCAGGCCGCTCCCCTCCGACTGGGACGAATGGTCGGACGCGGGGGCCGAGGGATGGCACGCGGCCGCGATGGAGCCGTACTTCGACCGGCTGCTGAACAACGTCGTGCCCGTGGCGGAGGCGGACCGCAACGCCATCGCCGCCGACTTCGTGGAGGCCGCCCAGGGTGCACTGGGCATACCCCGCATCGAGGGGTTCAACCGGAAGCCGTTCCACGAGGGCGTCGGGTTCTTCGACCTCGCCTACCATCCGGAGACCAACAAGCGCTCCTCGGCGTCGGTGGCGTACCTCCACCCGGTCATGGACGAACGGCCCAACCTCCGTCTGCTGCTGGAGACCTGGGCGTACCGCCTGGAGCTGGAAGGCACCCGGGCCCGTGGCGTGCACGTCCGGGCCCAGGACGGCACCCGGTCGCTGATCACCGCCCGCCGCGAGGTGCTGGTGTGCGCGGGCGCCGTCGACACCCCGCGGCTCCTGCTGCACTCCGGCATCGGTCCCCGTGCGGACCTGGAGGCCCTCGGCATCACCCCGGTCCACGATCTGCCCGGAGTCGGCGAGAACCTGCTGGACCACCCCGAGTCGGTGATCGTCTGGGAGACGGACGGGCCGATCCCGGAGAACTCCGCGATGGACAGCGACGCGGGACTGTTCGTCCGCCGTGACCCGGACTCCGCCGGGCCCGACCTGATGTTCCACTTCTACCAGATCCCCTTCACCGACAACCCGGAGCGGCTGGGCTACGAACGGCCCGCGCACGGCGTCTCGATGACCCCCAACATCCCCAAGCCGCGCAGCCGCGGCCGCCTCTACCTGACCAGCGCGGACCCCGCGGTCAAACCCGCCCTCGACTTCCGCTACTTCACGGACGAGGACGACTACGACGCGACGACGCTGGTGGACGGCATCAAGCTGGCCCGCGAGATCGCCGCGGCCGAACCGCTGGCGGGATGGCTGCGGCGCGAGGTGTGCCCGGGCCCGGAGATCACCGGCGACGAGGAGCTGAGCGTCTACGCCCGTTCGGTGGCCCACACCGTCTACCACCCCGCCGGGACCTGCAAGATGGGCGCCCTCGACGACGAGAGCGCCGTGGTGGGGCCGGACCTGAAGGTCCGCGGGCTCGACGGCATCCGGATCGCCGACGCCTCCGTCTTCCCCACCATGCCCGCGGTCAACCCGATGATCGGAGTGCTCATGGTCGGCGAGAAGGCGGCCGAGCTGCTGCGGCAGGACCGCGCGGGGGACGTGGGCCACGGGCTGGGCCACGCGCCGGAAGGGGAGGCCCGGTGAACGCCCCGCACACGCACGGCGGCGAGGACGCCCACGGCTCGCCCGTCTTCTCCGTCAGGGGGCTGTGGAAGGTCTTCGGCCCCGAGGCCCGGGCGGCGAAGGTCCCCGGCTCCGCGGACGCGGAACTGACCGCCGCCGAACTGCGCGAACGGACCGGCTGCACCGCGGCCGTCCGCGACGTCGCCTTCGACGTCCGCAAGGGCGAGGTCTTCGTCGTCATGGGCCTGTCCGGCTCGGGCAAGTCCACGCTGGTGCGCTGCCTGACCCGGCTGATCGAGCCCACCGCCGGATCACTGTCCATCGACGGCGAGGACGTCCTCGCGATGGACGCGGGGCGGCTGCGCTCCCTGCGCCGCCACCGCGCCGCCATGGTCTTCCAGCACTTCGGCCTGCTGCCGCACCGCACCGTCCTCGACAACGTCGCCTACGGTCTGGAGATCCAGGGCATGAGCCGCGCGGAGCGGCGTGCCAAGGCCGCCGAGATGGTGGCCAAGGTCGGCCTCGACGGCCTGGAGAACCGCAGGCCCGGCCAGCTCTCCGGCGGGCAGCAGCAGCGTGTCGGGCTCGCCCGCGCGCTCGCCGCCGATCCGGAGGTGCTGCTGTTCGACGAGCCGTTCAGCGCGCTCGACCCGCTGATCCGGCGCGAGATGCAGGAAGAGGTGGCGCGGCTCCACCACGAGGAAGGCCGCACGATGGTCTTCATCACCCACGACCTGGCCGAGGCGCTCCGCCTGGGCGACCGGATCGCGCTGATGCGCGACGGCCGGATCGTCCAGTGCGGCACCCCCGAGGAGATCGTGGGCTCGCCCGCCGACGACTACGTCCGGGACTTCGTCCGCGACGTGCCGCGCGAGCAGGTGCTCACCGTGCGCGGCGCGATGCGTCCGGCGGCGCCGGGCGAGGCCGACCGGGGTCCCGCCCTCTCCCCCAGCACGACCGTCTCCCAGGCCATCGAGGCGGTCGCCCGTACCGGCGGTCCCGCGCGGGTCGTCGACGGCGGCCGCTGCCTCGGCGTGGTCGACGACGCGGGGCTGCTCGCCGTCGTCGCCGGCCTCCCCGCCCCGTACACGCCGGAGGTGGCCGCATGAGGGACCGTACGCGTGTCCGCGCCCCCGGCGCGGGGAGGTGGCGCGGATGACCACGACCACCACGTCCGTACGGGAGCCCGCCGAGCCCGGGCGGCCCGCCGGCCCGGCCCGGACCGCGTCCTGCGCGCGGCCGGGTCCGGGCGGACGCTCCGTCCGCCACCGGTCCGGTGCGGCCGCCGCGCCGGCCGGCCCGGGACGGTCCCTGCTCCCGCACCGCGCGTCACGCGCCCTGCTGCCCCTCGCGGTCGCCGCGCTGGCCCTGCTGCCGCTCGCGGTCCTCTTCCCCGGTGCCGGCGGCTGGCCGGCCGCCCTGGCCGTCGACCTGTCCGGGCCGCTGGGCCGGGCCGGCGACTGGATCATCGGCAACCGCGACGGCCATCCGCTCTTCCTCTACTTCTTCGGCCACGTCAGCAACGCCGTGGTGGTGTCCGTCCGCGCCGTGTACGTGGTGCTGCTCGCCGCCGGCTGGACCGGGGTCACCGCGCTGGCCGGGCTGGTGGCCTGGCGGCTCGCGGGCGTCCGGCTCGCCCTGACCTGCGCCGGAGCGTTCGCCGCGTGCGGGCTGCTCGGCATGTGGGTGCCGACGATGCAGACCCTGGCGCTGATGACCGTCGCCGTGGCCGCCTCCGTGGCGGTCGGCGCGCTGCTCGGTCTCGCCGCCGGGCTCTCCCCGCGGACCGGCCGCGCGCTGCGCCCGGTCCTGGACACCATGCAGGTGCTGCCCGCCTTCGCGTACCTGCTCCCGATGGTGCTGGTCTTCGGCATCGGCGTGCCCGCCGCCGTCCTCGCCACCGTGGTGTACGCGGCCCCGCCGATGGCCCGGCTCACCGCACTGGGGCTGCGGGAGGCCGACGCCGGAGTGATGGAGGCCGTGGACTCGCTCGGTGCGACCGGGCGGCAGCGGCTGTTCACCGCGCGGCTCCCGCTGGCCCTTCCCCGGCTGCTGCTGGGCGTCAACCAGGCCGTGATGATGGCCCTGTCGATGGCCGTCATCGCCTCGGTGATCGGCGCGGGCGGCCTCGGCGACCGGGTCTACCAGGCCCTCGCCTCGGTCGACGTGGGGGCCGCGCTCGCCGCGGGCATCCCCATCGTGCTGCTGGCCGTGGTGCTGGACCGCACCTCCGACGCGGCGGGCCGGCGCCTGGGCTCCGCCCGGGGCGACCTGGGCGAGCAGCACCTGCTGCGCCGGGTGTTCGCCGGTTGGTACGGCCGCCTGCTCACGGTCCTCGCGGCGGTCGCCGTCGCGGTCGCGGGCCGCATGCTGGGCACCTCCCTGTGGCCCGGGTCCTGGACCGTGCAGATCGCGGAGCCGGTCAACCGCGCGGTCGGCTGGATGACCGACCACCTCCACTCCGGCGTGCCCGTGGTCGGCGGCACCGCCCAGTGGGCGGCCGGGTTCACCGGCTGGATCCTCGACCCGCTGCGGACCGGGCTCACGGCCATGCCGTGGTGGCTGGTGCTGCTGCTGGTCGCCGCGCTCGGGCTGCTCTCGGGCACCTGGCGCAGTGCGCTGACCGCGGTCCTCGCCATGGCCGCCATCGGCGTCCTCGGGGTCTGGGAGCCCTCGCTCGACACCCTGTCGCAGGTGATCGCCGCCGTCGCCGTCACCCTCGTGCTCGGCTTCGCGATCGCCGTGGGCGCCGCGCGCAGCGCCCGCGCCCAGCGGCTGCTGCGCCCGGTGCTCGACGTGTGCCAGACCATGCCGCAGTTCGTCTACCTCATCCCGGTGGTCGCCCTGTTCGGCGTCGGGCGGGCACCCGCAGCGGCGGCCGCCGTCGTGTACGCGCTGCCCGCCGTCGTGCGCATCACCGTCCAGGGGCTGAGCGGGGTGAACCCCGCAGCGCTGGAATCGGCGCGCTCCCTCGGGGCCACCCCCGCGCAGCAGCTGTGGCAGGTCCAGCTGCCGCTGGCCCGGCCCGCGCTGCTGCTGGCCGTGAACCAGGCCGTGGTCCTGGTGCTGGCGGTCGTCATCATCGGCGGTCTGGTGGGCGGCGGTGCGCTCGGCTACGAGGTCGTCCTCGGCCTCGCCCAGGGCGACCTGGCCACCGGACTGGTGGCGGGCGCCGCGATCGTCTGCCTGGGCCTGGTGCTCGACCGCGTCACCCAGCCCGCGAAGGAGGCCTGACATGCCGTACCGACAGCAGGGGCGCGCGCCGCGCCGCCGTGCCCGTACCGCCCTGACCGCCGCCGTGGGCTGCCTCGTCCTGGTCACCGGCTGCGGCGCCGCCGACATGACCCGCCAGTCCTCCCCGTACGCGGCTGCCGAGGACGCCCGGACCGTCACGCTCTCCGTGCAGTCCTGGGTCGGCGCCCAGGCCAACGCCGCCGTGGCCGCGTACCTGCTGGAGCACGAACTGGACTACCGGGTGGACACCGTCCAGGTCGACGAGGTGCCCGCCTGGGACGCCCTGAGCCAGGGCCGCGTCGACGCGATCCTGGAGGACTGGGGGCACCCCGAGCAGGAGAAGCGGTACGTCGCGGAGAAGGGGACCATCGAGCCCGGCGGCGAGCTGGGCGTGACCGGCCACATCGGCTGGTTCGTCCCCACCTACTTCGCCGAGGCGCACCCGGACGTCACCGACTGGAAGAACCTCGACAAGTACGCCGATCAGCTGCGCACGCCCGAGAGCCGCGGCAAGGGGCAGCTGCTGGACGGCTCCCCTTCCTACATCACGAACGACAAGGCGCTGGTGAAGAACCTGGGCCTGGACTTCGAGGTGGTGTTCGCCGGGTCCGAGGCCGCGCAGATCACCCAGATCAAGCAGTTCGCGAAGGAGCGCAAGCCCTTCCTGACGTACTGGTACAAGCCGCAGTGGCTGTTCGAGCGGGTCCCGATGACGGAGGTGCAGCTGCCCGCGTACACGGAGGGCTGCGACGCCGACCCGGAGGCGGTCGCCTGCGCCTATCCGCACACCCCGCTGCGCAAGTTCCTCAACGCCCGCTTCGCGCAGTCGGGCGGGAAGGCGGCCGCGTTCCTGAAGGCGTTCCGCTGGACGACGGAGGAGCAGAACGAGGTGTCGCTGATGATCGCCGAGGAGAAGCTGTCGCCGGAGCAGGCGGCGAAGAAGTGGGTGGAGGGCAACCGCGCGGTGTGGGAGCCCTGGCTGCGCTGATCCGGCGCGCCGGTTCGACCGCACGCGTCCCCGCCGCGGGCCGGCCACCGGTCGTCCCGCCGGGGCGTCCGTGTCCGGGAGGACGCCCGGAGGCCGCCGCCCCCCGTGAGGGGGCGGCGGCCTCCGGCCTGCTCCGGTGGACCGCTACGGGGCGGACACCTTCAGGAGCTTGTTGGGGGTTCCCGCGCTCGGGTTGGTGATCTTGCCCGAGGTGGCCCCGGCGGTCAGGGCCGCGGCGACCTGTGCCGGTGACGCGTTTTTGTTGCCGGCCAGGTAGAGGGCCACCGCTCCGACGACGTGCGGGGTCGCCATGGACGTGCCCGAGATGGTCTTCGTACCCGTGTCGCTGTCGTTCCAGGCGGAGGTGATGTCCGACCCGGGTGCGTAGAGGTCCACGACGGAGCCGAAGTTGGAGAAGGAGGACTGGGAGTCGTCCGCGGCGCTGGACGCCACCGTGATGGCCTCCCGGACCCGCGAGGGCGAACCCTGTCCCGCGTCGCTCGACTCGTTGCCCGCGGCGACGGCGAAGGTGACGCCGCCGGCCACGGCCCTGCGCACCGCCTCGTCCAGGGCCTCGTCGGCGCCGCCGCCGAGGCTCATGTTGGCGACCGAGGGCCCGCTGTGGTTCTGCGTCACCCAGTCGATGCCCGCGACGACCTGCTCGGTGGTTCCGGAGCCGTTGTCGTCGAGCACGCGGACGGCGACGACCTTGGCCTTCTTCGCCACCCCGTGGGCCTCGCCCGCTATGGTGCCGGCGACGTGCGTGCCGTGACCGTTGCCGTCGTCCGCGCTCTGGTCGTTGTCCACGGCGTCGAAGCCGTGCTGGGCGCGGCCTCCGAAGTCCTTGTGGGTGACCCGGACTCCGGTGTCGATGACGTAGGCCGTCACACCTTCGCCGCCCGCGTCGGGGTACGTGTACTTCTTGTCGCCGGGCGTCGCCGTCTGGTCGATGCGGTCCAGGCCCCAGGACGGCGGGTTCTGCTGGGTGGTACTGAGGGTGAACTTCTTGTTCTGGACGACCTTGTCCACCGTCGGGTCGGCGGCCAGGCGCTTCGCGTCCACCTCCGAAAGCCCCGACGCGGAGAAGCCGTTGACCGCGGAGCTGTACTCGCGCCGCAGTTCGCCGCCGTACTTCTTGGCGAGGGCCTGCTTGTCCGCGGACTTGTCCAGCATCACGATGTAGCTGCCGCTGAGTGCGCCGGGTGCGCCCAGTCCGTACACCGTGCCCTCGGCCGGAGTGGTCGCACCGGCGAAGGGAGTGAACAGGATGCCGGCGCCTACGGCGGTCGCGGCTCCCGTGAAGACCGCCAGGAGCCGGATCCGACCGGACCGGGTACGTGCGTGCCTGTGCATTGACATGAAGAGGGTGCTCCTCGTGTTGACGTGTGGGGCGTCAAGACGCGCTGTCGCGCGAACCCTTCGGAGCCGGAAGATCTCCGGGGGTTGGTTCGAAACCCTGACCGATTCACGGGAGCGATTCAAGGTCGCCCGGGTCCTCAGCGTTGTTCAACAAGGTTTCTTAATGGGACCTCCTCGCGGGCTCCTCGGAACGGACACACTCTCCGAACCTTCTGCACATGTACGGCACTTCTCGATGTGCGTCCGCGAACGCGGACATGCCGAACCGCCGACCGGACGCCCGGGTGCGGGTTCAGCGGGTGTCGAAGTCCCGGCGGTGCGGGGGGTTTTCGGACGACGGCCAGCGCGGCGCCGTCCGGGCCGACGTGAGCCGGTCCACCACCTCGGCCAGGTCCTGGCAGGCCTGTTCGATCCGCATCCGGATGTCGAGGTGCTCCGTGACGAGTGCCGACAGCAGCAACGAGGTCAGCGCCGCGCTGCCGTTGAGCGCCTGGAGGTTGACCATGCCCTGGGTCAGGCTGAGGTCGGCGAAGGGGCCCACCCGCGCGATCGCCGCCGCGTTCGCCAGGACGGACACCAGCAGCATGCACGGCGCGCTCCCCGCCAACTGGAAGCGCAGAGCGGCCCAGATGAGGACGGGGAAGACGAGGAAGAGCACCGCCATCCCGCTCCTGGTCGCCAGGACGGTGACGGGCACGGCCGTGACGGCGAGGGCGACGGCCTCGCCCCACCGGTAGGTGTCCTCGGGCAGGCGCGCCCTGCTCAGGACCAGCAGCAGCGGCGTGACCACGAGCACGCCCATGGCGTCGCCCGCCCACCACGTCCACCACGTGGTCCAGAACCCGCTGTGCGGCATGCTGCCGGTGGCCAGCAGGAGGCCGGCGCCGGCCGTGGCACTGATCAGCATGGGCACCATGCCTCCCAGGAAGACCAGGGCCACGGCGTCCCGGAGCCGGCCCAGTCCGCAGCGGAAGCCGACCCGGCGGAGCAGCAGGAAGGCGCAGACGGGCGCGAGGGTGTTGCCCGCGACGATGCCCAGGCCGACGGGTTCGAGGGAGCCGAGTGACTGGATCACCAGGCAGGCACCCAGGGCGATCCCCGGCCAGACCCGCAGCCCCAGCCAGAGCAGACAGGCGAGGGCGATGCCCGTCGGCGGCCACAGGGGGGTGACGACCGCCCCGTCGACGGCCACCTGCTGGAGCAGGCCGATCCGTCCGCCCGCGTAGTAGGCGGCGGCCACGGCGAGGATCCGGAGCACAGCCAGGCACAGACGTCGGAAGCCCTCGGTGCGCATCACTTCATCAGACAGGAGTCGGCGCCCTCGGCCGCGTGTGACACGCCCTACGGCCGCGCGGCGTCCGCCGTCTCACCCCGTCCGGTCACCCGGACCGGCTCCTTTGGCCCCGTCGGTGCGGCCCGTGCAGTCGTCTTCGGTCCGGTCGCCTTCGGTCCGGTCCGCGGCAGCGTCGTGGCTCAGGACGAGCACCGCGGCGTCGTCCGCGTGGCCGGTGGAATCGGCGACCTTCATCACCTCGGCGGCCAGCTCGCCGGGGTCCGCGCCCGCGCCCGCCCTGACCGTCTCGATCACCCGTGCGAGTCCTGCCTCGATGGGGAAGGACGGACCTTCGACGACCCCGTCGGTGAGCAGGACGAAGGAGCCGGCCGCGCCCAGTCTGCGCCGGGTCACGGGATAGCGCACGCCGGGCAGCATGCCCAGGGGCAGACCGCCCTCGTCCTCCACGACGCCGTACCGGCCGTCGAGCGTGGCCCAGACGGCCGGCACATGGCCCGCGCGGGCGCTCTGGACCTCCCAGGTCGCGGGGTCGAAGCGGACGAACGTGCAGGTCGCGAAGAGGTCGCAGTCCACGGAGAGCAGCAGGTCGTTGGCGCGGCTGAGCACTTCCCCGGGATCGGCGGCGGCAGCGGCCACGGCCCGTACGGCGATCCGGACCTGCCCCATGAAGGCGGCCGCCTCGACGTCGTGGCCCTCCACGTCGCCGATGGAGAAGCCCAGCGCACCCCCGGGCAGCTGGAAGCCGTCGTACCAGTCCCCGCCCACGCTCAGCCCGTGCCGGGCGGGCGCGTACCGGGCGGCGGTGCGCAGCCCCGGCACGGTGGGCAGGGAGGCCGGGAGGATCTCCCGCTGGAGCGCCTCGGCGAGCTCCACCCGGGCCTGGTGGAGCTCCGCGCCCTCCCTGGCCTGCTCCGTGAGCCGCCCGAGCCGGGCCAGCAGGGCGTCGGCGCTCGCCGACCGCGTGGACCGATGGGGGGTCATGCAGCGCTCCGAGATGCTTCGAGGTACGTCAGCTTCCAGGCCCTGGCTCAAGAACCCCGTTCATCATATTTGCGCGACCTGCGAACCACACCCCGAACGGGTGACCGGCCGGCCGCCGCGACGGCCCGCGCCCCGGCCGGCGGGGTGCCGGCCGGGGCGGGCCGGACCGGTCAGGAGGTCCGGGCGGCCGGCGGCGTCCACTTCTGCCGGGGGGCTCCGGTGCAGGTCCAGATCTGCAGGCGCGTCCCGTTCGCGGAGCTGCCGCCCGTGGCGTCGAGGCACTTGTCCGCCTGCGGGTTGACCACGTCCCGGGCCGCGGGGAGCGCCCACTGCTGGGCGGGGGTCCCGTTGCAGGTCCAGAGCTGGACCGGGGTGCCGTCGGCCGTGCCTCCCGCCGCCACGTCCAGGCACTTGCCGAGCGCGCGGACCGTTCCGTCCGCGCCGACGGTCCACTGCTGGGCCCCGGTTCCGTTGCAGTCGTAGAGCTGTACGGGCGTGCCGTCTGCGGTGCCCGCCCCGGCGACGTCCACGCACTTCCCGCCCAGGCCGGTGATCGCGCCCGCGCCCGGCTGACCGCCGCCGGCGGTGACCCGGACGTAGTCGACGAGGAGCTGCTGGGGGAAGGCCGTGCTGCCGTCCGGGTCCCCGGGCCAGTAGCCGCCGACCGCGAGGTTGAGGATCAGGAAGAACGGCTTGTCGAAGACCCACTGGCGGCCGCCGAGGTCGGCGGGGGTGCGCCGCTGGTACACGGCGCCGTCGACGGACCAGGTGACCGCGCCGGGGCTCCAGTCGACGGCGAAGGTGTGGAAGGCGTCGGCGAAGGCCTGACCGCCGGGCAGGGTGTGGCCTGCGCCGATGCCGCCGGAGCCGGAGTAGCCGGGCCCGTGGAGGGTGCCGTGGACCGTGGAGGGTTCGAAGCCCACGTTCTCCATGATGTCGATCTCGCCCGAAGCGGGCCATCCGACCTGTCCGATGTCGTCGCCGAGCATCCAGAACGCGGGCCACATCCCCTGCCCGCGCGGGACCTTCATCCGGGCCTCGACGCGGCCGTACGTCGTGGTGAACCGGCCCGCCGTGTTCAGGCGCGCGGAGGTGTACTCGCACCGCCCGTACCAGCAGTTGTAGTTGGCCGGGTTCTCGCGGCGGGCGGTGACGACCAGGTTGCCCTGGCCGTCGAGGGCGGCGTTGCGGGTGCCGGCGGTGTAGTACTGCCGTTCGTGGTTGTTGACGTTGTCACCGGTCTCGGTCTGCCACTTCCCCGGATCGACGGCTGAGCCCGCCGGCCCGTCGAAATCGTCGGAGAAGGTGACGGCGGCCGCCTGGGCCGCGGGAGCGGGAGCGGCGGTCGCCGGACCGCCCTGGGCCTGGCCGGTGGCCAGGCAGGCGAGGGCGAGCACCGAGGCGAGGGACAGCAGCAGACGTCGGGGTAAGCGGGCGGAGTCCATGACTCCCCTTCCGTGGGGGGCGCTTAGTTCACTCCGTGATTTAAGAAGTGAACCCATTCCCCGTCAAGGGGTTGGTCTGGACCACCTCCCCGAGCGTTCCTCATCCGTGGACCGGAGCCGGGTTCCCTGCGTGCACGGCGGCCCCGGCACCTGGCGGGAATCAGCCGAATCCGGCGCGCTCCGCACTGCACCGCGCGCCGGCCCCGCACCGGGGCCCCGGCCGGACGCCCGGCAGGCCTCCCCGTACGGGTTCCCGTTCCGCCACGCCGCTCGCCGGCCTACGCCGCCCGCTGTTTTCGGACAGGTTTCACGGCGCCAACTCAACGGCGCCGTCCGCATCATGACCTGCTGTCAAGACCCCTGCACAGAACCGATAAGATCCCGGGCTGTTGTCCAATGATCTTTCACTTTCGATCGTTTGAGGGTTCTGATGGTTCGAGAGGGATCGTCGCCCGGCAGTACAGGGCCCGCCTCACCCGTCGCTTGGGCGCTTCCCGCGCTGCTGATCGCCGTCGCCACGGCGGTGGCCGTGGCGTGGGTGTCGGCGCCCGCACGTACCCCGGTGGCGTGCATCGGCGCCGTGGCCTTCGTCGCGGTCACGCTCTCCTGCGGCGAGGCCGCCCGGCGCGGCAAGGCGATGGCGGCACTGCGGGCCACGGTCGCCGCGCAGGAGGCGGCGCTGTCACGGCAGCAGGCCGAGACCGTACGGCTGGCCGATTCGCTGCTGCCGGATGTCGTGGCGCGTCTGCGGAAGGGCGAGTTCCCCGAGGACGTGCTCTCCTCACTGGAACAGCACGGCTCCTACCGGGCCGGTCTGACGCCCGAGTTCATCGCGGCGCACCAGGCGGTCCTGCGCTCCGTACTGGAGGCCGTGGTAGCCGAGGAGGACCTGCGCGACTCGGCGCAGCGCGCCTTCGTGAACATCGCCCGCCGGGTCCAGGCCATCGTGCACCAGCAGGCCACGGAGCTGCGGGAGATGGAGGACCGGCACGGCCAGACCCCGGCCGTCTTCGGCGACCTGCTCCGGCTCGACCACGGCACCGCGCTCATCGGCCGGCTCGCCGACTCCATCGCCGTACTCGGCGGTGCGCGGCCCGGCCGTCAGTGGAGCAAGGCCGTGCCGCTGTACAGCGTGCTGCGCGGTGCGATGTCCCGGATCATCGACTACCAGCGCGTGGAGCTGCACTCGGTCTCCCAGGTCGCCGTCGTCGGCCCGGCCGTCGAACCGCTCATCCACGCACTGGCCGAGCTGCTCGACAACGCGACCCGCTACTCCCCGCCGCAGACGAAGGTGCACCTGACCGCCGTCGACGTGAACTCCGGCATCGCGGTCGAGATCGAGGACGGCGGCCTCAGCATGAGCGAGGAGGCCCGCACGCGGGCCGAGCGCATGCTCCGCCAGGCACAGCAGGGCATCGACCTCACGGACCTGGGCGAGACCCCGCGACTGGGCCTCGCCGTGGTCGGCCGGCTCTCGCAGGCGTACGGCCTGCAGGTCTCGCTGCGCTCGTCGGCGTACGGAGGCGTGCGTGCCGTGCTCGTCATCCCGCAGGACCTGATCACCACCGTCTCCTCCGCGACGGGCGTGGCCCACGGCATCGGCACCTCGTCCGGACCCCGGGCGGCCGTGGAACCGGCGGCCGGGCCGCGCGCCGCCCGCACCCCGGTCCCGTCGGTGGCCCAGCCGGTGGCAGGCGTCGTCGACCCGCGGGTCCCCCGCCCGGTCACCGGCCCGCCGACACCGGCTGCCGGTGTCGGCCTCGGCGCGTACGCCGACGCCGACGACGTCCCGGCCGTGACCGAGCGGACCACCAACGGCCTGCCGCAGCGGCGCCGCAAGGCCCGGGCCACGGTCCCGGCCCAGCCGGCCGCCGCCGAGCCGGCCCACGCGGCCGCCGTGGCCCGCGCGGACGCCGAGCCCGAACCCCGGGTGGAGCCAGGGATGTGGCTGGCCGCCTTCCAGAGCGGTCTCTCCGGGGACAGTCAGACCGGTCCGGGGCGGACCGGAGCAAGCCAGAACAGTGACGCCTCGCCGGCCTCGGCGAGCAAGGGGGAACAGCCATGAGTCAGCTGCAGACCAATATGGACTGGATGCTCAAGGACCTGGCCGAGAGCGTTCCGCAGACCCGCCACGTGATCGTGCTCTCCGCCGACGGCCTGCGCATGGCCCAGTACGGCGCGGAGACCGACACGGCCGACCGGCTCGCCGCCGCCTGCGCCGGACTCCAGAGCCTGGCGGGCGCGGTCGCCTCCGAACTGCCCAACAGCCGGGGCCGGATGCGGCTGGTCGTGATCGAGATGGACGGCGGCTTCTTCTACCTGATGGCGGCGGGCGCCGGCGCCTTCCTCGCGGTGCTGGCCGACGAGGGCGTCGACGCCGGACTGATGGGCCAGCGGATGCGGGACCTGGTGGCGCGGATCGGAGAGCACCTCAGCAGCCCGCCGCGCCGCGACGGACAGACCGCGTGAGCGACCCCGGCCCCCGCTGGGAGGACGGCATTCCCGAACGCCTGTACGTCATCACGGGCGGCCGCAGCGGACCGTTAACCACCACCACCCTCGACCTGGTGACGCTGATCATCGCCAGGTCGGGGCCCAGGCCCGGGATGCAGCCGGAGCACGCGGCGATCATGCGCATGTGCCAGTCGCCGCTCTCGGTGGCGGAGATCTCCGCGTATCTCGCCCTGCCGGTGAGCGTGGTCACCGTACTCCTCGGTGACCTCCTCGCCGCCGACCAGGTGCTCTCCCGGGCACCGGTCGCCCTCGCCCAACTCCCGGACCTGGCATTGATTGAGGCAGTGATCGATGGACTTCGAAAGCTCTGATCCTCCCGCGGGGCCGCGGCGCGAGGACGTATTGCCGGCCACGGCCGCCGCCGCGGTCAAGGTCGTGATCGTGGGCGGCTTCGGGGTCGGCAAGACGACCCTGGTCGGCTCGGTGAGCGAGATCCGGCCGCTGACCACCGAGGAGACGATGACCCAGGCCGGGGTCGGCGTCGACGACACGGCGGGGGTGGAGCGCAAGAGTTCCACCACCGTGGCCATGGACTTCGGCCGGATCACCCTCAACGAGGAGCTGGTGCTCTACCTCTTCGGTACGCCGGGGCAGCAGCGCTTCTGGTTCCTGTGGCACGGCCTGTTCGAGGGTGCACTGGGGGCCGTGGTCCTGGTGGACACCCGCCGGCTGGAGGTCAGCTTCGACGTGATCGGCCGGCTGGAGGAGCGCGGGGTGCCCTTCGTGGTCGCCGTCAACTCCTTCCCCGAGGCCCCCGGTTATCCCGTGGAGGAACTGCGCGGCGCCCTGGACCTGCCCGACTCCGTGCCACTGGTCCTGTGCGACGCCCGGCGACGCGACTCCAGCCGTGACGTCCTGATGACGCTGATGCGCTACCTGCATTCCCTCGCCGTGACCCCGGAGGCTTCGTGACCGGTCCGTTCCGCGGGCCCTTCCGCGGTCCGGTCCCGGCGCCGCGCTCCCGGGCCCGTTCCGTCAGTGCGGGTCCGGCGCGACGCGGATGACGAGCTTGCCGCGCGCGTGACCGGCCCTCAGGTGGCGGATGGCGTCGGGCACCCCGTCCAGCGGGTAGGTCCGCCCGATCGCGGGGGTCACCGAGCCCGCTTCGACGAGCCCGGTGAGCACCTCCAGGTCGCCGTGGCGCACCACGGAGGCCAGCGGACGCAGCCGCTGTCCGACGAACGGCGACAGCAGCAGCGCGCGCAGCTGGCGGTCGTTGCCCCCGATCCACCGGCCGCCGCCCTCCCCGCCGACGATGACGAGGGTCCCGCGGGGGGTGAGGGCGCGGCGGAGGGCGCCCAGGGGCCGGTTGCCCGCGATGTCGAGGATCAGGTCGTAGCGGCGGCGGCCGTCCACCGGGTCCTCGCGCGTGTAGTCGACGACCTCGTCGGCCCCGAGCGAGCGGGCCAGGTCGGCCTTGGCCGTGCTGCACACACCGGTGACGCGGGCCCCGAAGGCCTTGGCCAGCTGCACCGCGTAGCTGCCCACACCGCCCGACGCGCCGATGACCAGGACGCTCTGTCCGGCCCGGACTCCCCCGGCGTCGCGCAGGGCGTTCAGCGCGCTGCAGGCGGAGACCGGGAGGGCGGCCGCGGCGTCGAAGTCCAGGTTGCGCGGCTTCGGCGCGAGCCGGCTCTCCTTGGCGACGGCGTACTCCGCGAACGATCCTTTGCCCTCCCCGTACACCTCGTCGCCGGGCCGGAACCGGCCGGCGCCGGGCCCCACCGCCTCCACCCGGCCCGCGAGGTCCATGCCGCGCACGCGGGCCTTGGGGGCGCGCAGACCGAAGCCCGCGGCGCGGACGGCGTACGGGCGTCCCTCCATCAGGTGCCAGACCCCCTGGTCGACGGCGGCCGCGTGGACCCGTACGAGCACCTCGCCCTTGCCCGGGACCGGCCGGTCCACCTCTTCCAGCCGCAGCACCTCGGGCGGTCCGTACACGTCCTGGACGACGGCTCTCATGGGGTGTCTCCCTCGGTCTCGGGGTACTGGAACACGCGGTCGAGCGGCACGGCGAACACCCGGGCGATCTGGAAGGCCATCTCCAGCGTGGGCGAGTAGCGGCCCTGCTCGATGGCGATGACGGTCTGGCGGCTGACGCCGATCCGGCGGGCGAGTTCGGCCTGGGTCATCTCGTCGTGGGCGAAGCGCAGGGCCCGGATCGTGTTGGTGACCCGCGTCGCCCTCACCACGGGTGGAACCCGAGGCGGTAGGCGACGATCTTCGCGACCGAGGACAGGACCGCGGACAGGACGAAGGCCAGGTAGATCGCGTTGGCGATCCAGAACGGGGCGGCCTCGGCCATCGCCAGGGCGAGCCCGGCCACGCCCCCGACCACCACGAACGACTGCCCCACGTACTCGCCGAAGCGGTGGATCTCCCGGTCGCGCTGGTCCTTGGTCTTCTCGCACTCGGGCGAGAAGGCCGTCACGAGGACGTGGAGCACGGTCGAGGCGCCGATCGAGGCGCCGACGGTCCACAGCAGGGCGGCCGCGTACGGCGTCTCGGCCAGGGGGCCGCCCGCGGTCCGCGCGAGGATCACGGCCAGATAGGCGGCGTACGACGCGATGGCGACCACGAGCATGATCCAGGCGCGTTTCTCTTCTGCTGCCACTCCCACTCCCCATGTAAAGAAAACCTGACATGGTCAGTGTCAAGGAGTCGCAACATCATGTCAAGGATTCTGTACTTCACTCCGCGCCGGACGGCAGCGCACCCCTCACCGGCCCCCCGTGTGGCCCCGGTCACCTCGCGCACGACCGGCGGGGTCGGAGGGAAGTCCACACCTGCGCATCCCGATCTCGAACGGGGACTGCCTGGATGAGCCCGCCGTGAATCCCCGCCGATGGGGGCCGAGTGGTACGGGCCGCCGTGTTCGCGGCCGCCTGCGTGCTGCTCGCGGCACCGGGTCACGTACTGATGTCGGGCAGGGCCGTCCCCCGGCCGGTGGCCGCCCCGGCCCTCGCCGGAGCCGGTGCGGCGGGCTGGTGGCTCGCCGGCCGTGAACACGGCGTCGCCGCCGTCACCGCGGTCGCCGTCGCGTTGCACACGGCCCTGCACCTCGGCTTCTCGCCGGCCCAGGCGGCCACCGCACCGCTGCCGATCGCGGCCGGGGCGGGCGGAGCGCACGCCCGCCACCTCGCGCCGGTGCTCGCGCACAGCGCCGCGCCCGCGGGGCACGCCACGGCCGGCACCTCGCCCGCCGCCATGCCCGCCGCCCACCCACTGGCCGCCCTGCTGTGCGCGCCGTGGCTCGCCTACGGGAGCGCGGCGCCTTCCGCATCCTGCGCGCGGGGGCCGCCGCCCTGCTCGCCCCACTGCGGCCGGTGCGCCGCCCGCCCGCGCCGCCGCACCGGCCGCGCATCCGCCCGCGCCGCGAGGACCGGGTGCACCCGCCGCGCCGGCTGCTCCCCGGCCGGTCCGTCGCCTCGCGGGGTCCGCCGCCCGGTTCCGCCGTCCTCCGACAGCCGGCGCCCCGCCCCTGTGCGCGTGGCCGTACGCCCTTCACCCGGGCCGCCTCCGGGGCGGCGCCGGGTCCGCAGCCTTCCCGAAGGACATCAGGCGATGCCCCCTGCCCTGAGCACCCTCCGCGCGGCCGAGGACAGGCCGGCGCGGCACACCGGCGGCGCCGACGGGGCGGTGACCCTGCCGGCTCCGGCCGCACGCGACGGCGACCCCCGGTGCACCGACCGGTTCGTCCGCTCGCT
This sequence comes from Streptomyces sp. NPDC058646, assembly GCF_042716875.1. Taxonomy (NCBI): domain Bacteria; kingdom Bacillati; phylum Actinomycetota; class Actinomycetes; order Kitasatosporales; family Streptomycetaceae; genus Streptomyces; species Streptomyces sp. NPDC058646. The sequence continues at coordinate 126,911 of NZ_JBHXRK010000002.1, read as the reverse complement.
GCACCGCGACGTAGGGCGGTACGTGGCCCACCTGAGCGCCGATCCGCAGGCCGCGGACGACCTCACCCAGGACACCTTCCTGCGGGCGCTCGGCGCCCTGGGCTGCCCGGTGGGTACCGGCCGCGCCCGCGCGCGCGGGCGCGCACCGCACTGGTCGCCCTCCTGGCGGACACCGGGACGCCGTCCGCGCCCCCCCCCCGTTCCGCGGGGGCGGGGTGCGGGCGGTGGGGGCGGCCCTGCCGCGACGGTGGCGACGGGTCGGTGAAACGGCGACGGCTCGCCGCCCCCGTCGGGGTGGCGAGCCGTCGTCCGGTCCGGCGGGCGTCGTCAACGGCCGCGCGGCTTGCCCCGCTTGGCGCCCTTGGCGCCCTTCGTGCCCTTGGCGCCTCCGGCGGCGCCCCGTGCGCCCTTGCCGGCCCCGGCGGACCTGCCGGAACCCGCCGACTTGCCCGCGGCCGGCTTGCGCTGCCCGGCGCCCGCCTCGGGGCGCTTGCGCTTCGGCTGCGGCGGCGTCGGGGGCCGGCCCCGGGTGCTGTTGACCGTCCGTCCGCGGACGATCCCGATGAACTCCTCCACCAGGTCGGTGGTCTCCTCCTGCGGCCAGGACAGCGCTACCCGTGATTCCGGGACGCCCGAGACGGGCCGGTAGGTGAGGTCCCTGCGGTGGTACAGGCGGGCCAGCGACTGCGGGACCACGAGCAGTCCCACGCCGGCCGCCACCAGCTCGACGGCGTCCTCCGTCGTGGCGGGCCGCTCCATGGCGGGACGTCCCGGCGGACGCTCCCAGTCCAGGGTGTCGTCGAGGGGGTGCAGCACGATCTCGTCGGCCAGTTCCTCGGCGGACAGCTCTTCGACGGCCGCCACCAGGTGGTCCTTGGGGACCACGACGACGGTCGTCTCGGTGTAGAGGGGGATCGCGCTGAGGTCGTCCCGGTCGACGGGCAGACGGACGAATCCCGCGTCGGCGGCACCGCCGCGCAGCACGCCGAAGGCCTCGGCGGCCGGGGCCGCGACGAGGGTCAGGGGGATGTCGGGCAGCCGCTCGTTCCAGATCCGCACCCACTTGGTGGGCGTCACTCCGGGGACATACGCGAGCCGGAAGGAAGAGGGTGTTTCCGAGCCTGTCACTCCGCCAGGTTACCGGTCGTGGTCGGAGGTAGCGCACATGCTCGATACCCTTGGCACCATGACGTCGCACCAGAGCACCCAGACCATGAAGCCCGCGACCGCGGCGAAGAAACTGGGTGTGTACCTCGAGGCCACCCCCGCCGAGTTCCAGGAGGGTGTCGTCTCGCGCACCGAGCTGGCCGCGCTGCAGGCCGACCCGCCCCAGTGGCTGCAGGACCTGCGACGCAACGGCCCGCACCCCCGTCCGGTGGTCGCGGCGAAGCTGGGCGTCTCCATCGCGGGCCTGGCCCGCGGCGGGGTCACGGAGCCGCTGACCACGGAGCAGATCGAGGCGCTGAAGGCCGAGCTCCCCGAGTGGCTCCAGCGGGAGCGCACCACCCAGGCCGATGTCCGCAAGGAGACTGTCCGCATCAAGGAGAAGAAGGCGGAGCAGGCCGAGAAGCAGGGTCGGACGCGTCCCTGATCCGCGGTGCCGCAGTGCCGTGGGGGGGGGGGGGGGCCCCGCCCCCCCCCCCCCGGGGGGGGGGGGGGGGGGGGGGGGGGGGGCCCCCCCCCCCCCCCCCCCACGGCTTTCGCATGCGTCAGGCGTTGACGCAGACGTTGCCGGCGGCCGGGTTCAGCACACCGATCACGTTGACGCTGTTGCCGCAGACGTTGATCGGGATGTGGACGGGGACCTGGATCACGTTGCCCGAGAGCACGCCCGGGGAGCCGATCGCCGCACCCGAGGCGTTGGCGTCGGCGGACGCCGCCGAGGCACCGCCGGCGATCGCCATGGCGACGGCCAGGGCCAGACCAGCACTCTTCAGAACACGGGACATGGGAAGTCTCCTAGTTGTTCCAGAACGGCGCCTGTGCGCCGCGCGCCCCCCGACGGGGCCGCATCTTCTCTTCGGCACGAAACCCCTTCCCGATCGGCCGGCGAGGGCCGGTTCCCTCGAAAGGGTGGGCCCGCCCCTGCTGCATTCGGACTGCTGCGGGGGCCCCGCCCGGGCGGCCGCGACCGTGAACATGGCGGGCCGCACCACCGGGCCGGCGGGGACTGTGGTGTCCGCGCCCATGGGCCGCCGGGCGCCCCGTCCCTAGCGTGGGCGGCCATGACGAGCGAACTGCACCCAGCTCCCGAAGGCCTTCCGTACGGGGCCCAGCGGGTGGACCTGACCGGCCGCACGGCCCTGGTGACCGGCGGCGGCAGTGGTATCGGACGGGCCTGCGCGCGGGCGCTCGCCGACGCCGGAGCCCTCGTGCACGTGGTCGACCGGGACGGCGGGGCGGCCCGCGCGGTCGCCCGGGCCACCGGCGGCCTCGCGCACGCGGTGGACCTGGCGGACGGGGAGGCCGTCCTCGCACTCCCCCGGGAGGTGGACGTCCTCGTCAACTGCGCGGGGATCCAGCACGTGGCGCCGATCGAGGAGTTCCCGCCGGACCGCTTCGAGCTGATCCAGCGGGTGATGGTGACCGCACCGTTCCTGCTGCTCCGGCACTGTCTGCCGTACATGTACGCGGGCGGCTGGGGCCGCGTCGTGAACATCTCCAGCGTCCACGGGCTGCGGGCCAGCCCGTTCAAGTCCGCGTACGTCGCCGCCAAGCACGGCCTGGAGGGCCTGAGCAAGGTCACGGCCCTGGAGGGGGCCCCGTACGGGGTGACCAGCAACTGCGTCAGCCCCGGTTACGTCCGTACGCCGCTGGTCGAGGGGCAGGTCGCGGCCCAGGCCGCGGCCCACGGGGTCGCCCCCGAGGCGGTGGTCGGGGAGGTGCTCCTCAGCCGCTCGGCGATCAAGCGGCTGATCGAACCGGAGGAGGTCGCCGCGGTCGCCCTCTGGCTCTGCGGCCCGCACACCGGCTACCTCACCGGCGCCTCCGTCCCTCTGGACGGCGGCTGGGGCGCCCACTGAGCACCCCTCCCGCGGGCCCGGGCCGCCGCGCCGGGTCCGCCGGGCCCCGCCGAGTTGCGCGAGGGCCGCGAGGGGCGTTGGTTCGAAGGAGGTGCGTACGCGCTTTTCCGTCTCCCCTGGCTGGGGGTGAGCCCTCGTGCTGTTCGCCCACCGCACTGATGCCGGGCGCCGTCTCGCCGCCGCGCTGCGGCACCTGGAGGCCGCCGACCCCGTGGTCCTGGGCCTGCCCCGCGGCGGTGTCCCGGTGGCCTTCCAGGTGGCGCGGGAGCTCGGTGCGCCCCTCGACGTGGTCGTGGTCCGGAAACTGGGCGTGCCCCACCACCGCGAGTGGGGGTTCGGCGCCCTCGGCGAAGGGGGCGTACGGGTCATCAGTGAGGACGTCGTCCAGCGTGCCGGGGTCGGGCCCCGGGACCGGGCGGCGGTCGAGCGCGCGGAGGGGGCCGAGCTGGTACGGCAGGCCCGGAAGTTCCGCGGGGACCGGCCCCGGGTGCCGCTCGACGGGCGCACGGTGATCGTCGTGGACGACGGGATCGCGACCGGCGCCACGGCGGCGGCCGCCTGCCAGGTGGTCCGGGCGATGGGCGCGGCACGGGTGGTGCTGGCGGCGCCCGTGGCGCCGCCGGACGCGGCCGTCCGGCTGCGCTCCGCGGCGGACGAGGTGGTGTGCCTGTCCACGCCGCACGCGTTCCGCGCGGTCGGCGAGTGGTACGAGGACTTCACGCAGACCTCCGACGAGGAGGTCGTCTCCTTGCTGGCGGAGGCGGGACCGCCGCTCCAGCCGCCCCCGGCGTCCCCCGCACCTCCCCGATATCCCGCATCCCCCGGAACGGGCCCGTCCGCCGAGGTGTCGGTCGACGCGGACGGCCTCGCGCTGGCCGGGGACCTCGTCCTGCCGGCCGGTGCCGGGGCGGTCGTGGTGTTCGCCCACGGCTCCGGCAGCAGCCGCCGCAGTCCGCGCAACCGGGCGGTCGCGCGGAGCCTGCACCACGCGGGGCTGGGCACGCTGCTCTTCGACCTGCTCACCCCCGGGGAGGAAGCGGACCGGGCGAACGTCTTCGACATCGAGACCCTGGCCCGACGGCTCACGGACGCCACGCGCTGGCTGCGGCAGCGCACCGAGGGGCCCGTCGGCTATTTCGGAGCGAGCACCGGGGCCGCGGCAGCGCTGCGGGCGGCCGCCGCGCCCGGTGCGGACGTCTCCGCGGTCGTCTCCCGGGGCGGCCGCCCGGACCTCGCCGGGCCGCTGCTCGCCGGCGTACGGGCGCCGACCCTGTTCATCGTGGGCGGCCGCGACCCGACGGTGCTCGACCTCAACCGGCGGGCCCAGGCGGAGCTGCGCTGCGAGAACAGCCTCGCCGTGGTGCCCGGCGCGACCCACCTCTTCGAGGAACCGGGAGCGCTCTCGGAGGTGGCCGCCCTCGCCCGCGCCTGGTTCACGAGCCATCTGGGCCCCGGCCCCGGCTAGCCGGGGCGGGGGGAGCCCGCGCGGGTCCTGAGCCGCGGGTCCCGGCCGTGGCCGTCCGGCTACCGGTACGGGTCGAAGGGGATGCCCGCCGGCTTGGCCTTCGCGAGGTGGGAGGCGAAGGAGCCGTCCTTCAGGCCGAAGTGCGCGCTGCCGAAATCGGCCTGGCTGAGCTTGTCCCGCAGCGTGGCGGGGTAGCCCGACCATCCGACGAGGGTGGGGAACTGCCAGGTGCCGCGGTGGTTCTCCGGCGGTTCGTCGTCGGTGTTCGCCGCGCGGAAGCAGTGCGTGCCGATGCCGTCCTTGTGGTAAACGATCTTGGGATGGGTGCCGTCCCAGCGGATCTGGTCGCGCGCGTGGACGGTGAAGTCGCCGTGGGCGGAGGTCGCGACGTATTTGGCCTCGCTGTCCTGGATCCAGACGACCACGTGTTCCCAGTCGTGGCGGTGGCCGCCGAGGCTGATGCCGGGGATGGCCTGGTCCTTCTCGAAGTACAGCGCGTAGACCACGGCGCACCAGCCGTTGTTGCAGGTCCAGCGGGAGTATCCGTTGGTGTTGGCGAGGTCCGCGGCGTCCCGGCAGTTGCCGTTGAGGGCGCCGGTGGGGTTGAGTCCGCCGTTCAGGACGCCGGTCGGGCCTATCGCGGGTGTCGGGTAGCAGCCGTCGGTGTCGTAGTCGTAGGCCGGCTGGAAGGTCAGCTCGATCGCTTCGGCCTGGCCGGGCAGGGCCGGAGGCGGTGCCGCGAAGGCGACTTGGGGGATGCCGACGACCAGCGCGAGGGCGGTTCCCACGACCGCCAGTGATCTCCGGATGTGACGGTTCGTCCGCACGTCGTGCCTCCTGGCCGCGGTTCGGGGGTGGCGGGCGGATCGCGACCACCGTCGACCGAAGCGCCCGGTGCATCATTCGCGAACCGGGGCGGCACGGCAAGGGTGCGGACGACCTCTCTTGCGGACCCGACGGCGAACCGGACATCCGTGGCAGGGAACGGAGTTGAGGATGTGTCAGACAAAGGGGGCGCGCCCGCGCGACGGGCTCGCCGCATCGCGGAAGGCCGCCCCCGGTGACCGCCGGGCCGGCGCGGCGGCCACCGGGCGGGCAGGGGTCTGTCCGCGCGGGCGGCCGGCCCGGAAGCCGCGCCCCTCTCCTGCGGGCGAAATCGCCCCGGACGGGCGGGACGTGCGCCCGGCGGCCCCCGCCGGCCGGGTGCCGGGTCGCGGCGGCTGCGGCACGAACGGATCCGCCGCACCCCCTGAGGGATGCGGCGGATCCGTCACACGGTCAGCGTCCGAGGACGTTCATCAGGATGATGGCCACGAGGTTGAGGAGGATGACGGCGCCCACGCCGCCGATCATGAACCAGGCCCTGCGCGATTCGTCCATGCGTACGAGTCACCTCCCGACTCAGCGCGCCTCCCCGCAGGCTCGACGGCCGTACGCGGAACCCGCCGGCCTTCCGCCATGATGCCCCCGTTCCGGGCGGCGCACAGGTCGGGGCACCCGGGCCGCCGGACCCGGCCTCAGCCGGAACGGCCGTCCGGGGTGAGCGTGGCGGCGGCCGCGAAGAGGCGGGCGCAGCGCTGCGTCATGGCCTCCGGGGTCTGCTCCGGGTGCTTGACCCACCAGCGGACGAGGGTGGCGACCAGGTCCCGCCAGACGTACTTGAGGGCGTCGGCGTCCAGGGGGTCGGCGGATCCGGCCGCGCGCAGCAGCTCGGCGGTGCCGCCCGCGGCGAGCCGGTCGACGGCCGCCCAGTACTCCGCGGCCCGGCGGGCGCCCTCGCCGCCGGGCGGCAGCGAGGTGTCGTACAGCACGAACCACGCCTCCCGCCGCCCCTCCAGGGCGGTGAAGATGCCGTGGAGCACGCGCAGCGGGGTGTGCGGGGCGGTCCCGTCCGGGCCCATCGCCGTCCGGATCGCGTCAAGGAGCCGGTCGCCCACGGGGACCAGGCAGGCGACGTACAGGTCCTCCTTGGTCCCGACGTACTGGTGCAGCAGCGTCTTGGTGACGCCCACGCGCGCGGCGATCGCGGGCAGCGAGGCGGCCGCGTAGCCACGGGTGCCGAACTCCTCGGTGGCGGCCTCCAGCATCTGCTGCCGGCGGTGCTCCCGCGGGACGCCCTTGGTACCGGCCTTCGACGGTGGGGTTGCCATGAGCCGATATTATCAGTAGGTAATTTACCGCTCGGTAAATTACCTACCCCAGGAGCGCCGCCCATGAACGGCACCACCCCGCAGCCGACGGCCCGCACCCGCTCCTGGTGGGGCTGGGGCCGGACGGACGAGCACCCCGACGATGCCGAGTGCACCGCGATGGGAGCCCTGCTCCCCGGTACCCTCGGCCGCCCGCTCCCCGTACCCCGCGTCCGCGATCTGGGCATCGGCAGCCCTGCCGTGGAACCTCCGGGCAGCCTCGCCCACCTGGTCAGCGCCGACCCCGCGGACCGGGCCGCCCACGCCATGGGCAAGGCGTACCGCGACGTCGTACGCGCCCTGCGCGGGCGCCCCGGCCGCATCCCCGACCTCGTCGCCCGCCCGGCGGACGAGCGGGGCGTGGCCGACCTGCTGGAGTGGGCCGGCGAACGCCAGGTCGCCGTCGTCCCGTACGGCGGGGGCTCCTCGGTCACCGGCGGCGTGGAGTACCGGGGCGATGCCCACCGGGCGGTGCTGTCCCTCGACCTGACCGCCATGGGCCGCGTCCTGGAGGTCGACGCCGAAGGCCGGGCCGCACGCATCCAGGCGGGGACCCTCGGGCCGGCCCTGGAGGACCAGCTGCGCCCCTACGGCCTCACCCTGCGGCACTTCCCCCAGAGCTTCGAGTTCTCCACGCTCGGGGGCTGGCTCGCCACCCGGGCCGGCGGCCACTACGCCACCGGCCGCACGCACATCGACGACTTCGTGCAGTCGCTGCGCGTGGTCACCCCGGCCGGCACGAGCAGCTCGTGGCGGCTGCCCGCCTCCGGGGCCGGCCCGTCACCCGACCGCCTGTTCCTGGGATCCGAAGGCGCCCTCGGGGTCATCACCGAGGCCTGGGTCCGCCTGCAGGAACGCCCCCGCCACAAGGCGTCCGCCGCCGTGTCCTTCACCGGATTCCCGGACGCACTGCGGGCGGTACGGGCCCTGGCGCAGTCCGGTCTCTCCCCCGCCAACTGCCGTCTCCTGGACGCCGGGGAGGCTGCGCTGTCGGGCGCGGCGCGGGACGGCTGCGCCGTCCTGGTCCTGGGCTTCGAGTCGGCGGACGAGCCGGTGGACGCCCTGCTCGCACGGGGGGTCGACCTGGCCCGTTCGCACGGCGGACGGTACGACGACACGCCCGTGGGCGCCTCCGGGCCGCACGCGGCTCCGTCCGGCGACGCCGCCGTAGTCGCCTGGCGCTCCGCCTTCCTGCGGATGCCCTACCTGCGGGACGGGCTGGCCAGGATGGGCGCCGTGGCGGAGACCTTCGAGACGGCGGCGACCTGGGACCGGATCCCCGGGCTGATCGAGGCGGTGCGCACCGAGGTCGGCGCGGCGGCGCTCAAGGCCACCGGACATCCCGCGACCGTCAACTGCCGTCTGACACATGTGTATCCGGACGGTGCAGCGCCCTATTTCACCGTCCTCGCGGCCGGCCGCGCCGGTGACGAGGTCGCCCTCTGGGACGATCTCAAGGCCGTCGCGGGTGAGGTCCTGCACCGCCACCGGGCCACCATCACCCACCACCACGCCGTGGGCCGGGACCACCGCCCCGGCTACGACCGCCAGCGCCCCGAGCCCTTCGCCCTCGCCCTGCGGGCAGCGAAGGGCGCCCTCGATCCCCGGGGCATCCTCAACCCCGGCGTGCTCGTGGACTGAGACGGAGCGCGCCGGAGGTGCCCCGGTCCGCCCGCGGCCCCGGCAGGGGCGGCCGTCACCAGGCGGACCAGGGCACCCGGCAGGTGTGCGGCCCCGCCCCTTCCGGACACAGGGCCCTGAGCGCCGCCTTGCGGACCGCCCGGTAGGTGCGCAGCGAGCACACCAGCCGGACGTCCAGCACGACCGCCTCCCGGGTGCCGCTGCTGCGGCCGGGGTTCTCGACGGCCCACTGCTCCGCGAGGAAGTCGCAGAGCTCGGCGGTCGTGCGGCCACTGTGCGCACCGGCCCGTAGGACGGTCTCGTCCACGATGCGCGCGCCGCGGGCACCGGCCTCCCGGCCGACGGACTCCCTGACCCACGCCAGCCCCTCCTCGTCCGCGTACAGGCCGAACCTCAGCTTGCGCGTCCTCACGTGCACCCACCCTCCCGCACCCTCGGGGACCGCCCCGACGTCCCAGGAGAGTCGACGCGGCGTCCGGCCGCAACCGGATTCCCGCGCGCCGGCGCCCGGATGCTGCCCGCGGCGGGCGGGAAGGCGGACGGCGGCCACCTTGACGGCGAGCGTGAACCACGGCGGTGACGGGCGGGTGAGTGCCGCCCGGACGGGTCTGCTCCTCCCGTTCGGGAGTCTCACGGTGCACAGGCCGCATCGCCCGGCCTTCACGTCGGTGGCGCCGGTCGGCAGGGGCGCCCGGACCGGCCGGGTACCGGCACGGGTCTGCGCCCATCCGATGTGGTGTGCCGCGAAGCCGGCGGGCCGGGGAGCTCGGCGTTGACCGTCCGCCGCATCCTGGACCGGATCCCAGACCACGGCCGGGGCATGCACGGCAGCGCCCAGGAGGTCACCGAGCGCGGCGACCTCCTGGGCCGAGCGACCGCAGTACCCGAAGATCACGGCCGCCCTCACCCAGGCGCCCCCTACGGGCAAGCGGACGCTGGGAAGTACTTGGGCGGGGGCTCAGGCCCGCCCCCGGACGGCCCTCGCAAGGAACAGGCTGCTGGTGCTGGGAGCGCAGCCGTGCACATGGCCGACGATCTACAGTGCACCGCATGGGGGTGCCGATGGAAGGCATGGTGTTGGCAGGCCGGTACGAGCTGGCCGAGCTGATAGGCGTGGGTGGCATGGGCGAGGTGTGGCGGGGCCGGGACCTCTCGTTGGCCCGGGATGTGGCGGTGAAGGTCATCGCCCGGCCGGGGGAGGACAAGCTCGCGCTGCGGTTGCGGGCGGAGGCGCGCGCGGCCGCGAGGCTGTCCGACCCGCACGTGGTGGCCGTGCACGATGTCGGGGAAGGTCCGGTCGACGGACAGACGGTCGTCTTTCTGGTGATGGAGCTCGTCGACGGGCGCCCGCTGGGGACTCAGAGCGGTCCGTCGGCCGTCGAGGACGTGGTGCGGTGGGGTGTGCAGATCTGCGCGGGGCTCCAGGCCGCGCACGCGGCGGGGATCGTCCACCGGGACATCAAGCCGGGCAACATCCTGCTGACCGCGAGGGGCCGGATCAAGATCTGCGACTTCGGGATCGCCCGGCAGAGCGGAGTTCGGGGACTTACGACGACCGGGTCGGTGATCGGGACGCCCGCGTACATGGCGCCCGAGCAGGCCCAAGGAAGGCACGACGCGCGCACCGACCTCTACGCGCTGGGATGCGTTCTCTACGAACTGCTCACCGGGGAACCGCCGTTCACAGGCTCGGGGTGGGATGTGCTTGCCCAGCACGCGAACCGGGTGCCGGTACCGGTACGGACGCATCGGCCGGAAGTCGCGGGCGAGCTCGACCGGCTGGTCCTTCGGCTGCTGAGCAAAGACCCGGCGGATCGCCCGCCGAGCGCGGCCGCGACCGGGGAGCTGCTGAGCCTGGCCGGAAAACAGCAGGGTTACCGGACGACCGAGTTGTGGGAGCCGTCGGGAAGTCTCATGGCGGCGCGGGACCTCGCCGCACGCCCGACCGAGACCGCCACCGCTCGGCCGGCCGCCGCGCAGCCCGTGCCCCCACCCGCCGAACAGGCGTCGGCGCGCGTATCCCGAGGGGCGTCCGCCTCGCGGGATCCCGAGAAGCCGAAGAAAGCCCTACGGTCGACGGGCGCCGCCTGGATCGCCTTCGTGGCGCCCGCGGTGGCGGTCGGGGGCCAGCTGGTCGCGTTCCAGGTCCTGTCCGGGACGTGGTCGGTGATCCTGGGCATCGTCATCGGCAGCGTCTTCTCGGTGGATCGCTCGATCTCGGAGGAAGGTGATCAGGACGGCCTATCGCTGATGGGCCTCCTGCTCGCCATGCTCGTGGCCGCAGCGGCAACGATCGTGCTGCTCCGGGCTCCTGGTGTCCCATGGTGGGTGGGGATCCTGGCCCTCATGCTGACGACGCCCGTGCTCTTCTGGGTATCCATGTGCCTGGTGCGGGTGTTCACGGCGGTGGCACGGGCGCGGGAATCCGTGTTCGTTGCCAACGGATCGGGCATGGCCGCAGGGGTGACGGCAGGCTCGCTGCTGCTTGCCCGTACGGACCTCGGGGTCCTGGTACCGGTGCTCGGCGGGCTGCTGATCTGGGCCGTCGTGGGCCTGGCGGTGACCTTCCTCCTCCCACCCGACCGCAGCTGAGGCTCGGCAAAGCCCCGCTGAGCGGGACTCGGGCTCGCTGACGGTCCGGTAGATTCGGCGATGCAGCTGATCTTCAGGGGAGCGGCACGATGCCGCGTGTACGACACGGGGGCAGTGGGTGCGGAGTGGACACGCGCGGGACCGTCGGCGGGAGGCCCTGCTGGAGTGCTGGCGCGCGATCGAGCTGTTCAGCCCGCCGACCATCCCGGCGCTGCCCCGTCGCCGCCCCGTCGCACGCTCTGGGGCGAGGGACGAGTACGTCGTCGACCTCATCCCGGAGCCGGGCCGGGTGCCGCCGCCCCTGCCCTGGGCCGCGGACCACCCGGAGACGGGGGCGCGGCGGGCACGGAACGGTTGGATGTGGCGGCACGATGTCTACTGCGGGGTCTTCGACCTGGAGTTACTCCGCCAGGCGATGATCGCGGTACTGCCCGCAGGGACCGATCCCGATCCCGGCGTGCCGCAGACCGAGCTGGTGCTGTCGGGCCAGAGCGCGATGTTTGCGTTGGTCCTGGACGACGAGGGACGACCGCTCGAGGACACATCCGTGATCTCCGCATGCGGCTGGGCGACCGGGCGTCTGTTCGATCCAGGACCGTCCGCAGCGGGATGGCTGGACGGCTTCGAGGAGCTCAACGACGCGTTCGGCACCGCGATCGACGAGCTCACGGCCACCACGGTCCCGTACGGCCCCACTATCCCGGCCGCCGTCACCGCGTACGGAGCGTGGCCCGGCACCGACGGTGGGGCGGGAACGCGGGGCGCCATCGGCGGCGGGAGCTGGCAGCAGTTGCTTGCCGAGATCCTGGGCGGCGCTGCCGTCGGCGCGGTCGGCGCCCTGTTCGGCGAAGTCGCCGGCGCCGCCCTGCAGGGCGCGGCGGAACCCCTGGTTCGCCGCACCGCGGACTGGGTCGCGGCCCGCCGCCCAGCCGAGGAGCAAGTGGAGTCCACGCCGCCGCAAGGCACCGAGGACGTTCCTCAGGGGGCGTCGGCCGATGGTCCTGACACGTCGGCGGAGTTCGGGGCAAGCGCCGGCGCCGGTCCCCGTGCGCTCGGGTTCGCCGATCTGGTCGCCCTGACCGCGCAGATCGCCGACCTGTGCGGGGTACGGGACCACCTGCGACCCCAGGCGGTCCGGGTACGTAGCAGGCTGGTCCGACGGCCGCGGGACCCGAAGGCGAAGGTCACTGCCACAGCACCATTCCTGAACAGCCTGCTCCCGCCTGATCTGGCCCGGGTGTCCGCAGCCCTCGGCAACGGCATCGGCCCGGCGCTGGAGGCGTACCTGACCGAGCTCGACTCCGTCGCCGTGAGGGCGCGGACGGATGTCCGCCAAGAGCGCGGGATCGTCCTCGACGGGGTCGCTCCGGACCTTGTTCCGGCCGGCCGCTGGCCCGCACCGGCGCGGTTCCCGCTCGCTCTGAGCCAGCAGTTCGCGGTCAACCGCATGCTCGCCGACCGAGCGGGAACCGAGGGCGGGATGTTCTCCGTGAACGGCCCGCCGGGCACGGGCAAGACCACGATGCTGCGCGACCTGGTCGCCGCTCTGGTCGTCGAGCGGGCGGCGGTGCTGGCCACGTTCGACCGGCCCGGCCAGGCGTTCACCGGTCCGCCGTGGCGGGGCCGGGACCGCCAGGGTCAGCGCCCCCGCTTCATATCGCGGCTCGACCCGCGGCTGACCGGGTTCGAAATCGTGGTCGCCTCCTCCAACAACGGCGCCGTGGAGAACATCACCGCCGAACTGCCCGGCATCGGCGCGCTCGGCGAACACTGGCAAGACGGCCCCGACCACTTCTCCGACCTCGCCTCCGCACTCCTCGGCGGGCCGGCCTGGGGGCTGGTCGCAGCGGTGCTCGGCAACAAGACCAACCGCAAGGAGTTCGGGAACCGGTTCTGGTGGGGCCAACTACCCGAGAAGGAGAGCGACGCCCGCTCGGCCGCCGGCCTGCCGCCGCTGCGCGGCATGCGCGCGGTCTTGAGTGACTGGATTCCGCCCAAGCCCACGCCCGGAGGCCGGGGGACTGTCACCCCCGCGGACCACGCTGGGGCCGCGGCGGCCGGACCCGCCCAACCCGTACCGTCGTGGACCGGCGCCGTCGCGGCGTTCCGTGCCGCCCAGGCAGAGGTCGAGCGGCTGCGCGCCGGGCGCGCCCGGCTGGCCGGGGCTCTGGCGGCCGTCGAGTCCCCATCAGCCGGGCAGCGGATCGCGGACCTGGAGGCCGCCGTCTCCCGGGCCGACCAGCAGGCCGCCGCCGCCGCGGCGGCCTTGGACCGGGCCGCCGCCGCCACCGCCACCGCCCGGACGGCCACAGTGATGGCCGAGGCCGGATACGGGACGGCCTCCCACCGCGTACCCCAGGCCCGGCAGGAGCTGGCCGCCGCCCGCGCGGACCTGTCGGCCGCCCGTGAACTGGCTGCGCACCACCGCGAGTACGTGGCCGCGCTGACCGCCCGGCACGACGCGCCCCCGGCCGGCGAACGGGGCCTGCGCGGCGGGCTGCGCCGTCTGCTGCAGAGCGCGGCCGACCGGCAGTCCGCCGAACGGCAGCAGGAGCACACCCAGGCCGAGATCGCGCACCTGCTCTTCCAGCAGCGCGCCGCGCTCGAGGACTCCCTGGAGCAGGTCGCCGCAGCCGTGCGCGCCGAGTCCCTGGCCGCCGGGCAGCACACCGCGTCCGCCGCCGCCGTAGACGAGGCCGCCGCCGGCCTCACCGCCGCCCTCGACCACGAACGGGCCGCGAGCTCGCGGGAGGCCGCGTCGGCCGCCGCCCTTCGGCACGCCCGATGGGTCGCAGACTCGTCCCGCCGCGACCTGCGGGGCGCCGTGGCCGAACTCGACGGCCTCCACCGCGAACTGCGGGAGGCGGCCCGGCCGCTGCCGTCCCTGCCCCTCGGCTGGGCGCACCTCGACGAAGCCGACCAGGAGCTCGGCTCGCCCTGGTCCGACGAGGCATGGTCCACCGCGCGCAGTGACCTGTTCCTGCGCGCCCTCGACCTGCACCGCGCCTTCGTCGCCGGCGCCGCGAAGAAGGTCCTCGGCAACCTCCAGGTCCTCATGGAGCTGATGGCAGGCACCAACGGGCCCGTCCCCGACGAGGAGGTCGAGCGCGCCTGGCAGACCCTCTTCCTCCTGGTGCCGGTCGTATCGACCACCTTCTCCTCGGTGGGCAGCATGTTCGCCCGCCTCGGTCGGGAGTCGATCGGCTGGGTCCTCGTGGACGAGGCCGGGCAGGCCACGCCGCAGGCCGCCGCCGGCGCGCTGTGGCGGGCCCGCCGTGCCGTTCTGGTCGGTGATCCGCTCCAGCTCGAACCCGTGGTCACCATGCCCACGGCCCTGCAGCTCCGGCTGCTGCGCGCCTACGGTGTCGACGAGCACTGGCTGCCCTCGGCCACCTCGGCCCAGGCCGTCGCCGACCGGACCAACCGCTACGGCACCTACCTGCCGGCCCCGGACACCGAGGACGAGCACGTCTGGGTGGGCTCGCCGCTGCGCGTCCACCGCCGCTGCGAAGAACCGATGTTCACGGTCAGCAACGAGGTCGCGTACGGCGGCCTCATGGTCTACGGCACCGCACCCAAGGCATTCCCCGACACGGAACACAGCGGCCTGCTCCCCAGCCGCTGGCTCAACACCGACGACCCGAGCCGCCCATCCGAGGCCCCGTGGGGCGAACGCGACCGCCGAGCCTTCGAGTTCGTCCTGGAAAACTTGCACCGGCACGGTGTCGACATCGAGCGCGTACGCGTCATCGCCCCCTTCCGGGCCCTGGTCGCCGAATGCCAGAAGATCTGCCGCGGCCGTGAAGGCTGGACGTCCGAACTGATCGAGGAGCGCTGCGCCACCGTCCATCGGGCCCAGGGCAAGGAAGCCGACGTCGTCGTCCTCGTGCTCGGCGGCGGCCGGCCCGGCGCCCGTGACTGGGCGGCCCGCACCCCGCACCTGCTCAACGTCGCCGCGAGCCGCGCCAAACGCCGCCTCTACGTGATCGGCGAGCGCAGCCTGTGGGCCCCGCTCCCCCACTTCGACATCCTCGCCTCCGAGCTGCCGGAGTTCGACCACCGCCGCGACCGCACCACCTGGCCGCCGGACACCGAGTGACAGCCGACGGGCGGATGGCTATATGCCCGTCACGACGCGATGCCGCTGGAAGGCTCGATGGCATGTCCCTGGCCCGCTCGTCGAGCACAGCCGAGGAAGCGGCGAGCGCCGCCAAATCCCCCAGGTCGTCCGGGCGATGGCGTCGGATGCCCGGGGTCCGCAGAGGGTGGCCGCCCCGGGCACAGCCGCGGTAGGCCTGGAGCAGTGGACCCCGGACCAGGACCGCCGCGCAGACGTTGCCGTGCGGTTGGAGGACGGCACTCGCCTCGCGCTGGAGGCGCAGCGGATGCTCATGACGGATGACTCGTGGCGCGCCAGACACGGTGACTATCGACGGCAGGGCATCGTCGATGTCTGGTTCTGGCGGCCCGGTGTGCCCTTCCCCCACGTCGTCCTGTCCGAGGGGCTGCCGGTGTGGTTCTACGTCCCGTCCAAGGGCACGGCGTGGACGGCCTTCGGCCGGGCGCACCAGAAGGTGCACCAGTGGTGGGAGGTGAAGGACCCGGCGGTGTTCGGTCTGCGCCATCCGCCGTGCGCGCTCGACGACCTGGAACGGCAGGCCGTACCGCTCGGCGAGCTGGACCTGGACCGGCATGGCGCCGTGCTGCCTCCGAGCCTGCAACACAAGCTGAGCGACTCCCAGCGGGAAGCCGGCGAGGAGGCAGCGGAGCGGCGGGAGAGCGCATCGCGGTGCGCCCGCCAGCTGCGCGAGGCACAGCAGCGACGCGAAGAGGCCGACCGGCATCCGAAGCCACTGCCGGCACCTCGACTGCCGCCGGGCGCCCTGCGCTGCACAGTCTGCAAGCGACCCTTGGCTCCAGAACTGGCGACGGCCGGACGCCATCTCCTGTGCTGACCAAGCCACTCCTCGCAGCCGACCGCCCTGCCCACATCCGACGAGGCGAGTACCGAACGTCAACGGGCTACGAGGTAGACGCTCCAGTCGGCGGTAGCGAAAGGCCGGTCCGCGCGGCCGCAGCCGAGGTAGAGCATCGGGCCGGGAGGACCGGGGACGCCATCGATGGGACTTCGCCCGACCTCGTTCAGGACCTGCTGCTCGGTATGGGACACCGAGGCGTACCAGACGACGCCAGGCATGAAGCAGACCCGAGAGACGAGTCAAAACGACACTTCTCTGCCGTTTCCGCTTTGCGTCAGCTCGACCACAAACGCGTCATGCTCAACGCAGCGTAACCAGCGCCAAACCACCACGGGAGCCAGCACCGCCTCCCCAAAAGAGGCGCAACTCTGCAATTCCGGCAGGGGCTTCCCACCCGCTTCCGGAGGGGTCGGAGGGGATCAGTTCGGGCCGAGTGGTGGTCGGACACACTCAGGTGGGGTTGATTGTGATGGCACGCCACATATACCGCTGACCTGCGGACTTCTACGTTGTGGCCACACCGACGTCCCCGCAGACACCCTGGAAGTGGTGCACATGGTCTCCCCCGCACCGGTTACGCCGGCCCCGTCAGGCATTCGGAGGATCGTCGCCGCCAGCCTCGTCGGGACCACCATCGAGTGGTACGACTTCTTCCTCTACGGCTCCGCGGCCGCCCTGGTGTTCAACACGCTGTTCTTCCCGTCGAGCGATCCGCTGGTCGGCACGATGCTCGCCTTCCTGACCTATGCGGTCGGCTTCGCCGCCCGGCCCCTGGGCGGGATCGTCTTCGGTCACTTCGGCGACCGGGTGGGCCGCAAGAAGCTGCTGGTGGTGAGCCTGCTGATGATGGGCGGGGCCACCTTCGCGATGGGTCTGCTGCCCACGCACGCCTCCATCGGGGCCGGCGCACCCGTTCTGCTCACGCTGCTCCGTCTGGTCCAGGGGTTCGCGCTGGGCGGGGAATGGGGCGGGGCCGTCCTGCTGGTCTCCGAGCACGGCGGGGAGCGGCACCGCGGATTCTGGGCCTCTTGGCCGCAAGCGGGCGCGCCCGGCGGAAACCTGCTCGCCACCGGTGTGCTGGCGCTCCTGGCGGCGGTCCAGTCCGAGGAGGCGTTCCTCGCCTGGGGCTGGCGGATCCCCTTCCTGCTCTCCGGCGTGCTCGTCGTGATCGGCCTGTGGATCCGCGTCTCCGTCTCGGAGTCCCCGGTCTTCCTGGAGGCCCGGCGCAAGGCGGAGGCGGCAGCCGCGGCCGGCGCCCGGGAGAGGCCCCCGGTCCTCCAGGTCCTGCGCACCGGCCGGCGCCAGGTGCTGACCGCGATCGGCACCCGGCTCGGCGAGAACGTCTCGTACTACGTCCTCACCGCCTTCCTGCTCGTCTACGTCACCGCCCACCTGGGGCTGCCGAAGAGCGACGCGCTGAACGCCGTACTGATCGGCTCGGCGGTCCACTTCGTCACCATCCCGCTGTGGGGCGCGCTCTCCGACCGGATCGGGCGCCGGCCGGTGACCCTGATCGGCGCGGTCGGGACGGCCGGCTGGGCCTTCGCCTTCTTCGCCCTGCTGGACACCAGGTCCTTCCCGGTCATCGCACTCGCCGTCACCGTCGGGCTGCTGCTGCACGGGGCGATGTACGGTCCGCAGGCCGCCTTCCTCTCGGAGATGTTCGACACCGAGGTCCGTTACTCCGGCGCCTCCCTGGGGTCCCAGCTCGCTTCCGTCATCGGCGGCGCGCTCGCGCCGGTCATCGCGGTCGAACTGCTCAAGGACTACGACTCGTCGGTGCCCGTCTCCGTCTACCTCTGCCTGACGGCGCTGGTCACCACCCTGACGGTGCTCGTGGCGAAGGAGACCCGGGGACGCGACCTGGCCGAGGCCGCGCAGGCCGCCGCGCTGCCGCGGCAGGGCAGCCGCGACCCGGTCGCGCCCGCCGGCTGACCGGGGCCGGCACCGCGCTGCCGGCCCCGTGCCCCACCCGCCACCACCGGCCGTGCAGCCACCGGAGGCCTCCCCGTATGCTCCGCTCCGTGACAGGCTCCGGCTCCGCCCACCACGAAGCCCGCACCGGTGTGCGGCAGTTGCTCGGCCTGCTGGCCGACGGCGCCCCCTCGGAGGAGTTCGGCCGCCCCACCGCCGAGGCCGTGGAGGCCGGGGCGGGCCCCGAGGAGCTCGCCGCACTGGCCGAGGCCACCGAGGTGGCCCTGCGGATCCGCCGCACGCTCGGCCAGCACCGCAGGCGCGAGGCCCAGCTCACCGCCCTCTTCGACACCGCGAGCGATCTGGCGGCCCTGCGCGATCTGGACGCCGTGCTGAGGGCCATCGTCCACCGGGCCAAGCTGCTGCTCGGGACGGACGTCACCTACCTGTCCCTCAACGACGAGGCCGCGGGCGACACGTACATGAGGGTCACCGACGGTTCGGTGGCCGCCGCCTTCCAGCGGGTCCGGCTCGGCATGGGCGAAGGGCTGGGCGGTCTCGTCGCCCAGACCGCCCGCCCGTACGCCACCGGGGACTACCGGGCCGACACCCGGTTCCGCCACACCGCCCCGATCGACGGCGCCGTCCTCGACGAGGGGCTCCGGGCCATCCTGGGCGTGCCGCTGCGCGTGGGCGCCCAGGTCATCGGGGTGCTCTATGCCGCCGACCGCTCCCCGCGCACCTTCACGCCGGACGAGGTCGCGCTCCTGTCCTCACTGGCCGACCACGCCGCCATCGCCATCGACGGCGCCCGGCTGCTGGAGGAGACCCGGGCCGCGCTCGTGGACCTCAACTCCGCCACCGGGACCATCCGCGCGCAGAGCGAGGCCCTGCGCCGTGCCGAACAGGCCCACGACCAGCTCACCGACCTGGTGTTGCGCGGCGGCGACGCCACCGGCGTGGCCGCGCAGATCGCCGCCGTCCTGGACGGCGGCGTCCTGATCCACGACGCGGAGGGCGCCGAGCTGGCCCGGACCGGGGCGGATCCGCTGCCTCCGCAGGCCCGGGCGGTGGCGGCCTCGCGAGCCGGCGGCCGGGCCGTCCCCGTGGACGGGACCTGGGTGTGCGCGGTCCTGGCCGGGCCCGAACTCCTCGGCAGCATCGCCCTGACGGGCCGGCCCGACCTGGGGGACGCCGACCGGCTGCTGTTCGAGCGGGCGAGCGTGGTGGCCGCCCTGCTCCTGCTGCTGCGCCGCTCGGTCGCCGAGACGGAGGACCGGCTCCGCGGGGAGCTGCTGGGCGATCTGCTGTCGGCCGCCGGGGACCCCGGCGGCCTCGCCGCCCGGGCCCGGCGGACGGGCGTCGACCTCGGGCTGCCGCAGTCGGTGTTCGTCGTCCACGCCGCGGCGGTGCCCCGGCACCGGCTGCTCACGGCGGCGGCCCGCGGCGCCCGCGCCCACGACGGCCTGGCCGGACTCCACCACGAACACGTCGTGCTCGTCCTCCCGGCCCGGGACCCGGGCCCCCTCGCCCAGGACCTCGCCGCGGAGCTGGGCCGGGCCGTCTGCGCCGAGGTGACCGTCGGCGCGGCCGGGCCCGCCGCCGGGCCGGGCGGCCTGCCGGCCGCGCACGCGGAGGCCCAGCGTGCGCTGTCCGCGCTGCGGGCGCTGGGCCGCACGGGCGGGGGCGGGGCCCTCACCGACCTCGGCTTCGTCGGGGTGCTCCTCGGCGACCAGGCCGATGTCGCCGGGTACGTGGCCCGGACGCTGGGCCCCGTACTGGACTACGACACGGCCCGCGGGACCGATCTGACCGCGACCCTGGAGGCGTACTTCGCGCAGGGCGCCAGCCTGACCAGGACCAGGGAGGTCCTGCACGTCCACGTGAACACCGTGGTCCAGCGCCTGGAACGGGTCGGGCGGCTGCTGGGCCGGGACTGGAACGCCCCGGAGCGGGGGCTCGAACTCCAGCTGGCCCTGCGGCTCCACCGCCTGGCCCCGGGCGGTCACGGCCCGGCATGAGCCTGGCCCCGCCCCGGGCGGGCCGTCCCGGACGGTCAGGACCGGCCGAGCAGCGTGCTCACCACCTCGTACAGGACGGCCGCCGGGTCGTCCACCACCTGCGTCCACCGCCAGGCGACGAAGCCGTCGGGGCGGACGAGCACCGCGCCCTCGGGGTGCGTGCCGTGCACCTCCGCCCAGTCGGCCCCGTTCTCGGGGATCAGGTCGGCGTCCGCGCCGATGCCGATCGCGTACGCGTCCAGGCGCATGCCCAGCTGCTCCGCGACCTCCTGCCCCGCCGCCCGCCAGGGGGTGCCCTCGGAGCTGAGCAGGACGAAGGAGCGCTCGTAGAGGTCGAGGGTGGACCTCCGTTCGCCGGCGCGGCCGATCCACATGTGCGGGGCCCGGGTTCCGGGGTCGCCGGTCAGCTGCATCCGCTCGGGCACGACCGGCTGGTCCGGGTCCGTGCCCACGACGGCGCCCTGGTTGTAGCGGTAGCCCATGGCCACGGTCAGGACGCCGCCCTGCCGTGCACCGGCGGAGCCGGGCGCGGGTGCGTAGCCCGGGTGGCTGTGTTCCGCCGAGCGGGCCGAGGCCCGTTCGCTCGTGGCCTGCGCCACCGGCTGCCGCTCGGCCTCGTACGTCTCGAGCAGGCTCGGACCGGCCCAGCCCTCCAGTACGGCCGCCAGCTTCCAGGCGAGGTTGTGCGCGTCCTGGATGCCGGTGTTCGAGCCGAAGGCCCCGGTGGGGGACATCTCGTGGGCGGAGTCGCCGGCAAGGAACACCCGGCCGGAGGCGTACTGGCGCGCAACCCGCTCCGCGGCGTGCCACGGCGCCTTGCCGGTGACGGTGACGTCCAGGTCGGGTGCGCCGACCGCGCGGCGGATGTGGTCGATGCAGCGCTCGTCGGTGAAGTCCTCGAGGGTCTCCCCGCGGTCGGGGTGCCAGGGCGCGTGGAACACCCACTGCTCGTGGTTGTCGACGGGCAGCAGGGCGCCGTCCGCGTCGGGGGTGGTCAGGTAGCAGACGATGAAGCGCCGGTCGCCGACGATGCGCGTGAGCCCGTGGGACCGGAAGGTGATGCTCACGTTGTGGAAGAGGTCGCCGGTGCCGCTCTGTCCGATGCGCAGTTGCTCACGGACGGGGCTGCGCGGCCCGTCCGCCGCGACGAGGTAGTCCGCCCGCACGGTGGCGTGTTCTCCGGTGTCGCGGTTCTTCACGATCGCCGTGACCCCGGTCTCGTCGGGGTCGAAGGAGAGGAGCTCGGTGGAGAACCGCAGGTCCGCTCCGAGGGAGGGGGTCACGGACATCAGGACCGGCTCGATGTCGTTCTGGCTGCACAGGCACCACGTCGAGGGGCTGAAGCGGGCGATCGCACCTCCGGGGTCGATCTCCTCGAACAGCCACTCCTGGTCGTCACCGGTGAGCGAGCCGCCCTGCAGGATGCCGTGGTTGTCCGACAGCACCGAGGCCGCCTCGCGGATCTGCGCCTCCACGCCGGCGACCCGGAACACCTCCATGGTCCGTACGTTGATTCCGCGTCCGCGGGGATGCATCGAGGTACCTGCGTGCTTCTCGACCAGCATGTGCCTGATGCCGAGGCGGCCCAGAAACAGGGAAGTGCACAGGCCCACCAGGGAGCCACCCACGATGAGGACCGGCACACGGTGGTCAACGTTTTCCGTCATGGGTCTTTCATGCCCTTATGTGGGGGGTTTCCCCCGCCCATTCACCCGCTTGGTTCTCCCCTCTCGCGCCCGCCGCAGGACCGGACCACGATCGGTCTCGGGTAGCGCCACCGTGACTCGGGGCCTGACCGACCGCATCCGCAGGCGGATCACCCACGCGGATTCCACCGACGACTGACGACGTGCCACGGGACGTGGCGGGCGCTCGGTCTCGAAGGAGTGAGAACGATGACAACTTTGTCGGAACGGATATCGCAGTCCGCCTTCGACGGCTCCAGGCTTCGGGTCGTGCTGCTGCTGGACCTGTACGACGGGGCCCAGAACCAGTTCCTGGAGGTGTACGAGAACCTGCGCGACCAGGTGTCGTCCGTCCCCGGGCACATCAGCGACGAGCTGTGCCAGTCGATCGAGAACCCCTCCCAATGGCTCATCACCAGCGAATGGGAGAGCGCACCGCCGTTCCTGGCCTGGCTGAACAGCGAGGAGCACGCCCGGTCGGTCCAGCCGCTGCACGGCTGCGTCCGGGACACCCGCTCACTGCGCTTCAGCGTCCTCCAGGAGAGCGGCAAGGCGGCTGCCGACGTCCCGGTGCCCGTCAAGGGCCGCCTGCAGGCCGCTCCCCGGCGCGGGGACGGGGTGGTGCGCCACGCCCTCACGTTCACCGTCAAGCCGGGCAGCGAGTCCGTCGTCGCGAAGCTGCTGGCCGGGTACGACTCCCCGCAGGCCCGCGTCGACGAGAGCACCCGGCTGCGCCGTACCTCGCTGTTCATGCACGGCAACCGCGTCGTACGGGCGATCGAGGTGGAGGGCGACCTCCTCGCGGCGCTGCGGCACGTGGCCCGCCAGCCCGAGGTCCGGGCTCTCGAGGATGCCCTCAACCCGTACCTGGAGCAGTCCCGGGACCTCGACGACCCCGCGGCCGCGCGGGTGTTCTTCACCCGCGCGGCCCTCCCCGCCGTGCACCACATCGCGACGGGCGGGTACGAGTCCGGGGCCGTCGGGCGCCACGCGCTGTTCTACCCCGCCAAGGCCGGGTGCGGCATGGCCCTCGCCCGGCTGCTGGCGCGCCAGGACGAGGCGGCCGTCGACGACCTGACGAGCCCCGTGGAGAGCAGCACCGTCTTCCAGCGCGACGACGTCGTGGTACGCCTCCTCGACGTGCGCGGCCCGCTCGACGCCCGGCCCGCCCTGGCGCTCGGCATCGAGGGCGACCGCAAGGCGGCCGTCCTCGCCAGGCTGCTCGACGACGGCGACGGCTTCGGGACCACGGGCACCCAGGAGGGTCTCCTCGCCACCGACCGGGGCGTCGCGCGCTTCCTCGAACGGGCCACCATGCGCCGGATCACCGACCGGACCACAGCGGCGGTCTGACCCGCCCGCTCCACCTCAGGCAAGGAGAACCCCGTCATGACCGTTCAACTGACCGTCGAAGAGCTGGCCGCCCTGATGAAGAAGGGCGCCGGCATCACCGTGGACCCCGTCGACATGGCGAGCCGTCCCGACGCGGCCTTCGAGGAGTGGGGCCTCGACTCGCTGGGGCTGCTCGGCATCGTCGGTGAGCTGGAGAACCGGCACGGCCGGCCGCTGCCGGCCGACGCGGACCGCTGCAAGACGCCGCGGGAGTTCCTCAGCCTCGTCAACGGCAGCCTGATGACGGACGCCTGACGCGCCCCGGCACCCCGAGACCGGCGCGGGGCCGGACTCGGAGTGCGGTGGCCGTCAGGGCCGCAGTCACCCGGGCACGCTGCATTCGAACGCGTGCAGGTACGCGTTCACGGGGCGGATCTCCCCGATCACCAGCCCGGCGTCCGTCAGCCGGGTGACGAGGCTCTCCCTGGAGTGCTTCGCACCGCCGACGTTGAGCAGCAGCATCAGGTCCATGGCCGTGGTGAACCTCATCGACGGGGTGTCGTCGACGAGGTTCTCGATGACGACGACCCTGGCCCCCGGGCGGGCTGCCCCGACGACGTTGCGCAGGGTCCGGCGGGTGCTGTCGTCGTCCCACTCCAGGATGTTCTTGATGATGTAGAGGTCGGCCTGGACCGGGATGGTCTCGCGGCAGTCGCCGGGGACGATGGCGGCCCGCCCGGCGAGGGCGCCGCCCTCCCGTAGCCGGGCGTCGGCCTTGGCCGCCACCCCGGGGAGGTCGAGCAGGGTGCCGCGTACCGTCGGGTGCTTCTCCAGCAGGCTCGCCAGGACGTGCCCCTGGCCGCCTCCGATGTCGGCCACCGAGGACACCCCGGTCAGGTCGAGGAGGGCGGCGACGTCGAGGGCGGACTGCATGCTGGAGGTGGTCATGGCCCGGTTGAACACGTGGGCCGATTCGTGCGCGTCCTGGTGGAGGTAGTCGAAGAACCCCTTCCCGAAGACGCCCTCGAACACGTTCCCGCCGGAGCGGACCGCTTCGTCGAGCAGCGGCCAGGCCTGCCAGGTCCAGGGCTCCGTGCACCACAGCGAGATGTACCGGAGGCTGTTCGGGTCGTCCTCGCGCAGCAGGCGCGACATCTCCGTGTGGACGAACTTCCCGTCCGGGGTCTCGGCGAAGACCCCGTAGCAGGACAGGGCGCGGAGCAGCCGGTGCAACGGCTGCGGTTCGGCGTTCAGCACGGTCGCGAGTTCGGCCGCGGTGGCGGGCGATTCGCCCAGGGCGTCGGCGACGCCGAGGCGGGCCGCCGCTCGGACGGCCGCGGCGCAGGCGGCCCCGAAGACGAGCTCCCTCAGCCGCATGCCCGGCGGCGGGGCGGCAGCGGCGGAAGGGGCGGGGGGCGCAGCCGGGGCGGGGGTGGGGCTCACGGTGGTCATTCGGCCTCGTCTCTCCTGATCACGGGGAACACCGGTCAGCACATCCCTGCGGGCTGGGAGGTCTCGCACCTGTTGCCGAGGAACTGGTTGCCCGTGCCGGTGCCCTGGTTGGCCAGGTCCGCCGGTTTGTTGCCCCGGACCACGTTGTCCCTGATCACGTTGTCGGTGTTCTGGGCTCCGACGAAGCTCTTGAAGAGCAGGATTCCGCCGGAGATCGGGGCGGCGCCGACGTTGTCGCGGATGGAGTTCGACCGGATGGTCGTCTCCTCCGCTCCGGTGAGGACGATGCCCGCTCCCTGGATGTCGGGAAGGCGGCTGTTGCCCTTGCAGAACTTGTTGTTCGCGTGGATCCGGTTGCCCCGGATGGTCATGTCTCCGGCGCCCGGCTCACCCTCGTCCCCGACGACGAAGACGCCGCCGCAGTTGCCGGTGAGGGTGTTGTCGTTGATCGTCAGGTTCCTGACCCGCCGGGCCGTCACACCGATGCGGTTCCCCGTCAGCGTGTTGCGGCGGACCACGGCGCCGAGGGTGTCGATGGCGCCACCCTCCCGCTCGACGGTGTTGGCGATGAAGATGCCGGACTCCGCGTTGTCCCGGGCGACGTTCTTGCGGAACACCCCCCGGGTGGAGCGTTCCTGCGCGATGCCCCAGGTGCCGTTCTTCTCCGAGATCACGCGCTCGACGGTCAGCCGGTCGGTGTAGGAGGCCCACAGACCGTTGCGCTTGAAGCCGGAGAGGGTCAGCGACCTGATGGTCACCCGGTCGGTGGTCTGCTCCGCGGTGCCCATGACGCAGATTCCGGTGTCGGCCTGCGAGCAGGCGGTGGCGGCACGTGCGGGCAGCGGCGCGGGGGCGGCCGGCGGCATGATCACCGTCTGCCTTCCCCAGCCGCGCAGGGTCAGCCCTTTCGTGATCAGCACGTTCTCGCGGTAGGTGCCGGGCATCACGGTGATGACGTCTCCCGGCTTTGCGGCGTCCACCGCTTCCTGGATCGATTCACCCGCGTGCACCATGTGTCTGGCCGCCGCCGCGCTGGCGGTCGCGGTCGGCGCGGTCGCGCCGATTCCCGTGGCCATGACGACGGAGATGCAGGCGAGGTACTTCAGCTGTCGGTTCGTCACATTCCGAAGCTATGGGCGACTACCCCCTCTCGCCACCTTGGGTAAGCAGATGGATACATATGGCGCGCAAACGGCCTCTTTTTCATACCGGAAGTGCCACGGGCGGCGCAGGCCGCGCACTCCCCCGCCGCGGTTACTCGCGAGGAAACACACCCTTTGGCTATGGTGACGCCCTCGATCGACCATCCCTTCGGATCCCATGCACCAACACGGCTCCGCCATGTCGATCGAAGGACGTCCTGCGAATCCAGGACGCAATCGCAGTGCAGAGCGACGTGCTGTCGGCAACACCGCCCGACGTCGGCTCCGTACGAGCCGGCTCCCGCCACCCGGGACCGGAGGGCGGCGGTCCTCTCTCATTCACCTACCTCGCGAAGGCAAGGCAGAGATGGCACGACGCCTCCCCCGACACTCCTCCCCGCACGCTCCGCACCAGCAGGCGCACCCCGTCGACGAGTTGCTCCCGCTCCCCCGCCTCACCCTCTACGGGTTCCAGCACGTCCTCGCGTTCTACGCGGCGGCGGTCATCGTCCCCGTCCTGCTCGGGAACGCCCTGGGCCTCTCCCGCCAGGAACTCGTCCACCTCATCAACGCGGACCTGCTGACCTGCGGCATCGCCTCGATCATCCAGGCGCTCGGCGTCTGGAAGGCCGGCGCCCGGCTGCCCCTGGTCCAGGGCGTCACCTTCACCGCGGTCTCCCCCATGATCGCCATCGGCACGGGCGCCGGCGGCGGTACCGCCGGCCTGCTCGTCGTCTACGGTGCGGTGATCACGGCCGGAATAGCCACGTTCCTGTTCGCGCCGGTCTTCAGCCGACTGGCGAAGTACTTCCCCCCGGTCGTGATCGGCACGATCCTCACGATCATCGGCATCACGCTGATCCCAGTGGCCCTGCAGGACGCGGCCGGCGGCGCGCAGCTGATCGGCACCCCCGCGTACGGATCCCCGGAGAACCTCGCGTATGCGCTGGGCACCCTGGTCTTCGTCCTGGCGGTGGTCCGCGCCGGCAAGCCGTTCCTCAGCAGCCTCGCCGTGCTGCTGGGACCGGTGGCCGGGACGGCCGTGGCCTGGTTCCTCGGCGACACCGACTTCTCCGCGGTGCGGGACAGCGCCTGGTTCGGCGTCACCACCCCGTTCCACTACGGCATGCCGCGGTTCGAGCTGCTGCCGGTGGCCGCGATGCTCGTGGTCATGCTCATCACCATGGTGGAGACCACCGGGGACGTCTACGCCATCGGTGAGATCACCGGCAAGCGGGTGGACACCGACACCGTCGCGCGGGCCCTGCGCGCCGACGGTGCGGCCACGGTCCTCGGCGGCATCCTCAACTCCTTTCTGTACGTGGCCTTCGCCGAGAACATCGGGCTCGTCCGCATGTCCAGGGTGATGAGCCGGTACGTGGTCGTCGCGGCCGGCCTGTTCATGATCGTCCTGGGGCTGTTGCCGAAGGCGGGCGGCCTGGTAGCGGCGATCCCCCACCCGGTGCTCGGCGGCGCGGCGCTCTCGATGTTCGGCATGGTGGCCGCGGTCGGCGTGCAGATCCTGGCCAAGGCCGATCTGCGCGAGGAACGCAACGCCCTGATCCTGGGGGTCAGTCTCGGTGCCGCGCTGCTGCCGACCACCGTCGGCCCCTTCTTCGACCGGATGCCCGACGGCGTCCGGGCGGTGCTCGACAGCGGGATCACCCTCGGCGCCCTCACGGCCATCGCGCTGAACCTGCTGTTCAACGTCTTCACCAGCCGCACCGCGATGGAGATCGACTGGGCCCGGATCGCGGACGGGGGTCCGGCGGATCCCCTGCCCGGCGCACCGGCCCGCTGACGGCCCGGCGTGCCAGGAGCCGGCGCCCTGACGTACCGGCACGCTCCCCCCGCCTCCCGCGGGTTCCGGTCCCGCCGGAAGCCGCGGGCACGCCGTGGCGCCCGGCGGCCCGTCAACAGGCACCCGGCGGGAAGGGGGACGCGTCCCCCGCCTCGCCGACCAGTTCCCAGAAGTGGTCCACGAGCCGGTTCAGGTATGCGGCGCGCTCGGCCGCCGTCTCCTTGAGCCGGGAGTCGTCGTTGAGGGCGACCAGGTGCCCCATGTACCGCTGCGCGAACTGCCCGAACTCCCCGTGCATCGTGCGCAGCGCGTCGCCCACGCTGGTCGCGTCGACCACCGCGATCTCCGCCACCGGCTCCACGTGCGCCTTCCACCGCCCGCCCACGGCCGACCGCAGGTGGCCGGCCAGCTCCTCGCCGCGGCCCATGATCCCGATGAGCTTGCGCAAGGACAGTCCCAGCGCCTCGACCAGGGCCCGGGTCTGCCAGGTGTCGCCGTGCCACCGGCGCTCGGCCTCCGCCGCGCGGTACTCGGCCGGGTCCATGCCGATGCGGTACGACAGCCGTTCCACGGTGAGCTGACGGGCCAGCCGGTGCTCCGCCAGGGTCCGCGGTTCCACGCCCATCAGGGCCGTCGCCCCGCACCACAGGACATCCGCGAGGGCGAAGAGCTGCCGGTCGGACGGCACGTGGGAGCCCTGCTCCCAGGCCACCACCAGCTGGGGGTGGACGGGTGCGCCGCAGGCCGCCATCGAGTGGGCCACCTGTGCCGGGGTCAGGCCCATGCGGTCGCGCGCGGACCGGGCCTGCGCGGGGGAGAACGGAGTGCTGTACACGTACAAGACACCTCGCAGCACCCTCGGACGGCGGCGCCCGAGGGGAGACGGATCGGTGGATGAACATCCAGGACGGCGATTCTCGTGTCGTCCTGCCTCCGCGGAGCGGATCCTCCTTCCGGGCTGTTGCCTCCACGAGCGCGTCCGGGCAGGTCACGCGCGGTTTCCCGGCCGGCCCGCCGACGGGCAACAGGAAACACGTCGACCCCCGGGCGGCCCCGGGACAGGCTGAAGGTGTCAGCACGAGGCAAGACCCACGAGGGGAAATCATGCGCAAGATGTTCCGCGGCGCCGCCGCGCTCGCGACCGCCGCCGTCGCCGTGATCGCGCTCAACGGTACGGCCGGGGCAGCTCCGGCTTCGCCCTGGGCCGGATGCCCGGACGGAGCCGTCTGCATCTACCCGCAGAACCAGAACCCGGCCGTCAAGCCGACCCACATCTTCTACGCCTACGGGGCCCACAACCTGAGCAACCAGTTCGGGAACCACTGGGTCCTCAACAACCAGACCGGCGGCGCGAGCGCGAACCTGTGCAGCGGGTACAACGGCGCGGGCTGCGGCTACCTCATCGAGGCAGGCAAGGGCGTGTACGCCGACCTCGGGCCGATCAACTCGATCCGCCTCAACCGGCCGTGACCGCCGCCTGACGGGGGGGGTGTCCGGAGCTTCCGACCAGGGCTCCGGACACACCTGTTCTCGTCATACCGGAACCGGGACTTGGCCGTCCGTCCGACCCCCGCTGTAGCCTGGGAAGCGTCATCTCGCTGCCTGGTTGTGCTGTGCCATGGGGGATGTTGTGGGGGATCCGGACCGCCGGCAGAAGACCGATCACCAGCACCAGCCACCCGAGGACGCCGCGCCGTCGTTTCCCGCGCAGCTGCGGCGTCTTCGGGTGCAACGCGGCCTGTCGCTCGCCGACCTGGCCCGCCAGACGCACTACAGCAAGGGCTACCTCAGCAAGATCGAGACCGGCTCGAAGCGCGTCACCGTCGATGTCGCGCGTCGCTGCGACGAGGTACTGCGAGCAGAGGGTGGGCTTCTGCGGATGGCCCGGGAGGGTGAATCTCCCGACGGCGACGCACGCGCCGACGTCGGGGCAGGGGACGGAAACGGAAGCGGAACCGAAGCGCCCGGTCCGCAGTCGGAGGGTGACTGCCCCTACCGCGGCCTGCCGGCGTTCACCTCCCGGGACGCGGCGTGGTTCTTCGGCCGGGAGCGCGCCACCTCCGAACTCGCCGAGCGGGTCTTCGAGCGCATCGGGAACGGGCCGCTGCTCCTGGTCGCCCCCTCGGGCGCGGGCAAGTCCTCCCTGCTGAACGCCGGCCTCGTACCGGCCCTCCGGCGCCCTGGGGGCTTCCCGATGCCGGGCGCCGAGGACTGGCCGGTGGTCGCCCTCACTCCCACCGCGCATCCGCTGGAGGAACTGCTGGACCGCGCCGCGAAGGCGCTGGGCAGCGATCTCGGCGTCACCGTACGGGAGGTGCGCGACCGGCCGCGGACGCTCCTCGAAGCCGTCCGCCGGCTCTCGGGCACCGGCCCCGCGGCGGCCGGGGGCCCGCAGCCGCCGCCAGGCCGCCCGGTCCTGATCGTCGACCAGTTCGAGGAGCTGTTCACCCTCTGCCCGGACGACGAGGAGCGGCGCGCCTTCGTACGCGTGCTCCGCTCGGTGGCCACCGCCGGCCCGGACACGGCCGGCCTCGATCCCGCGGTCGTGGTGCTCGGATTACGCGCCGACTTCTCCGGGAGCTGTCTGGACCTGCCCGAACTGGCCTCCGTCTTCACCGAGGGGCTGTGCGTCCTGCCTCCGATGTCCGTGGCGGAGCTGCGGGAATCGATCACGCGCCCGGCGGAACTCGCCGGTCTCACCCTCGAACCCGGTCTCGTCCCGCTGCTCCTGCGCGACGCCGGACTGCGCGAGGAGCCGGGCTCCCCCGGCGCGGGCGGGATGCCGGGCCACACCCCCTCCGCTGCGCTGCCCCTGGTGTCCCACGCGCTGATGGCCACCTGGCAGCGGCGCGAGGGGGCCACCCTGACGGTCGCCGGGTACGAGCACAGCGGCGGCATCCGGGGGGCGATCGCCCGGACCGCCGAGACCGTGTTCGGCCGGCTGTACCCGGCCGAGCAGAAGACCATCCGCCGCATCCTGGTCCGTCTGGTCCACGTCGCCGACGGTACGGGGGCCACCCGGCGCCGCATCGGCCGGACCGCGCTGATGCAGCAACTGGCCGACCCCGACGGGGTGGCGGCGGCCCTCGACCCGTTCGTCCGGGCCCGGCTGATCACCGTGGGCAGCGACACGGTGGAGATCACCCACGAGGCGCTGCTGCACGCCTGGCCCCGGCTGCACGGCTGGATCCACGCCGACCGGGCCGGGCTGCTGATCCACCAGCAGCTGGCCCACGCCGCCGACGAATGGGAGCGGGAGGGCCGCGACCCCTCGATCCTGTACCGCGGGACCAGGCTCGACAACGTCCGCTCCTGGGCCGAGGAGTTCGACGGCCGGAGCCGGCTCGCCCCCCGGGAGGCGGACTTCCTGCGGGCGAGCCAGGACGCCGAGGACGGCCGCGCGAGGCAGGCACGGCGTCAGGTCCGGCTGCGCCAGGGCATGCTGGCCACCCTCGTCGTGCTGCTGGCGCTGGCCCTGACCGCCGGCGGGCTGGCGTACCAGCAGCGCGCGGGCGCCCTCGCCCAGGAACGCGTGGCCCGGTCGCGGGCCCTCGCCCTGCAGTCCACCTCGCTGGCCGCCGGGCAGCCGGAGCGGTCGATGCTGCTCGCCGGGGCGGCGTACGGGACCGAGGCGACCGCGGAGGCGCGCGGGGCACTGCTGAGCACCCAGGCCCAGCCCTTCGTCGCGCGGCTCGGCGGGCACGGCGGTCCGGTCAACGCGGTGGCCTTCGCCCCCGGCAGCGAGCTGCTCGCCACGGCCAGTTCCGACGGCACGGTGACGGTGCGGCGGGTGGCGGACCGCGTGACGACCGCGACGTTCACCCTGCCCGGCCGGGTGCGCTCGGTGGCCTTCGCCCCCGACGGCCGCACCCTCGCGGCGACGGCCACGGACGGGCCCGCCCGGCTCTGGCGCCTCGCGGACCCCCGTACGGCGGTGGAGCTCCCCGCCAGCACGGCCGGTGCCCGGGCGCTGGCCTTCTCGCCCGACGGGCGGACGCTGGCCTCGGCGGACGCCGACGGCGCCGTGCGGCTGTGGGACACCGCCGGGGACCACCGGCCGGCTGCCACTCTCACCGGGCACAGCGGGAGGATCAACGCACTGGCCTACGCCCCGGACGGCAAGACCCTGGTCTCGGCCGGGTCGGACCGGTCCGTCCGGCTGTGGGACGCGGTGGAGGCGCGGCCCCTCGCCGTGCTCACCGGGCACACCGACGAGGTGCTGGGCGCGGCGTTCTCACCGGACGGGAAGACGGCGGCCACCGGTGGCGTGGACCGGACCGTGCGGCTGTGGGACGTCGCGGCGCGGCGCCAGAGCGCGGCGCTGACCGGGCACAGCGACGACGTGAACGCGGTCACCTACACCCCCGACGGGACGACGGTGGTCAGCGCGGGCGGCGACGGGACGACGCGGTTGTGGGACGTGCCCGGCGGCCGGGCCGTCGCCACGCTCGCCGGGCACACCGACTACGTGCTCGGGGTGGCCGTGGACTCCGCGGGCACCCTGCTGGCCACCGCCGGGTTCGACCAGTCCGTGGTGCTGTGGGACCTGCGCGGCCGGGTGCTGACGGCGCGTCCGTTCACCGAGGTCTGGCACGCCGCGTACGGCCCCGGGGGCGAGCTGCTGGCCACCGCCGAGTCCGACCACACGGTGCGGCTGTGGGACGTGGCGCGGCGGCGGGTCGTGGCCTCCTTCACCGGGCACACCGAGACCGTGTTCTCGGTGGCCTTCGCACCCGACGGACGGACCCTGGCCTCGGCCGGGTCGGACGGCTCGATCCGGCTGTGGGACGTCGCCTCGGGTACGGCGCCGGTCACGCTCGCCAGCCGGCACGGCACCGTCTTCTCGGTGGCCTTCGCACCCGACGGACGGACGCTCGCCTCGGCCGGGTCGGACGGTGCGGTCCGGCTGTGGGACGTCCCGGGCCGCGGTCTGCTCGCGACGCTCAGCGGTCATACGGACTTCGCCAACGACGTGGCGTTCAGCCCCGACGGGCGCACCCTGGCGAGCGCGGGCGACGATCTCACGGTCCGGCTGTGGGACGTCCCGGCCCGTCGTCCGCTGGCCACGCTCACCGGGCACACGGGAGCGGTGCGGGGCGTGGCCTTCAGCCCGGACGGGCGGTCCCTCGCGAGCAGCGGCAACGAGGGGACCGTACGCCTGTGGGACGCCGGCCGGCACGTCCTGGTGGCGTCGCTGACGGGGCACACGGGCTCCGCGCGGGGCCTCGGCTTCTCCCCCGACGGGCGCACCCTCGCCTCCAGCGGCAACGACCGCACGGTGCGGCTGTGGGACGTGGCCGGGCGGCGGCTCACGGCCACGCTGACGGGACACGCGAACGCGGTGTGGAGCGTCGCCTTCGCCCCCGACGGTCGGACGGTGGCCAGCAGCAGCACCGACGGCACCGTACGGCTGTGGAACCTGGACGTCGGGGAGCGGCTGGCGGAGATCTGCCGGCTGCGCGCGGACCTCGGGGCGCGGCAGGCGGCCGCGCTCCTGCCGGGCGCCTCCCGCTCAGCCGGTCCCGCGTGCGACGGGTCCTGACGCGGGTGCCGGGTCCTGACCCCGGCGACGGGCCGCCCGGGGCGGGGTTTCCCCGGGGGTTTCCCGTTGCCCGTTCCGGTGGGGCGCCGCCGGAGTCTCGACGTGCGGGGGCGGCGGCCCGCAGGCTGCGTCGCAGGTGACCGCCGCACGACGGGTCCCCCGTGGGGGACGGGCCCCCGGCCCCCCGCAGTACACGGCCACTCGGCCATCCACTGGAATCGAGGTCCGCATGCCACGCCGGTCCGCCCTCTTCGGCCCGCTCATCGCCCTGTTCGCCCTCCTGTCCCTCCTCCTCCCGTCGCCCGCCGTGGCCGCCGGGGCCGCATCCGACGGCGCGTGTGCCGTACGGGCGCCGGGCGCCTCCCCCACGGCCGAACGGGCCGTCGCCGCGGCCTGCGCACAGGTCGACGCCGGGGTCTGGTACACCTGGGGCGGCGGCCACGGACCGCAGCCGGGTGCCACGTACGGGCAGGTGGACCCGAGCGACCCGGCCAGCGAACACGACCCCGAACGGCTGGGCTTCGACTGCTCGGGGCTGGTCCGCCACGCCTACGCCCAGGCCGCCGGCTCGGACATCCTCGACGGCGTGGCCAGCAGCCAGTACTACACGCACCGGGCCGCCGGACGTTTCACCGCCGCCCAGGGCCTCGGCCCGCTGCTCCCCGGCGACCTGCTGGTGTGGGGCACCTCCCGGGACCTGCACCACATCGCCGTCTACCTCGGCGCGGGCAAGATGGCGGAGGCCCGGCAGTCCGGGACGAAACTGATGGTCAGTGACGTCCGGCTGAACGCGGACTACTTCGGGGCGGTCCGCGTCGACGCCGGTCCCGTGACGGGGCACGTCTTCCGGACCTGGGGCACCGGCGTCTGGACCAAGGCCCAGCCGTCCGTCCGGGCCGAACGCGTCTACGCCTTCCCGGGGCCGACGACGATCCGGGTCGAGTGCCAGAAGCACGCGGAGGAGGTCACGTCGGACGGCTACACCAACGACGCCTGGTCATACCTGCCCGACTACGGAGCCTGGGTCAGCAACATCTACGTCCGGGGGCCCGCCTGGCTGGAGGGCGTGCCCACCTGCACGAGGCGATGACGCGCTCCGGGGCCCTCCGCCGGCCGCACCGCCCGCCGCTGCGGTCGTCGACGGGTACGCGCCGAACGGGCTCCGGATCCCGCCCCGCACCCGCGGGTCGCCCTCCGGCTGAAGCTGCTCTGCCGCCGGCACGGGTCGCGTGCCGTCCGGGCCGAGGGTGATGGGGGCCCAGTTGTTGTCGTACAGCGGGCCGGTGCCGGTCAGCCGGCGCCAGCGGTGCTCACCGGTGCGGAAGTCGACCGCGGTGAGGTACCAGGCGTCGATGCCCCAGGCGTTGGGCTCCTTCTCGTAGAAGTAGAGCAGCCCGTTGGCGGTGGAGAGCTTGGGCACGGTCGAGGGCGAGCGGATCCCGCTCTCCCAGACCGTGTCGCAGCCGCTGCCGTCGGCGCGGACGTCGATGCGGCTGACGCCGCCGACGACGGACTTGCCCAGCAGCAGGCCGGCGGGGTTCTCGTATCCGTAGTTGTTCTCGACGACGATGCTGTTTCCCCAGGTGACCAGGGAGTTGTGGGTGGTCGAGGCGCCGGTCCGGAAGACGGGGACCTTGCAGACCAGCCTGCGGCCGGCGGGGACGTCGGCGCCCCGCTGATAGACCAGGACGTTCATCCGGTCGTCGGCGTTGTCGGTGATGGCGACGTGGCCGTTGCCGAAGAGGTCCGGGTCGGTGACGAGGGAGACGCCGTCCTCGGCGACGGAGAAGGAGTTCTGGATCTCCTCGCCCCGCAGCCGGACGGAGCGGATCTGCGAGGTCACCGGGTCGACGGTGCCGACGCGGCCCTGGTGGGTGACCCACCAGATCCGGCCGTTCCGGTCGGGCATGACGGAGGTGACGGGGTCACAGGTGCCGCTGGGCCACAGGTCGGTCCAGCTGACGCAGTCGTGCGGGACGTGTCCGGTGAGGTCCCAGTCGTCGTCGACGGAGAACTTTGCAGCTGCCGTCCGGGTCCTGCGTGTGCGACAGCCACAGGACGTGCTGGCGGGAGTCGGCGAGGACGGCCCGGTCCTGGTCGTCCAGGTAGAAGTAGGCGCCGCCCGAGGTGTCCTTGAAGATCTTCGCGAAGTCGAGCGAGGTGATCGCCTCGACGGTCGAAGGGCGCTGCGGGAGCTGGTGTTCCGCGAGCGTGGCCAGCGTCCGGGGGTCGAGGAGCTTGACCTTGAAGCCGGAGAAGGTACCGCACACCGTGACGAGGCGGCCTCCGGAGTCGAAGGTGGCGGTGGCGCATTCGCCGCCGAGGGCGGCGATCCTCCCGCTGGTCACCCGCGGGTTCCTGCCGAGCGGGCCGGACCAGGGTGACGTGGCGCTGCCGGCGGCGTCGGAGTGCATGCCGCTGCGGCCGTTGGGCGCGAGGAAGGGGTGCTGCGGCGGGGCTTCCCCGGGGAGTGGTGCGGCAGTGGCGGGGCTGCCGTCGTAGTGGCTGACCAGGCGGTGCCCGGGGGCCTTGGGTATCTCCTCTGCCTGGGCCGGGGGGTTCCCGTCCAGCGCCGTGAGGGCGGCGAGGACGGGGAGCGCGGCGCAGTGCAGCGTTCCTCGGAGCATGCGGACTTCCTCCGTTGCCTTCTCGTGCTGTTGACCGTGCGTCTGACCTCGCGCGCCGCCCGACGCTGGATCGCGCTGTCCGAAGAGTCCATGGAGGTGCCGGACGATTCGTGAACGCGCAGCAGCTGAGGGTGACTTACGGCTTCAGGCCGGACACCACGTCCGCGGTGGCGGCCAGGCCGTTGTGGATGGTCGCGGCCATGCTGCTGCCCGCGAGATAGAAGCCGAGCAGGACGCACACGAGGGCGTGCGAGAACTTGAGACCGCCGCTGCGCACGAAGATCCACGCAAGGACGAGGAGCAGGACGACCACGGAGAGGGAAAGCACCATCGAAACCTCCTTACTCGGCGCCATGGTGGCGCAGGAAGGGATGCCTTCGGGCGAAAGACGTGTCCGCCGTACGGGTGTTGACCGTCCGTGACGGGCGATCAGTCCTTGACGATCTCGTCCCAGTGCGCCGTACGGTCGCACCAGCGCGCGAGCAGGACCGGATCGTGGCCGACCGCCAGCAGCCCGGCCCCCGACTCGGCGCGGTACTCCTCGACCACCGTGACCAGCGCCGCCGTGGTGGAGGCGTCCAGCATCGCGGTCATCTCGTCGCAGACCAGCCAGCGCGGGCGCAGGACGAGCGCCCGGGCCAGACAGGCGCGCTGCAGCTGGCCGTCGCTCACCTCGTGCGGCCTCCGGGTGAGCAGGTCCGCGCCGAGACCGACCCGCTCCGCCAATTCGCCGACGACCGGGGCCACTTCCGTACGGCGGCCCGTGGCGCGCAGCGGTTCGGCGACGAGGTCGTGGAGGCGCAGCCGCGGGTCGGCGGACAGGCGGGGCTGCTGGAAGACGACGCCGACCGCGGTGCGCAGTGACCGCGGGGCCCGGTGGCGGAACCCGGTCACGGTGCGGCCGTCCAGGGTCACGCTCCCGCGGTCGGGGCGGTGCAGCAGGGCGGCGACCCGGGCGAGGGTCGACTTCCCGCAGCCGCTCGGCCCCAGCAGACCGAGGGAGGCGCCGGGGTGCAGGGTGAGGTGCGCGCCGCGGACGACCGGGTCGCGCCCGCCGTACCCCGCGGTGATGTCCTTGAGCTCAAGCATGGTGGCAGGCCGACCCTTCGGTGAGCAGCGGCCGTTCGGTGCGGCAGAGCGTGTCGGCGCGGGCGCAGCGGGCGGCGAAGGCGCAGCCTGGGGGGAGGGCGCCGAGTTCGGGCGGAGCGCCGGGGACGGGGGTGAAGGCCCGTTCGGGGAGGGCTTCGAGGAGTCCCCGGGCGTAGGGGTGGCGGGGGCCGGGCGGGCCGAAGAAGGAGCGGGCCGGGGCCAGTTCCACGATCCGTCCGGCGTACATGACGGCGACGGTGTCCGCGATGCGCTCCGCGGCGGCGAGGTCGTGCGTGATCAGCAGCAGGGCCCGCCCGGCTTCCCGGGTGTGGGCCCGCAGTTCGTCGGCCGTGCGGTGCACGAGGTCCCGGTCGAGGCCCGTGGTCGGCTCGTCCGCGAGCAGGAGCGGGGCGTCGCCGACCAGGGCGAGGGCGGTGGCGGCGCGCTGGGCGAGGCCGCCGGAGAGCTCGTGGGGGTAGCGGTCGAGGTGGGAGGCGGGGAAGGCGGCCCGGGCCGCTGCCGCCTCGGCCGCCGCGCGCAGCCGCAGGGCGCCGGGCCGCGGGCGCCGCCGCAGGAAGCCCGCCCGGGGACCGGGCCCGGGGCGGTCCGGGGGCGGGTCCGCCGCGCCGGGCCGGCCCGCGGAGCCGGACGGGCCGGGGCCCAGCTCCCGGACGCTCTCCTCCAGGTGGGCCCGGACGGTGCGGACGGGGGTGAGGTGCGCCGCCGGGCTCTGCGGGACCAGGCCGACGCGGCGGCCCCGTACCGTCCCGGCCAGCGTCCGCTCGTCGGCGGCGAGCAGGTCCAGGCCGTCGGCGAGCCGGGCGGAGCCGGCGGTCTCGGCGTTGCCGGGGAGCAGGCCGAGCAGGGCGGAGGCGAGCACCGACTTGCCGCAGCCGCTCTCCCCGACGAGGGCCAGGCACGCGCCGGGGGCGAGGTCGAAGGTGACCTCGCTGACGGCCTCGACGTACCGGCCGGCGGGCATGCGGAAGCGGACGGAGAGAGCCTCGACGGTGAGGACGGCCCCCGCGGCGGAGGCTTCAGCGGCCGGGACGGGCACGGGGTGGGTCACAGGGTCAGCTCCGAGCGGCGCCGGGGGTTGAGGCGGTCGCGCCAGGCGCCCGCGAGGCCCGCCATGGCCAGGGTCGGGACGATGAGCAGGAGGCCGGGGAAGAGCGTGGGCCACCAGTCGCCGGCCAGCAGGGAACCCCTGGCGCTCTGGACGAGTCCGCCGAGGCTGGCCTGGTGCGCGGGAAGTCCCAGGCCCAGGAAGGACAGCGCGGACTCGTGCCACATGGCGTGCGGGACCATCAGCACGGCGGCCAGGCCCGCCTGCGGGAGGACCCCCGGCACCAGGTGCCGTACGGTGATCCGCCACCGCGAGGCGCCGCCCGAGACCGCCGCGTCCACGTAGGGCCGGCCCCGCAGGGACAGGACCTCCGCGCGGACGATGCGGGCGGTCGACAGCCAGTGGGTCACGGCGACGGAGGCGACGACCGGCCAGACCCCGGGGCGGAACATCGCCACGACGAAGATGCCCAGCAGCAGGTGCGGGATGGAGGACAGCGCGTCCACGACGCGCATCACCAGGCGGTCGGTCCAGCCGCCCAGCGCGCCGGCCGCCGCGCCCACCGCCGTGCCGGCCACGGTGGCGGCCAGCGCGGCGACCAGCCCGACGGCCAGTGAGACCCGCAGCCCGTAGACGCACCTCAGGAGCAGGTCCCGCCCGACGTCGTCCGTCCCGAAGGGGTGCGCCCACGACGGCGGAAGGAGCTTTGCCGACAAGTCGACCGCCTGCTGGTCGAGCTGTGCGAGCGGCGGGACCAGGAGCACCGCCGCCACGATCAGCGCGACGGTCGCCGCCGAAGCCCGTACGCGCAGCGTGCGCGTCGAACGCCGGGTGCGGCCCGCGGGCTGCCAGGCCCGGCCGGCCATGGGTTCAGCC
Source organism: Streptomyces sp. NPDC058646 (assembly GCF_042716875.1). Classification (NCBI taxonomy): domain Bacteria; kingdom Bacillati; phylum Actinomycetota; class Actinomycetes; order Kitasatosporales; family Streptomycetaceae; genus Streptomyces; species Streptomyces sp. NPDC058646. The sequence continues at coordinate 88,475 of NZ_JBHXRK010000002.1, read as the reverse complement.
ATCGAAACCCACCCTCGGGTCGGCCAGCCCGTAGAGCAGGTCGGACAGCAGGTTCCCGGCGAGCACCGCGGCCGTGGCCAGCACGGTCAGGGCAGCGAGCAGCGGGAAGTCCACCGAGGTAGCCGCCTGCACGGTCGCCGCGGCGATGCCCGGCCAGCTGAAGACGGTCTCGACGAGCAGCGCGCCGGTGATCAGTTCCGGGACCCGCGAGCCGACCAGGGTCAGCATCGGCAGCATGCCGGAGCGGAGCCCGTGCCCGAGGAGGACGGTCCGCTCCGCGAGACCCCGCGCGCGGGCCCCGCGGACGGGGTCCTCCGCGAGCGCGTCGGCGACGCCCTGGCGGACGTACAGGAAGAACCAGGGGAGTTGGGAGAGGCCCAGCACCAGTGCGGGCAGCACCAGGTGCGAGGCGACCTGCCCGAAGGTGACGACGTCGCTGCCCGCGTCGGTCAGGCCGCCGGAGGGCAGGGCCCCCAGCCGTACCGAGAAGAACCAGATGGCCAGCAGGCCCAGCCAGAAGGCCGGGGCCGCTTCCAGGGTGTACGCGAGCGCGGACACCGCCCGGTCCAGCGGGCCGCCCGGCCGGCGCGCGGCCAGCACTCCGAGCGCGGTGCCCGCGAGGACCGCCAGCACGAAGGCGCAGGCGGCGAGCAGCGCGGACCAGCCGACCCGTTCGGCGATGACGTCGGACACCGGCTGCCGCATGACGGAGGAGGTGCCGAAGTCCCCGGTGAGGGCCGAGGTCAGCCAGTCCCACCAGCGCGTGACCAGCGGCCGGTCCGTGCCGAGGTTGGCCCGCAGCTCGTCGAGGTGCTCCTGGGAGGCGGTGAGGCCGGCGGTGCCGGCGTACGCCTTGACGGGGTCGAAGGGGGACAGCGCGGCGACGGCGAAGACCCCGAAGGTGACGGCGAGCAGCACGGGGGCGGCGAAGAGGGTCCGCCGCCCCGCCATGCGCGCCATCGGCCCCCAGGGCAGGCGGGCGGAGCGGGAGGTCACTGGGCCGGGCTCACTTCTGCTTCGGCTTCCAGCTCTCGACGTTCCACCAGGGGCCTGAGCCGAGGCCGTGGTCGTGCGGCTCGACCTGGGTGCCGAGCCCCTCCCACCTGTCGTTCACCACGTACAGGTGGTCGATGTGGGTGAGGAAGACGTAGCCCGGGTTCTTCACGAGCTCGCGCTGCACGGTGTCGTACGCCGCCTTGCGGGCGGCCGGGTCGCCGCTGCGGCGGCCGTCTTCGAGGGCGCGGTCCACGGTCGGGTTGTCGTACCGGGCCATGTTGTTGAAGCCGTCACCGCCGAGCGAGGAGGTCAGCAGCTGGTACTGGTCGAAGTCCGGGTCGGCGGGGGAGCCGCCGCCCGCGAGGACCGCGTCCGTCTTCATGCGGGGCTCGATGACCTCCCAGGTCCCGGCCTCGGTCCTGATCTCGATGCCGGCCTTCTTGGCGTCGGAGGCGAAGGCGAGGGCGTGGTCCTGGCGGATCTTGTCGCCGGAGGTGTACCAGAGCGGGAAGGAGGCGCGGACTCCGTCCTTGACGCGGATTCCGTCCTCGCCGGCCTTCCAGCCGGCGTCGTCGAGGATCCGGCGCGCCCGGTCGAGGTCGTGCGCGCGCTCGGTGCCGGCCGTGAACCAGGGACTGCCGGTCGGGACCGGGCCGTACGCGGGCTTGCCCGCGCCGTCGAGGAGCTTGTCGACCATGGCGCCCCGGTCGACGGCGATGTCCAGGGCCTGGCGGACCGCCAGGTCACCGGTGACCCTGTGCTGCGTCGGCAGGGTCACGTTGCGGTAGTCGAAGGTCCTGGCCGCGAAGGTCGTGCGCGTCCCGTCCTTCTCGAAGGCCCTGGCGAGGTTGGGCGGGAGGATCGCGGCGTCCAGCTCGCCGGAGCGCAGCCGGGTGAGGCGTACGTCGTCGTCCTTGATGACGGCCATGGTGAACTTCTTGACGGCGGGTTCACCGCCCCAGTACCCGGGGTTGGCCCTGAAGCTGAGCTTCTCGCCCTTGGACCAGCCGGTGAGCAGGTAGGGGCCGGTACCGACGGGCCGGGTGGTGAAGTCTCCGCTGTTGACGTCCTGCCCTCCCGCGACGTGTTCGGGGGCGATCGGCAGCACGGTGCGCTCGGCGAAGGGCGCGTAGGGGTACTTCAGCGTGAAGACGACCGTGTCCTCGCCCCGCGCCTCGACGCTCTCGACGGCGTCGAGTTCGGTCTTCGACGCGTTGTTCGTCTTCGCGTCGAGGATCGTCCGGTAGGTGAAGACGACATCCTTGGCGGAGAAGGGCGCCCCGTCGCTGAACTTCACGCCCTGGCGCAGCGCGTAGGTGTACGTGCGTCCGTCGGCGGAGACCTCGGGGAGGGCGCGGGCCAGTGCGGGCTGCAGCTTCATCTCGGCGTCGTGCGTGAGCAGTCCGTCGAAGATCTTGGAGTTGCCGTCCTTGCCGTAGCCGAGGAGCGGGCTGAGGCTCTCCGGCTCGGTGGCGATGCCGACCACGGCCGAGTCCGCGCCGCCGGCGTCCGCCGCGCCGCCCGGGGAGGGGTTCGAGCAGGCCGCCACGCCCGTGATGAGTGCGGCGGCCAGCGTGGCGCCGACCGCTCCCCGTACTGTCCGGGCCGTCATGCTGTGCACATCCCTGTTTACGATCATCTGTTATTGCAAAGAGATCGCAATAATGCCAGACGGGGGCAGAGGAAGACGAACCGGGTCACACCGGGGGCCATTTTCGGCCAGGCCGACCGGAGGGCGCACGGGTCTTGCCGGGTCTCCGTTCCGCGTGCCATATATGTCTAGACCTTTACGAGGATGCGGAGGAAGGCACCCCGTGCGACGCACCGCCCCCACGCTCGCCCTCTGCCTGGCCCTCCTCGGCCCGGCGGGGTGCACCGCGGCCGACACCGTGGCCCCGCCCGCTCCCGCCGGGCTCACGGCGCAGGCCGGCAGCGCCACCACCGTGCACGTCATGTGGGACGCGGCGAAGCCCTCGGACGGGGTGACCGGCTACCAGGTGTTCCAGGCCGGCCGCCCGGTGCGGGAGCTCCCGGCCGGGAAGACCATGACGGACGTCACCGGGCTCACCCCGCAGACGGGCTACGCCTTCACGGTCCGGGCCGAGGACGCCGCGGGCAACCTCTCCCCGCAGACCCCGGTGGCCACGGTCACCACCCCGGCGGCCCGGTCCGAGGACCGCACGGCCCCCACCGCCCCGGCCACCACCACGGGCAGCGCGACCGGCCCCCGCGCCGCCCGGATGTCCTGGTCCGCGGCCACGGACGACACGGACGTGACGGCCTACGACGTCTACCAGGGCGGCGTCCGCATCCATACCGCCGGCCCCGGTGAGAGCGGTACCGTCCTCACCGGCCTCCAGCCGGACACCGTCTACACCTTCACCGTCCGCGCCCGGGACGGGGCGGACAACTCCTCCCCCGACGGCCCGCCGGTGGACGTGACGACCCCGCCCGCCTCCGGGCAGGGCCCCGGTACGGCGCCCGCGGAGTTCGCCGCGGCCGTCTCGCCCGGGGCGGTCACCCTCACCTGGACACCCCCCGACACCGGGCGGGAGACCAGCGAGTACCAGCTCTACGTCAACGAACGGCCCACGACCGTCATCCAGTTCGGCGCCGGTGCGGTTCCGGCGGGCAGGGCCGAGCACCGGCTGACGGTGACCGAGCCGGCCGGCACCGTGTGGGCCGTGAAACTGCGGGCCCGGCTGCCCGACGGCAACTGGGGCGCCTTCTCCGCGGAGCGGCGGATCGTTCTCGTAGCGTGAAATCCGACGGGCGTTCCGGCCTGATCGGCCCTGCCGTGAAAGAAGATCACGCACAATACAGCTGTGTTCGGTGAGTACTCGGTCAACAACAATCAGGCAGGATCCACGGGCGGGGAGGCTGGACCAGGCTCCGGCGCCCTGCCGGGAAACCTGCCGCCGGAATCGGCGAGCTTCGTCGGCCGGGAGAAGGAACTCGGCTTACTCCACCACCTGTTGGACGAACGGAGGCTGGTCACCCTCACCGGGGTGGGCGGTGTGGGGAAGTCTCGCCTCGCCCTGCGCGCGGTCACCGGCGCCCGCCGGGCGCGGCCCGACGGCGTCTGGTGGGTGGAGCTGTCGCCGCTGCGCGACCCCGCCCTGCTCACCACCACCGTCGCCCATGCCGTGGGGCTCGCCGACCACTCCTCGCGCCCCCTCGACGAGGAGCTGTGCGCCTGGATGGCCGACAAGGAGCTGCTCCTCGTCCTGGACACCTGCGAGCACCTGGTGGCCGAATGCCGCCACCTCGTGGGCGAACTCCTGCAGTCCGCGCCCGGGTTGACGGTGGTGGTCACCTCCCGCGAGCCGCTCGGCTCCCCCCGCGAGACCCTCTTCGAGGTCTGCCCGCTGCCCTGCGAGGGCCCTGAGAGCGACGCCCTCGCCCTCTTCCGGGCGCGCGCGCTCGCGGCGACCGACGAGGCCGCGGCCGTCTTCGAGGACCCCGTACGGTCCGCCGTCGCGGTCGAGGTGTGCCGTCGCCTCGACGGGATCCCGCTCGCCCTGGAACTCGCCGGCGCCCGGCTGCGGTTGTGGACGCTGGAACAGGTGGCCGAACGGCTCGGCAGCCGCTCGGAGATGCTGTCCGACACCCGGACCGCCCTGCTGCCGCGGCACCGGACGATGCGGACCACGATCGGCTGGAGCCACGAGCTGTGCGAGCCGGTGGAACGGCTGCTGTGGGCACGCCTGTCGGTGTTCACGGGTGACTTCGACGTCGCCGCGGCCCGCGCCGTGTGCTCGGGCGGTCCGCTGCCCGCCTCGCGGGTGGAGCGGGTCCTCGCGGGCCTGGTCGCCAAATCGGTGGTCCGGTGCACCGAGGAGCGCGGCGCCGGGGCCCGCTACCGGATGCTCGACACGATCCGCGAGTACGGCCACGACTGGCTGGAGGAGCTAGGCGAGGTCCGCATCACCGCCGACCGGCACGCCCACTGGTACGCGGCGCTCTCCCAGGCCGCCGACCGGGGCTGGCTGGGACCGGGGCAGGTGGACTGGTATCGCAGGACGACCGCCGAGCACGCGCAGCTGCGTACGGCCCTGGAGCACCTGCTGGGCTCCGACCCGGCGGCCGCGGTGGAGATGGCCGGGGCCCTGTGGTTCTACTGGTTCGCCTGCGGGCACGTCCACGAGGGCCGGAACTTCCTCGAACGGGCGCTGCGGGCCGCCCCGCACCGGGGGGCCGCGTACACCCAGGCCCTGTGGGCCCTCGGGCTGACGACCCTGCTCCAGGGCGACCTGTCGACCTCCCGCGAGCTCGGCCTGGACTGCACCCGGGAGGCGGCCCGGCTGGCGGACCCGGAGCGGGAGCTGCGGGCGGCCCACCTGCACGCGGTGGCGGTGCTCATGCCCGGGGACCCCGTACGGGCCCTCGAACTGGCCGGTCCGCGGGCCCGGGCGGGCCACGGCGGCCGGACCACCGGACCCGGCTGGCTGCTGTGCCGGCTGGCCACCGGGTACGCCCTGTGCGACCTGGGGCGCTACGAGGAGGCGGCCGAGGAGGCCCGGGCCCTGCGGGACGCCTGCGCGGAGCTGGGCGAGCGCTGGCTGCGGGCGTACGCGGACTACATCCTGGCGGTGGCGGCGCTGGGCCTGGGCCACCACGGGGAGGCCGCCCGTCACGTACGGGCGATGCTGTCCGGGAAACGGCTGCTCGGCGACCGCTTCGGCATCGCCCTGGGCCTGGACCTGCTGGCGGCCGCGGTGGCGGCGCTGGGCGACGGGGAGCTGGCGGCACGCCTGCTCGGCACCGGGCACGCCTGGTGGCGCACGGTGGGCAGGCCGCAGATGGGTTCGCCGTCGCTGACGGCCCTGCGGGACCAGGGCGAGCGGCAGGCGCGGGCGGCGATCGGGGACGCGGCCTTCGAGGCGGCGTTCCGGGGCGGCACGGCCGCGTCCACCGGCTGAGCGGCAGCCGGTGGACCCGGTAACTCCTGGACTCCCGTCAGTACGGGAGGGGTCTGCCCGACGGGGTGCGCAGGTCCAGGTCTCGGGGGGCGGGTTTCGGAACGGGCTTGCGGATCAGCTGCTGGCGCATGCTGCCTCCTCGCTCAGACCAGGGCCGGGCGGCGGGGTTCCACCGCGCGGCCGTCGGGGAGCAGTTCACCGGTGTCGTCGAACACCACGGCGCCGTTGCAGAGCAGGCTCCAGCCCTGTTCGGGGTGGAAGGCCACCGTGCGGGCGGCATCGTGGTCGGCGCTGTCCGCCGTAGGGCAGGGGGGCTGGTGGGAGCACATGGCGCACCTCCTCGCAGAGTGGGGCGGGAGGGCCGGTGGTCACCCGGTCGAATCCGCGATCCACGGTGGCGGTGAGTATTGCTGATCGCCACCCCTGGACGGAACCCATATTCGTGGTTCAGTTCACGGTGTGTATGCCCGATTACGATGCGCTCATGCCCGTTATCCGGATCGTTCACCGCACCCTTTTCCCGCCGGCCGAGGCGTGGCAGCGGCTGACGGACTGGGGACGGCACGGCGCACAGGTCCCCCTCACCCGGACCATCGTCGGGACGGCGCCGCCGACCCGGGTCGGGACGGTCTTCACCGCCCGCACGGGCGTGGGCAGGATCACGTTCGACGACCCGATGGAGGTCGTCGTCTGGCAGCCTCCGGCGGCGGACGGAACGCCGGGGCTGGTCCGGCTGGAGAAGCGCGGCCGGGTGGTGACGGGCTGGGCTGAGATCGGGGTCCGGCCGGTGCCGGGCGGGGGCAGCGAGGTCCACTGGGACGAGTCCCTGCGGGTACGCCCCCTCCCCCGCCTCCTCGACCCCCTGGTCACGGCGGCCGGCCGGCTGCTGTTCGGCCGCGCCCTGCGCCGCCTCCTGCGCCCCTGAGCGCCGCCCGGGGGCGGCCGGCGCGGGTCCCGCTCCGGTCCTGCGTCGCGGCGGGCCACGGCCCGGGTGGGGGTCCGGGCCGTGACGGGCCGCGAGGGGCCGGGACGCAGGGCCGGACGCGCTCCTAGCGGATCGGCATGTCGGAGATCGTCCGCGCGATCACCAGCCGCTGGATCTCGCTCGTCCCCTCGAAGATGGTGTAGATGGCGCTGTCCCGGTGCATGCGCTCGACCGGGTACTCCCGGGTGAAGCCGTTGCCGCCGAGGATCTGGACCGCCTGCGCGGTGACCTTCTTGCACATCTCGCTCGCGAAGAGCTTCGACATCGAGCCCTCGGCCGAGGTGAAGGGCCGCCCCGCGACCGCCATCCAGGACGCCCGCCACACCAGCAGCCGCGCGGCGTCGATCCGGGTCCGCATGTCGGCGAGCTGGAAGGCCACGCCCTGGTTGTCGATGATCGGGCGGCCGAACTGGGTGCGGGTCTTCGCGTAGTCGAGGGCCACCTCGTACGCGGCGCGCGCGGTGCCCACCGCCATGGCGCCCACAGCCGGCCGGGAGGCCTCGAAGGTGGCCATGGCCGCGTTCTTCACGCGTTCGCCGGCGCCGCCGCTGCGCGCCCGCTCGTGGGCCCGTGCGAGCCGCTCGTCCAGCTTCTCCTTGCCGCCGAGCAGGCAGGAGCCGGGGACCCGTACGTCCTCCAGCACCACCTCGGCGGTGTGCGAGGCCCGGATGCCGTGCTTCTTGAACTTCTGCCCCTGCGTCAGGCCCGGCGTGCCCGGCGGCACGATGAAGGAGGCGTGGCCCTTCGTCCCCAGCTCCGGGTCGACGACGGCCACGACGATGTGGACGTTGGCGATGCCGCCGTTCGTCGCCCAGGTCTTGGTGCCGTTGAGCACCCACTCGTCCTTGGCCCGGTCGTAGACGGCGCGGGTGCGCATCGAGCCCACGTCGGAGCCCGCGTCCGGCTCGGAGGAGCAGAAGGCGGCGACCTTCACGTCGTCCGGGGTGCCGTACATCTGCGGGATCCAGGTGCCGATCTGCTCCTCGGTGCCGTTGGCGACGACACCGATGGCCGCGAGTCCGGTGCCGACGATGGACAGCGCGATGCCCGCGTCGCCCCAGAACAGCTCCTCCATCGCCATCGGGATGCCGAGGCCGGTGGGGTCGAAGAACTGCTGGGCGTAGAAGTCCAGCGAGTAGATGCCGACTTTCGCCGCCTCCTGGATGACGGGCCAGGGAGTCTCTTCGCGCTCGTCCCATTCCGCGGCCGCGGGGCGGATCACGTCGGCGGCGAAGCCGTGGATCCAGTCCCGCACCTGCTTCTGGTCCTCGTTGAGCTCCATGGTGAACTCCGCCATGTCCCCTCCAGCTGTCTGTGCTCGTCCACGTGCATGTTACTACCGGTAACCCGCGCGATGACCACAGTCTGTTACCGGCGAGTAAGCCCTGTCAAGCAGGGCCGGAACCGCCCGGGAGGCGGTTGCCGGTTCGATCGCCAGGGTGTGCGGGGTGTTACGTTGCGTGGGCGTCACGCACATCGCAAGGGCGGGGAGAGAAACACGTCATGGAGACCACGCAGCAGGCCGGCGAGCCGGGATCGGCCGAACGCCGGCGGCGGGAACTGCTCGAAGCGGCCGACCGGGTCGTGCTCAGGGACGGCCCCAAGGCCTCCATGAACGCCATCGCCGCGGAGGCGGGCATCACCAAGCCCATCCTCTACCGGCACTTCGGTGACAAGGCGGGCCTCTACCAGGCGCTCGCCGTGCGGCACACCGACGCCCTGCTCGACTCCCTGCGCGCCGCACTCGACGCCCCGGCCGAGCGCCGCAAGCGGGTGGAGTCGACGCTGGAGACGTACCTCGCCGCCATCGAGGCCCGCCCGCAGGTCTACCGCTTCCTGATGCACCCGGCCGAGGACCCGCAGGCCGCCGAGCGCGGTTTCGACGTGGGCCGGCACACGGCGCCGCTGCTGCGCCGGCTCGGCGAGGAGCTGGCCCAGGTGATCGGCGAGCGGGTGGACCTCGGCCCGGGCGGCGAACGGCTCGCGCGCGTCTGGGGCCACGGCATCGTCGGCATGATGCACGCCGCGGGCGACTGGTGGCTCGGCGAACGCCCGTGCGCCCGCGAGGAGCTGGTCGCCGCCCTCACCGACCTCCTGTGGGGCCGCCTCGCCACGGCCGGCAACCGCGCCGACGGCCCCGGCTTCTGACCCACCCGGCTCGGGCTCGGGCTCGGGCTCGGGCCCTGGCTCCGGCTCCGGCTCCGGCTCCGGCTCCGGCTCCGGCTCCGGCTCCGGCTCCGGCTCCGGCTGGGCATCTTCCGCCCCCGCGCGGGCACTTGCCGGCCCCGCGGGGCCCCTTCCCCTCCTCGCCGAGCACACCTCCGGCCCCGCCGGCGCTCGAGGCGCGGGGTCTGGGGCGGCGGCCGCTGATCCGGGGCGCGCCCCGACGAGGCGAGGTCGGGCGGACCCCCCGAAGGCCGCGGAGCCGAAGGCACTGAGGACGTTCCGGGCGGCCGGAAGTGCCCGCCGCGGCGCGAGGCCGTCAGGCGTGGGCGGCGGCTGCGCCCCAGGGGGTCTTGCGGATGGCTCGCCGCAGGCGACGCGCGCGGAGTCCCGTGACCCGGTCCGCGTAGACCGTCCCCTCGAGGTGGTCGCACTCGTGCTGCAGGCAGCGGGCGAAGAAGCCCGTACCCGGGATCCGTACGGCCGCCCCGTCCGAGGTGACCCCCTCGACGACCGCGTGGTCGAAACGGGCGGTCCCCGCCTCCAGGCCCGGCAGCGAGAGGCATCCCTCGGGCCCGAGGAACTCGTCCCCGTCGGCCGTCACCAGGCGGGGGTTGACGACGTGCCCGACGTGCCGGACGTCCTCGTCGTCGGGGCAGTCGTAGACGAACACCCGCTGCCCGACCCCGATCTGGTTCGCGGCGAGGCCGACGCCCTGGTGGGCGTACATCGTCGCGAACATGTCCTCGATGAGCCGGTCGAGGGCCGGTCCGAACTCGGTGACCTCCGCGCAGGCGGAGTGGAGCACCGGATCGCCCAGCAGGCTCATGGTGCGGACGATGCCGGAGGTACCGGGGATGGGGCGCTGTCGCATGGCGGTAAGGGTACGACGGGCGAATATATGAGGAGATCTACGGCGGCCCGGGGGCGCCGCGGTCAAGGCCCCGGCAGGTACTGGATAGGCTGGGGCCGACCGACGCAAGGAGGACAAGGGACGATGGCAGGCAACACGGAGCCGCTTTCGCCGCGGGCCAAGCTGGCCGTGACGGCGGGCAAGGCCGCGGCGGCGGTGTCGCGGGCCGCGGGACGCGGAAGCGGATCGGTGATCGGTGGCAAGGTCGCACTCAGGCTCGACCCCGATCTCCTCGGAGCGCTGGCGCAGCATCTCGATGTCGTCCTCGTCTCCGCGACGAACGGCAAGACCACGACGACCCGGCTGATCGCGGAGGCCCTGCGGGCCAGCGGTCCGGTCGTCTCCAACGCCCTCGGCGCGAACATGCCGGCCGGCATCACCTCGGCGCTGGCGGGCGGCTCGGACGCCAAGTACGGCGTCATCGAGGTCGACGAGAAGTACCTGGCCGGAGTGGCCCGGGACGTCACCCCGAAGGTGATCGCCCTGCTGAACCTCTCGCGCGACCAGCTGGACCGCGCCGCCGAGACCCGCATGCTCGCCGAGAAGTGGCGCGAGGGCCTCCAGGGCTCCAAGGCCGTGATCGTTGCGAACTGCGACGACCCGCTGATCGTCTGGTCCGCCTCCTCCTCGCAGAACGTGGTGTGGGTCGCGGCCGGCCAGGAGTGGAAGGACGACGCCTGGTCGTGCCCCTCCTGCGGTGGCGTCATGCAGCGCCCCGGCGACGACTGGTTCTGCGGCGAGTGCGGCTTCCGCCGCCCCACCCCCAGCTGGGTGCTCTCCGGTGACCACGTACTGGACCCGCACGGCAGCGCCTGGCCGATCCACCTCCAGCTGCCCGGCCGCGCCAACAAGGCGAACGCGGCCACGTCGGCCGCCGTGGCAGCCGTCTTCGGCGTGCCGCCGCAGGTGGCGCTGGAGCGGATGTACCAGGTGCAGGCCGTGGCCGGCCGCTACGACGTGGTGAACTTCCAGGGCCGCGAGCTGCGGCTGCTGCTCGCGAAGAACCCGGCGGGCTGGCTGGAGACGTTCTCGCTGATCGACCCGCCGCCGACCCCGGTGATCCTCTCGGTGAACGCGCGCGGCGCCGACGGCACCGACACCTCCTGGCTGTGGGACGTGGACTACCCGCGCCTCGCGGGCCACCCGATCTTCGTGATCGGTGACCGCAAGCTGGACCTGGCGGTCCGCCTGGAGGTCGCGGGCCTGGACTTCCGGGTGTGCGAGACCCTCGACGAGGCCGTGCAGCTGGCGCCGCCCGGACAGATCGAGCTGATCGCCAACTACACCGCCTTCCAGGACGTGCGCCGCCGCGTCGGCAACTAGACCCGTCAGAAACGCAGAGGACAAGAGCATGAGCGACAACAGCCTGCGTCTGGTGTGGGTCTACCCCGACCTGCTCAGCACGTACGGAGACCAGGGCAACGCCCTCGTGGTGGAGCGCCGGGCGCGTCAGCGCGGCCTGGACGTGCAGCGCGTGGACGTGCGCAGCGACCAGCCGATCCCGACCTCGGGCGACATCTACCTGATCGGCGGCGGTGAGGACCGGCCGCAGCGGCTGGCCGCGGAGCGGCTGCTGCGTGACGGCGGTCTGGAGCGGGCGGTCTCGAACGGGGCGATCGTCTTCTCCGTCTGCGCCGGCTACCAGATCCTCGGCAACGAGTTCGTCAACGACATGGGCGAGCGCCAGCAGGGCCTCGGTCTGCTGGACGTCGTCACCGTGCGCGGCGAGGGCGAGCGGTGCGTCGGCGACGTCCTCGCGGACATCGACCCGCGCCTGGGCCTGCCGCAGCTGACGGGCTTCGAGAACCACCAGGGCGTCACCCACCTCGGCCCGACGGCCCGGCCGTTCGCCCGGGTGAGCATGGGCCGCGGCAACGGCACCGGCGACGGCACCGAAGGCGCGTACAACGACACGGTGTTCGGCACCTACATGCACGGCCCCGTGATGGCGCGCAACCCGCACATCGCGGACCTGCTGCTGAAGCTGGCGCTCGACGTGAACGCGCTGCCGGCCATAGACGACCGGTGGTACGAGGCGCTCCGCGCCGAGCGCATCGCGGCGGCGACGCAGCCCGCCTAGCGCCGCGCGGGCCGCTCATCGGGGCGGCCCCGGCACCATATGTTCGGCCCGGATTCCCTTGGGGGGACCGGGCCGACGTGGTTTCCCACGAGGTGCGCGACCAGGATGTGGAGGATGGTTCAGTCCACCGCTCCGGCGCTTGTAGGGTGACGGTAGTTCCCACCGGACGACGTGGTCCGGTCCTCGGCCCACGTTGCAAAGGTCTCTTCCTGCCATGCGCATTGGTGTGCTCACTTCCGGTGGCGACTGCCCCGGCCTGAATGCCGTCATCCGTTCCGTCGTGCACCGCGCCGTCGTCGACCACGGCGACGAAGTGATCGGTTTCCACGACGGCTGGAAGGGTCTTCTGGAGGCGGACTACCGCAAGCTCGACCTCGATGCCGTCGCCGGCATCCTGGCCCGGGGCGGCACCATCCTCGGCTCCTCCCGGGTCCAGCCCGCACACCTGCGCGACGGCGTCGAGCGCGCCCGCGGCCACGTCGCCGACCTCGGCCTCGACGCGATCATCCCGATCGGCGGCGAGGGCACCCTGAAGGCCGCGAACCTGCTCTCGCAGGCGGGTCTGCCGATCGTCGGGGTCCCCAAGACCATCGACAACGACATCGCGTCCACCGACGTGACCTTCGGCTTCGACACCGCCGTCGGGGTGGCAACCGAGGCCCTGGACCGGCTGAAGACCACCGCCGAGTCCCACCAGCGCGTCATGGTCGTGGAGGTCATGGGCCGGCACACCGGCTGGATCGCCCTGCACTCGGGCATGGCGGCCGGCGCGCACGCGATCGTCGTCCCGGAGCGCCCCTTCGACATCGACGCGCTGACGACGATCGTCGGCGAGCGCTTCTCCGCGGGCAAGCGGTTCGCGATCGTCGTGGTCGCCGAGGGCGCCAAGCCCGCCCGGGGCTCCTCGATGGCCCTGGAGGAGCGCGGCACCGACATGTACGGGCACGAGCGCTTCGCGGGGATCGGCAACCGGCTCGCGGTGGAGCTGGAGCACCGCCTGGGCAAGGAGGCGCGCCCCGTCATCCTGGGCCACGTCCAGCGCGGCGGCACGCCCACCGCCTACGACCGGGTCCTGGCCACCCGCTTCGGCTGGCACGCGGTGGAAGCCGCGCACCGGGGCGAATTCGGCATGCTGACCGCGCTGCGCGGCACGGACATCGTGATGGTGCCGCTCGCCGAGGCCGTGGAGACCCTCAAGACGGTTCCGGCCGAGCGCTACGACGAGGCCCAGACCGTTCTGTGACCGGTATGCCCTTTACGGCCGCCCCCGCGCGCAGGAGCGTCCGGGGGCGGCACTACTGTGGTGGGGCGCCACAGTCAAGGGAGTGAACAGATGGACCACAACGGGCACGGCATGGACATGCACATGGACCTGCCGCCCTTCACGCTCGGGCGTGGTCTGGAGTTCTCCTTCGACGCCTTCTTCCTCTTCGGCTCGCTGCTGGGGCTCGCCCTGTACGGATGGGGCGTGCTGCGGCTGCGCCGGCGCGGGGACACCTGGTCCCTGGGCCGGACCGTCGCCTTCACCCTCGGCGTGCTGAGCGTCATCCTCGTCATGTGCACCAAGCTGAACGACTACGGCATGGTCATGTTCAGCGTCCACATGGTCCAGCACATGGTGATCAGCATGATCACCCCGATCCTGCTGCTGCTCGGCGCGCCGATGACGCTCGCGCTGCGCGCCCTGCCACCCGCCGCGCGCGGCACCAAGGGGCCGCGCGAGCTGCTCCTGATGCTGCTGCACAGCCGGTACATGCGGATCGTCACGCACCCGGCCTTCACGATCCCGATGTTCATCGCCAGCCTGTACGCCCTGTACTTCACCCCGCTCTTCGACTTCCTGATGGAGAGCCGGACGGGCCACATCGCGATGATGGTGCACTTCCTCGCCGTCGGCCTGATCTTCTTCTGGCCGATCATGGGCATCGACCCGGGACCGCACCGGCCGGGGTACGTGATGCGCATGCTGGAGCTGTTCGCGGGGATGCCCTTCCACGCCTTCTTCGGCATCGCGCTCATGATGGCGAGCGAGCCGATGATCAAGACGTACGCGAACCCGCCCGCCTCCCTCGGGATCGATCCGCTGCTCGACCAGCAGTGGGGCGGCGGCATCGCGTGGGCCTTCAGCGAGATCCCGTCGGTGCTCGTGCTGATCGCGCTGGTCTACCAGTGGTACCACTCCGAGCAGCGTGCCGCGAAGCGTTCCGACCGGGCCGCGGACCGCGACGGCGACCGGGAGCTGGAGGCGTACAACGCATATCTCGCCTCGCTCCAAGCGCGTGGCCAGTAGCGGATTGCGGCTCCGGCGCGCGACCATGGGGCATGACCGGATCTGTTAAGGCGATGGCTGTCATGACCTTCGCCGCCCTGGTGGCCGTCGCCGCGTATTCCGTGGTCCTCGGCAGCAACGGCTGGCTGTGGTTCGGCTGGGTCGTGCTGGGGCTGCTGACCGCCGCGATGGCCGCCTCCCGCAGCGTGTGATCAGGACAGGGTGCGATCAAGGCGGTCCCCGAACTGCCGGAGCGGGACTGACTGTCCGTACGATGGCCGTGACAACGGGACATCGACGGGAGCGGCCTGGTGTTCTACCACTTGCTCAAGCACGTGTTGCTCGGTCCACTTCTGAGGCTGCTGTTCCGCCCGCGGATCGAGGGGCTGGAGAACATCCCGGCGGAGGGGGCCGCGATCATCGCGGGCAACCACCTGTCGTTCTCCGACCACTTCCTGATGCCCGCGATCCTCAAGCGGCGGATCACCTTCCTCGCGAAGGCCGAGTACTTCACCGGCCCCGGGATCAAGGGGCGGCTCACCGCCTCGTTCTTCCGCAGCGCCGGCCAGATCCCCGTGGACCGCTCGGGCAAGGACGCCGGGCAGGCGGCCCTGCGGGAGGGGCTCGGGGTGCTGGCCAAGGACGAGCTGCTGGGCATCTACCCGGAGGGCACCCGGTCGCACGACGGACGGCTCTACAAGGGCAAGGTGGGGGTGGCCGCGATGGCGCTGGGCGCCGGGGTGCGCGTCGTGCCGTGCGCGATGGTCGGCACCTTCGAGATCCAGCCGCCCGGTAAGAAGATCCCCAAGATCCGGCGGGTGACGATCCGCTTCGGCGAGCCGATGGACTTCTCCCGGTACGAGGGGCTGGAGGGCGAGCGGACCGTCCTGCGGGCCGTCACCGACGAGATCATGTACGCGATCCTCGGGCTGTCCGGCCAGGAGTACGTCGACCGGTACGCGGCCGAGGTCAAGGCCGAGGAGGAGGCCGAGCGGAAGAAGGCCCGGCGCACCGCGCGCTGAGCCTCCTCCCGCCCGTGGCCCCGGGGATCAGCGCACGGCGGGGAGTTCCTCGTGCGCCGGGAGGGCCGGGGTCCGGGGCCGGGCCGCCTGGCCGGTGGCGTTCGCCGCGGCCGGGGCGGGGGCGACGGGCTCGGCGTGCGGATCGCACGTCACATCGGCGGCATCGACCCTGCCGGTCAGCAGGTAGGCGTCCACCCTCGTGTTGACG
This sequence comes from Streptomyces sp. NPDC058646, assembly GCF_042716875.1. Lineage (NCBI taxonomy): Bacteria > Bacillati > Actinomycetota > Actinomycetes > Kitasatosporales > Streptomycetaceae > Streptomyces > Streptomyces sp. NPDC058646. The sequence continues at coordinate 72,917 of NZ_JBHXRK010000002.1, read as the reverse complement.
CAGGGGTTCACCAGGCTCGTGACCCCGTGCGAACCCGCGTTCCGCTCGGTGATCAGGCGCGAGCCGGCCAGCCGGCGGTGGAGCGAGACGGCGCCCTTGTACGGCGTGGCCGCGTCCCGCTCGGACTGGACGATCAGCACCGGCGGCAATCCGCGCCCGGCACGGACCTCGATCGGGGTGCTCTGCTTGGACCTCCAGGTCGCGCAGGGCAGGTTCATCCAGGCGTTCGACCAGGTCAGGAACGGGTACTTGGCGTGCAGCGCGGTGTTGTCGCGGTCCCACTGCGCCCAGCTGGTGGGCCACTTCGCGTCGGCGCACTCGACCGCGGTGTACACGGCGTTGCTGTTCTCGGCCGCCGCGTTGCCCTTGAGGTCGGACATGTCCGGGGCGATCGCGTCGACCAGGGCCTGGGTGTCGCCGGCGAGGTACTTGCTCCAGGTCTGGGCGACGGGCACCCAGGAGGAGTCGTAGTACGGGGCGCCCTGGAAGAAGCCGATCAGCTCGGCCGGGCCGACGACCCCGCCGATCGGGTTCGCCTTGGCCGTGGCGCGCAGTTCCTGGTACCTGGCCTCGACCTGGGCGCGGGTGGCGCCGATGTGGAAGACCGCGTCGTTCTCGGCGACCCAGTCCTGCCAGTCGTTCCAGCGGGTCTGGAAGGCGACGTCCTGGCCGAGGTTGGCCTCGTACCAGATGTTGTCCTGGTCCGGGTCGACCACGCTGTCGACGACCATGCGGCGCACGTGGGCCGGGAACAGGGTCGCGTAGACCCCGCCGATGTAGGTGCCGTAGGAGACGCCGAGGAAGTTCAGCTTCCGCTCGCCGAGGGCCGCCCGGATGACGTCCAGGTCCCGCGCGGTGTTCGGGGTGGTCATGTGCGGCAGCATCTCGCCGCTGCGCTCCTTGCAGCCGTCCGCGTACTCGGCGGCGAGCTTGCGCTGGGCACGCTTGTCGGCCTCGCCGGACGGGACGGGGTCGGCCTTGGGGGCCTTCACGAACTCCTGCGGGTCGATGCAGGAGATCGGCGCCGAATGGCCGACCCCGCGGGGGTCGAAGCCCACGAAGTCGTAGGCCTTCGCGGTGTTCGCCCACAGCGGGCTCTGCGTGGTGACCCGGCGCGGGAAGCGCATGCCGGAGCCGCCGGGGCCGCCCGGGTTGTAGACGAGCGCGCCCTGCCGCTCCTGCCGGGTGCCGGTGCTGCCGATCCGGTCGACGGCGAGGTCGATGGTGCGGCCGAAGGGCTTGCGGTAGTCGAGCGGGACCTTCACCCAGCCGCACTGGATGGGCTTCTCCAGGCCCCAGTCGGCGGGGCAGTCCTTCCAGTCGATCCCGGTGCGCGCGGCCCGGGCGGCGGCGATCTGCACGCCGGCCGCCTCGGCGGCCCCGTCGTCCCGGCCGGCCGTGGCCGCTCCGGCGGGCGGTGCGAGCAGCAGGCTCGCCGCGAGTGCCCCGGTGATGAGGGTGGCGGCGCTCCCCAGCGCCGCGGTGCGTATCACGTGGTGGTTCCCCCTGCGTCAAGTGCCGCCGTGGGCGGCCTGGTTCGGTCGGTCCGGTCATCGGGGTGCAAGGGGATCCTTGTCGCTCACCCGTGCCGGGCGACAGTCCTCGGCCGTGTTCTTTGCCAACCGATAACCGGGAGGCGGGCACCGCTGAGCGGTACCCGCTGCGCGCCGGGATGCCCGGTACGGGTCACCAGCCGTAGGTGCGCAGGGCGGTGTCGAGCAGCTCGCGCAGCCTCAGGGCGTCCGGGGCCAGGGCCGTCACCAGCACGGCGGGCCCGGCGAGCGGGGTCACCGCGGCGAACTCCCCCAGCAGCCGGGCCGCGGGCGGGGCTGCGGCGAAGGCCGGGTCCACGACGAGGAGCTGGCCGAGCGCCCGGTGGCCCGCCAGTCCCGCCGGGCCGTCCCAGCCGCCGGGCGCGCCGGGGCCGCAGGCGAGCTCCTGGTCGAGCAGCGGTCGGCCGCCGAGGGCGACGGTGAGCCGGCTGCGCAGCAGGCCGGGGGCCTCCCCCGTACGCCCCAGCACCTGCTCCTCGCGCAGGAGCAGCCGTGCGGTGGGGGCCAGTTCGGTCCGCGTGTGCACCGTCAGGTCACTGCCGCGCACGGAGACCAGGGGCTCGGGCAGCCACCGCACGGAGGCCCCGTCCTCCAGGGCGAGCCGTACGTCGTACCGTGCGGGTTCGCCGCCCCGGCCGGGCAGCGCCAGGGTCGCCGCCGCCGACGCGAGCGCCAGGCGGGCCCCGGGACCGGCGGTGGCCTCGACGGTGAGGTGGTCGCCGCCGAGCGGGGCGCTCATCGCGCCGACCAGCATGACCCCGGCCTCGCCGCCGCGGTCGCGGGTGCGGCGCAGCGCGAGCGGCCCCTCCCCGGCCAGCAGGGGCAGGGCGGTGGCGCCGCGCCCGTCCGCCACGGCACGGATCCGGGCGGTGGCCGTCAGCCCGGCCGCGGTCCGGGCACGAGCGGTGACGCCCGGCGCGGGCAGGACCGGGGTGGGCACCGCCGACGCGGTCCGGCCTGCACCGGACCGGACCGCCAGGGGCAACTCCGGCTCGGCCGGGGCCGCCGAGAACCGCGCCGCGGCGGCCGGCACCGGATCGGACAGGACCGTCCCAGGCAACTCCGCCACCGGCGCGGGCCCGGCCGGCGCGGACGCGGGCGGCGCAGACGCGGGCGGCGCAGACGCGGGCGGCGTGCTGGTCACCGGGTGGCCCAGGTGGCGATGCGTTCGCGGACCCAGGCGGCCACCGGGGCCACGCCGTCCGGGCCGCGCAGCGACTGGAAGGCGACGGGCAGTGCGCCGCGCTGCTCGGCGGCGTCGCGGGCCATCCGGGCGAGGTCGGATCCGACGTGGGGGGCGAGGTCGGTCTTGTTGACGACGAGGAGGTCGGAGGTGGTGACGCCGGGGCCGCCCTTGCGCGGGATGTCGTCGCCGCCGGCCACGTCGATGACGAAGATCTGGGCGTCGGCCAGCCCGCGGGAGAAGGTGGCGGTGAGGTTGTCCCCGCCGGACTCGACGAGGATCAGGTCGAGCGGGCCGCTCTCCCGGAAGGCCTCCTCCAGTTCCTCGACGGCCTCCAGGTTGGCGGAGATGTCGTCGCGGATGGCGGTGTGCGGACAGGCCCCGGTCTCGACGGCGGTGATCCGCTCGGGCGGCAGCACGGCCTCGCGGAGCAGGAACTCGGCGTCCTCCCGCGTGTAGATGTCGTTCGTGACGACGGCCATGGAGAACTCGGCGCGCAGGGCCCGGCAGAGCGCGGCGACGGTGGCTGTCTTGCCGGAGCCCACGGGCCCGCCGAGTCCGATGCGCAGCGCGCGGCGCGAGCCGTCGGCCCGCAGCGGTGCGGCGCCGTGGGTGTGCCGCTGGGGGTAGGTCACGGCGTGGTCGAGGTGCATGGGGGATCTCCTTGAGATGGTCGGGGGCCGGGCGGCGCGGTTCAGGAGGCGAAGAGGCGTACCGCCCAGTCGGCATGGGCCTGCGCCGCGATCTCCAGCAGCGGCGAGGAGGCCGCGGGCAGAGCGTCCGGGCCCTCCGAGCGGGCGCGCAACGCGGCCCGCTCCGCCCGGGCGGCCACGGCGTCGAGTTCGGGGGCGAGGCGGGCCAGGACCCCGCTCGCCTCGAAGGGGTCGAGGCCCAGCAGCCGGACGGTCGCGGTCGCGGGCCCGCCGACGGCCTCGTACGCCGCCACGTGGGCGGCCTCGCGCGGCCCGAGCCCGGCCGCCCGGGCGGTGACGCCGAGCACCACCGGCTGATGGGCCCCGCGCGGGAAGGCGGCTGCCAGGGCCTCCAGCGCCGGGTCCGGCCAGGTGGCCCGGGCCGCCCGCAGCAGCTGGCGGCCCAGGCGCCGCGCCGCCGTGCGCAGCGCGGGCGAGGGGGTGCGGGCGTCGGCGGCGGAGTCGAGCCGGGCGGGGTCGAGCCCGAGGGCCGCCGCGGCGGCGAGCCCGGCGGCGGTGAGGCCCGCGGTGTGCAGACGGCCCCGGCAGAACTCCTCCAGGGTGGCGGCGTCGTGGATCCGGCCCGCCTTGCAGGCCGCCTCGGCCCCGCCGGAGTGCGCGTGGCCCCCGGCGGGGAAGCGGCCGTCGGCGAGGACGAGCAGCGCGGCGAGGCTCATCGCGTGCGGCCCCTCATCAGAAGAGGAAGTATCTCTGTGCCATGGGCAGTTCGCTCGCGGGCGCCGGTTCCACGGCTTCTCCGTCGATGCGGACGGTGAAGGTGTCGGCGTCGACCTCCACCTTCGGCATCGCGTCGTTGCAGCGCATGTCCGCCTTGCTCACCTTGCGGGTGCTCTCGATGGCCACGAACCGCTTGCCGAGGCCGAGCCGTTCGGGCAGTCCGTCGTCGAGGGCGGCCTGCGCGGTGAAGTTGAGCGAATTGAGTCCTGGCGCCCGCCCGTGGGCGCCGAACATCGGACGGGGCAGCACCGGCTGGGGGGTGGGGATGGAGGCATTGCCATCGCCCATCTGCGCGTAGGCGATCTGCCCGCCCTTGATGACCAGGGCGGGTTTCACCCCGAAGAAGGCGGGGTCCCACAGGACCAGGTCGGCGAGTTTGCCGGTTTCCACCGAGCCGATCTCGCGGGCGAGTCCCTGGGCCACGGCCGGGTTGATCGTGTACTTGGCGACGTAGCGGCGGGCGCGGTGGTTGTCGGCGGGCCCGTCTCCGGGCAGGAAGCCGCGCCGTTTCTTCATCACGTGGGCGGTCTGCCAGGTGCGCAGGACGACCTCGCCGACCCGGCCCATGGCCTGCGAGTCGGAGGAGATGATGGAGATCGCCCCGAGGTCGTGCAGGACGTCTTCGGCGGCGATGGTCGAGGGCCGGATGCGGGATTCGGCGAAGGCGAGGTCCTCGGGGACGGCGGGGTTGAGGTGGTGGCAGACCATCAGCATGTCGAGGTGTTCCTCGACGGTGTTGACGGTGTGCGGCCGGGTCGGGTTGGTGGAACTGGGCAGGACGTTGGGCTCGGACACCACGGTGATGATGTCGGGTGCGTGCCCGCCGCCGGCCCCTTCGGTGTGGTACGAGTGGATGGTGCGCCCGCCGATGGCCTTGAGGGTGTCCCCGACGAATCCGGCCTCGTTGAGCGTGTCGGTGTGGATGGCGACCTGGACGCCGGTCTCCTCGCAGACGCCCAGGCAGGCGTCGATGACGGCGGGGGTGGCCCCCCAGTCCTCGTGGATCTTGAAGCCGAGGGCTCCGCCGCGCAGTTGGGAGTGCATGCCCTCCCGGGACATGGTGTTGCCCTTGCCGAGCAGGCCGATGTTGACGGGGTAGGCCTCCAGCGCGGCGAACATCCGGGCCAGGTGCCAGGGGCCCGGGGTGACAGTGGTGGCCTTGGTGCCCTCGGCGGGACCGGTGCCGCCGCCGACCAGGGTGGTGATCCCGGAGGCCAGGGCCTCGTCGATGACCGTCGGGGAGATGAAGTGCACGTGGGCGTCGACGGCTCCCGCGGTGACGATCTTCCCGTTGCCGGCGATGATCTCCGTCTCCGGACCGATGACCAGGGCGGGGTCGACGCCGTCCATGGTGTCGGGGTTGCCGGCCTTGCCGATGCCGCAGATCCGGCCGTCGCGGATGCCGAGGTCGGCCTTGACGACGCCCCAGTGGTCGAGGACCACGACGCCGGTGATCACGGTGTCGGCGGCGCCCTCGGCGCGGGTGGTGCGGGCCTGGCCCATGGACTCGCGGATGACCTTGCCGCCGCCGAAGACGGCCTCGTCGCCGGACCGGCCGGGTCCGCCGCTGCGGTCCTCCTCGATCTCGACGAACAGGTCGGTGTCGGCCAGCCGGATCCGGTCACCGGCCGTCGGCCCGAACAGGTCGGCGTACTCCTGGCGCGAGATCTCAGCCATCGAGCGCCCCTCCGGTCTCCCCGCGCAGTCCCGGTACGGTGCGCCGTCCGCCCAGCGGTACGAGTTCCACCGCGACGGGGATGCCCGGCTCGAAGCGGACGGCCGTTCCGGCGGCGACGTTGAGCCGGAGCCCGTGGGCGGCGGGGCGGTCGAAGTCGAGGCCCGGGTTGGCTTCGGCGAAGTGGTAGTGGGAGCCGACCTGGACGGGACGGTCGGCGGAGTTGAGGACCACGATGCGGGTGACGGTCCGGCCCTCGTTGAAGGGCACCGGCCCGTCCCCGTAGGCGATTTCGCCGGGGATCATGCGGGTACTCCCCTTCAGACGATCGGATCGTGGACGGTGACGAGTTTGGTGCCGTCCGGGAAGGTCGCCTCGACCTGGACGTCGTGGATCATCTCGGGAATCCCCTCCATCACCTCCTCGCGGCGCAGGACGGTGCGACCGGAGGCCATCAGCTCGGCCACCGTGCGGCCGTCGCGGGCGCCTTCGAGGAGGTGCGAGGTGATCAGGGCGACGGCTTCGGGGTGGTTGAGGCGCACTCCGCGGGCCCTGCGCCTCTCCGCCACGTCCGCGGCCACGTGGATGAGCAGTCTCTCCTGCTCGTGCGGTGTCAGGTGCACTCGTATTCACCAAGCTTCCGGGACAAGATCGACATCGCGCCGGGGCGACCCTACTGGCCGTCAACGCCCAGTTGACCTGCGCATATCCGAGCCAAGCGGGTCTTGCCCAACGCGGTGAAAGGCTTTCCGTCCCGACCACCGCAGCTTTACCGGATCATGGGCGATCATTGGCGGAGGAACGTGGCCGCCACGCTAAGGGCCCCGCTTTTCCGTTGGGTTAACCCACGTTTCGGGAAGACACTCGGTTCAGCGGCAGGACCGCGCAGGCCCCGTTCCGTATACGGCCGTCAGGGCACTCCGGGCGGCCGTCAGGCGCCTGACCGAGGAGATCCGTGTTCCTGAACCCCGTCCGTCACATCACCTTCGACGCGCTCGATCCTTACGCGGTCGCCCGCTTCTGGTCCGCCGTGACCGGCTTCCCGATCCACCCGGACGACGAGGAGGGCGACGACGAGATCCTCCTGGAGCCGCAGCCGGCCAGGCCCGGCGTGCCGGGCCTGCTCTTCATCCGCGTCCCCGACGCCAAGTCCGTCAAGAACCGGGTCCACCTGGACATCCAGCCGCCCACCGGCACCCGGGACGAGACGGTGGACCGGCTGCTCGGGCTCGGCGCGAAGCTCGTCGACGACCGGCGCGCGCCGGACGGCGTGATGGGCTGGGTGGTCCTGGCCGACCCCGAGGGCAACGAACTGTGCATCGAGCGCAGCGCGGTCGAGCGCGGACTCGTCTGAGACCCGTCCCCCGATGGGTCGCGCCCTGGCTCAGCAGCCGGTGACGGCGGTCCCCGCCGGGGCTCCGACGGTCCAGGGAAGGGCGATCCACACCGTCTTGCCGCCATCCTCGGTGGGGGTGACCGACAGCCGGCCGCCCGCTTCCGCGGTGAGCCACCGGATGATGACCATTCCCCGGCCGTTGTCCTGCTGCACGGCGGCCGGCAGGCGCTTGGGCCAGCGCGGGTGGCTGTCGGTCACCCCGACGCGGAGCCATTCCCCGCGCTCCAGCCGGATGTCGACGGTGAAGGTGGGTGACTGGCCGAAGGTGTGCTGGACCGCGTTGGTGGCGAGCTCCGAGACGATCAGCCGGACGCTGTCCGCGGTCTCGGCCTCATCGGGCAGTCCCCATTCGCTCAGCACCTCCGCGACGTAGCGGCGGGCGGCGGCGACCGAGGCCGGACCGCTCGGCAGAGTGACGGATGCTTCCTGGTGATCTGCCATGGCGACGGTCCCTTTCCCACCGGGGCGGAGCCGCCCCGGATCTGTGCTGGACGCCAGAGTGCCACCCATCATGCCGCCGTTTCTCCCGTTCCCCCAAGATATGCATATATCTGTCCCCCAATGCGGTGAACTCTGCTACGGAAGAGCGTATTTGACCCTCAGACTGGTGCGAGCTGTGCCGGTGGAAGGAGGCGGGTGTGCAGCACGGTCCCGCAGTGCGCCGACGCAAGCTCGGCGAGGAACTGCGTGCCCTGCGCGACCGGTCCGGACTCACCAGTGGTGAGGCGGCCCGGATCGTGGGGTGGCACCAGTCGAAGATCAGCCGCATCGAGACGGGGCGCAGCGGCGTCAAGCCGGAGGACATCCGGCTGCTCCTGGACGCGTACGGGGAGGTCGTGAGCGCCCAGCAACGAGCCCTCCTGGAGGCCCTGTCGGCCTCGGCCGCGGGCCCCGGCGCGGACGGCGACACCGGTCGGGGCCGGCAGTGGTGGCACGACTACCGCGGGCTGCTGCCCCAGGAGTACCGGGACTTCATCAGCCTGGAGGCGGGCGCCCGGTCGGCCCGTACGGTGGAGCTGTCGGTCGTCCCGGGGCTGCTGCAGACCCCCGGCTACGCGCGGGCCGTGACGCGGGCCGCGCTGGGCGGGCTCCCCGAGCCGAAGGTCGACGCCCTGGTCGAGGTGCGGCTGGCGCGGCAGGCGGTGCTGCGGGCGGACCCCCCGCTGGAGCTGAGCGCGGTGCTGGACGAGGCGGTGCTGCGCCGGCAGATCGGGGGGCCGGGGGTGATGAAGGAGCAGCTGCGGCACCTGGTGGAGGTGGGACGGCTGCCCCAAGTGCGCCTGCAGGTCCTCCCGTTCAGCGTGGGGGGACATCTCGGCCTCACCGGACCGTTCGTCATCTTCTCATTTCCGAACATCGCCGATCTGGATGTGGTGGTACTCGACCATTTGACGAGTAGCCTCTATCTGGAGCGGAAGGAAGACCTAGAGGCTTACAGCGCCGCGTTCCGCACCATCCAGGCGCACGCCCTCCCGCCCCAGGACTCGTCGGATCTCATCAGCTCACTCGCTGACGACGCGTAAGGAGGCACCCCCGTGTCCGCAACCCCCTTATCCACCAGCGGACTTCTGAACAGCGCGCGGTGGCGGCGGAGCAGCCGCAGCACCGGTATGAACAACTGCGTGGAGGCGGCCGCCCTCGGCAGCGGTCTGCTCGCCGTCCGGGACTCCAAGCGGACGGACGGCCCGGCCGTGCTCTTCACCGGGCCGGCCTGGACCGGCTTCCTGGCCTCGGTCCGGGCGGACCGGCACCCGTAGCCCCCGCCTACCGGTCCGTGGCTCCGGCGGGCGCGGTCCCCAGGATCGTCCCGACGGCCCGGTCGATCTCCTCCCCCGTGAGGTCCGCCCGGGCGGTCAGCCGCAGCCGGGAGATGCCGTCCGGCACCGACGGCGGGCGGAAGCAGCCCACGGACAGACCTGCCTCGCGGCAGTCGGCGGCCCAGCGCAGTGCCGCCGAAGCCGACGGGGCCCGAACCGACACCACGGCCGCGTCCGGCCGGGCCGCGGTCAGGCCGGACGCGGTGAGCCGCCCGTACAGCTCGGCGGCCACCTCCCGGGCCCTGCGTGCCCGTTCCGGTTCCTGCTGGAGCAGCCGCAGGCTCGCCAGCGCCGCACCCGCGGCGGCGGGCGCGAGCCCGGTGTCGAAGATGAAGGTCCGGGCCGTGTTGACCAGGTGCCGGATCACCTTGGCCGGGCCGAGCACCGCGCCGCCCTGGCTGCCCAGCGACTTCGAGAGGGTCAGCGTGGCGACCACCCCCGGCGCGCCCGCGAGCCCCGCCGCGTGCAGCGCGCCCCGGCCGCCCTCGCCCAGTACGCCCAGCCCGTGCGCGTCGTCCACGACCAGGGCCGCGCCCTCCTCCCGGCAGGCGGCCGCGTACGCCGCGAGCGGGGCGGCGTCCCCGTCGACGGAGAAGACCGAGTCGCTGACCAGCAACGCCCTGCCCTCGTGCGCGGCGAGCGTCTTGCGGGCGGTCTCCGGGTCGGAGTGCGGGACCACCGCGGTCTCGGCGCGCGAAAGGCGGCAGCCGTCGACGATCGAGGCGTGGTTCCCGGCGTCGGAGACGACCAGGGTGCCCCGGTCGCTGAGCGCGGTCACGGCCGCGAGGTTGGCCGCGTAGCCGGAGGAGAGGACCAGCGCCGCCTCGAAACCGCAGAAGGCGGCGAGCTCCCGTTCGAGTTCGGCGTGAAGCTCGGTCGTGCCCGTGACCAGCCGCGATCCAGTGGCTCCGGCTCCCCAGCGCTCGGCCGCCTCGCGTGCGCCGCGGACGGTCCCGGGGTGCCTGGACAGGCCGAGGTAGTCGTTGCTCGCGAGGTCCAGGAGCGGGGAGGAGGCGGGGCGCGGGCGCAGCGTCCGAACCAGTCCGGCCTGCTCACGGACCCGTTCGGCGTCATCAATCCAGGCGAAGACGTCCACGGGCTCGGGGCTGTGCTGGGGCATCGGCGCGTCCTCGGTTTTTGTCGGCAGTCCACAGACCTGCCCGACCTTAACCGGCGGGACCTACGCGTCAGGTGTGGCGATACACACACTCGGTTCCGGCCATGTTGTTCATTCTCTCCTTGGCCGGGAGTGGTCGCGTGGTCCAGGATCGGCGTCATGGATCTGCTGAACACCTTGGTTGACAAGGGGCTGCGGCGTGAGCTGCCGACCCGCGAAGAGGCACTTGCCGTACTGGCGACCTCCGACGACGAACTGCTCGACGTGGTGGCCGCGGCCGGCAAGGTGCGCCGGCAGTGGTTCGGGCGCCGGGTCAAGCTGAACTACCTGGTCAACCTGAAGTCGGGCCTCTGCCCGGAGGACTGCTCGTACTGCTCCCAGCGTCTGGGCTCCAAGGCCGAGATCCTCAAGTACACCTGGCTGAAGCCGGAAGAGGCCTCGCAGGCAGCGGCGGCCGGTGTCGCGGGCGGGGCCAAGCGGGTCTGCCTGGTGGCGAGCGGCCGCGGTCCGACGGACCGGGACGTGGACCGCGTCGGCAAGACCATCGCGGCGATCAAGGAGCAGAACGAGGGCGTCGAGGTCTGCGCCTGCCTCGGCCTGCTCTCCGACGGCCAGGCGGAGCGGCTGCGCGACGCGGGCGCCGACGCGTACAACCACAACCTCAACACGTCCGAGGCGACGTACGGCCAGATCACCAAGACCCACACCTACGCGGACCGGGTCGACACGGTGCAGAAGGCGCACGCCGCGGGCCTGTCCGCCTGCTCCGGCCTGATCGCGGGCATGGGCGAGAGCGACGAGGACCTGGTCGACGTCGTCTACTCGCTGCGCGACCTCGACCCGGACTCGGTGCCCGTCAACTTCCTGATCCCCTTCGAGGGCACCCCGCTCGCCAAGGAGTGGAACCTCACCCCGCAGCGCGCCCTGCGGATCCTGGCGATGGTGCGCTTCGTCTGCCCCGACGTGGAGGTCCGGCTCGCGGGCGGGCGCGAGGTGCACCTGCGCACGATGCAGCCGCTGGCCCTGCACCTGGTCAACTCGATCTTCCTGGGCGACTACCTCACCAGTGAGGGACAGGCCGGGCAGGCCGACCTCGACATGATCGCGGACGCCGGTTTCGAGGTGGAGGGCGCCGGTACGACGACCCTTCCCGCGCACCGCGCCGACGCCGTGGAGGCTGCTGCGGCCGGAGGCTGCGGCTCGCACAGCGGCGGCGCCTCGCTCTGCGGCTCCGGGGCGTCCTCGGGGGCGGCCGACGAGGCGGGCTGCGGCTCGGCGTGCGGCGGCTGCTCCGGGCACGCGCCCGCCGCGCAGGAGGCGGCGCCGGTGGGGGCGCAGGCCGGTGCGGGCGAGGTGCGCTCCGACCTGGTGGCGGTGCGCCGACGCGGCGCGGGAACGGACCTCGCCCCCAATGCCTGACCCGCACCACACGCAGGATCCGCTGCCGGTCGAGGAGCTGCTGGCCCTGGACCGGCAGCACGTCTGGCACCCGTACGGTCCGATGCCGGGGCGGCAGGAGCCGCTGGTCGTCTCCTCCGCCTCGGGTGTCCGGCTGCGGCTGGCCGCCCCGGCGCAGGGGCAGGACGAGCTGGTCGACGGCATGTCCTCCTGGTGGTCGGCGGTCCACGGCTACAACCACCCGGTGCTGAACGAGGCCGTGACCGGCCAGCTGGGCCGGATGTCGCACGTGATGTTCGGCGGGCTCACCCACGAGCCCGCCGTCCGGCTGGCCGCGAAGCTGGTGGAGATCACCCCGGGCGGCCTGGAGCACGTCTTCCTCGCCGACTCGGGCTCGGTCTCCGTCGAGGTCGCGGTCAAGATGTGCCTGCAGTACTGGCGTTCGCTCGGGCGGACGGGCAAGACCCGGCTGCTGACCTGGCGCGGCGGCTACCACGGCGACACCTGGCAGCCGATGGCCGTCTGCGATCCCGAGGGCGGGATGCACGAGCTGTGGCAGGGCCACCTGCCCCGGCAGGTCTTCGCTGACGCGCCGCCCGGCGGCTTCGACACGCCCGTCGACCCGGCGTACGCCGCCCACCTGCGCTCGCTGGTCGCCGCGCACGCGGACGAGCTGGCCGCCGTCATCGTGGAACCGGTGGTCCAGGGCGCGGGCGGGATGCGCTTCCACAACCCGGGATACCTGCGGGTGCTGCGCGAACTCTGCGACGAGTACGGGGTCCTGCTGATCCTGGACGAGATCGCCACGGGCTTCGGCCGTACGGGCGCGCTCTTCGCCTCCGACCACGCCGGGATCACCCCGGACGTGATGTGCCTGGGCAAGTCGCTGACGGGCGGTTACGTGACGCTCGCCGCGACCCTGTGCACCGAGCGGGTCGCACAGGGGATCTCGCAGGGCGAGGTCCCGGTGCTGGCCCACGGGCCGACCTTCATGGGCAACCCGCTGGCCACCGCCGTGGCCCTGGCCTCCATCGACCTGCTGCTGGGCCAGGACTGGGCCCAGGAGATCAAGCGGATCGAGGCGGGCCTGCGCGAGGGCCTGGCGGCGGCGTCGGGCCTGCCCGGGGTCCGGGACGTCCGCGTGCTGGGGGCCATCGGCGTGGTCCAGCTCGACCACGAGGCCGACGTGGCTGCCGCCACCCGGGCGGCGGTCCGGGAAGGGGTGTGGCTGCGCCCCTTCCGGGACCTGATCTACACCATGCCGCCGTTCGTCACCGGCGACGCCGACGTCGCCCGCATCTGCCGGGCCGTGTGCGCGGCCGCGCAGGAGGGCTGAGATGTCCGTACTGGTGGTGTCCGGCACGGGCACGGAGATCGGCAAGACGGTGGTCACCTCGGCCGTCGCCGCCGCTGCGGTGGCCCGCGGCCTGTCGGTGGCGGTCCTCAAGCCCGCCCAGACGGGCGTGGGCCCGGACGAGCCCGGGGACGCCGCCGAGGCCGTCCGGCTCGCGGGCCCCTCGGTCACGGCGGTGGAGCTGGCCCGCTACCCGGAGCCGCTGGCCCCGGACACCGCGGCCCGCCGCTCGGGGCTGCCGACCCTCTCGCCCGCGGAGATCGCCCGGGCGGCGGAACGGCTGTCCCTGACCCACGACCTGGTCCTGGTGGAGGGCGCGGGCGGGCTGCTGGTCCGCTTCGACGAGGCGGGGCACACCCTCGCGGACACGGCCCGGCAGCTCGGCGCCCCGGTGCTGCTGGTCGCCCCGGCGGGCCTCGGCACGCTGAACAGCACCGCCCTGACGGCGGAGGCCCTGCGGGCCCGCGGCCTGACCGGGCTGGGCGTGGTCGTCGGCAGCTGGCCCGCAGACCCGGACCTGGCCTCCCGCTGCAACCTCGCGGACCTGCCGAAGGTCTCGGACCTGCCGCTGCTGGGCGCGGTCCCGCACGGCGCGGCCGCCACCTCCCCGGCCGCCTTCCGCACCGCGGCCCCCTCCTGGCTGGCCCCACCCCTCCACGGCACCTGGACGGCCCAGTCCTTCCTGACCACCTGGCCGGCGTAACCCCCCCGACCCCCACCCTCCGCCGAACCCCGGTCCGGGTCCGGGCCCAGGCCCGGGCCCGGCGGATGCCGCCCCCACGCCCAGCCAGGCACCGCTGGGGGCCGCAGCCCGGCCCCGCCCACTCTCAGCTGGGCTCCGCTGGACGCCACGACCCCGCCTCCAGCCCCAGCCAGGCACCGCGGGGCGCCGCAGCCCCACCCCCAGCCCCGCCGGCGTTTGAGGCGCGGGGGCCCGGGGGCGGAGCCCCCGCAACGGCGCCGCGGCGGGGCGGTTACCGGCAGCGCCACCCCACGGCAGGGATGAGCGCCGGCGGACCGGGCACGCTGAAGGTACGCACCCGTCCGCCGCCCCGGAGGTTCGTCATGTCGCCGCGCCCCGAACCAAGCGTCCTGCCCCCCGACCCGGTCCACCACCCGCTCTTCGCCCGGTTCTACGCCCGTGCCAGCACCACCGCCGAGACCCGCGGCGGCATCGGCGCCCTCCGCCGCGAGCTGCTGCACGGCGTCTCCGGCCGGGTGATCGAGATCGGCGCCGGGAACGGCCTGAACTTCGCCCACTACCCGCGCGCCGTCTCCGAGGTGGTGGCCGTCGAACCGGAGCGCACCCTGCGCCGGCTCGCCGTGTCGGCCGCCCTGCGCTCCGAGGTCCCGGTGGACGTCGTGCCCGGCGTGGCCGAGTCCCTCCCGGTGAAGAGCGAGGCCTTCGACGCCGCCGTCGCCGCCTTGGTGCTGTGCACCGTACGGGACCTGCCCCGCACCCTCGCCGAGCTGCACCGCGTGCTCCGCCCGGACGCCGAGCTGCGCTTCCTGGAGCACGGCCTCGCGCCCGGCCCCGGCATGGCCGCCGTGCAGCGGGCGCTGGACCGGACCGTCTGGCCCCGTCTCTTCGGCGGCTGCCACACGTCCCGCGACCCGCTCGCCTCCATCGAAGCCGCGGGCTTCCGGATCGTCTCGCAGCGCTCCTTCCGGCTGCCGGAGCGCGGCCCGGCCCTCCCGACCTCGTACTGCGTGATCGGTTCGGCCCGCCGCTCCCCGGCCTGAGCCGGGGCGCGTACGGGGGGCCGGTGTCAGCGGGCGAGCGGCTTGACCCAGCGCGTCCAGTGCTCCTCGGGCCCGTATCCGCCCGCTTCCCATGCGCGGTGCGCCCGCTCGTTGCGGTCGAGCACCATCGCGTCCGCGCGCCGCCCGCCGAGGGCCGTGAACCGCTCCTCGGCGGCGGCCAGCAGCGCCGCCCCGATGCCCTGTCTGCGGTGCCCCGGGTGGACCGCGAGCCGGTAGAGGTGGCAGCGCCAGCCGTCGAACCCGGCGATGACGGTGCCGACGAGTTCGCCGTCGCGGCGGGCGAGGAGCAGGGCGTGGGGGTCTCTACGGTGGAGGCGTTCGACCCCGGCGAGGTCGTCGCTGATACTCGTTCCCTCGGCCGCGCTCTTCCAGAAGTCGAGCACGGCGCTGAGATCGGCTGCCCCGGCGGGGCTGATATGAAGATCACTCATGGCCGGATCCCATCATCCGGTCGGGGCCGCCAGCAGAATGATGGACCCTCTTTGCCCGTCCTTTACCATGTGGTCAACAGTCCACTTCAACGAAAGGTGTGAGCGTCCGCCCATGGGCGAGCCTCCCAGTCCCCGGCATTCCGGTAAGCGACATCGCGCGACACCCCTCCTCCCGGCTGATCATGGGACGGAGGTGAACGACCGATGACCGAAGTGCTCCTGCTGCTCGTGGCGCTCCTGCTCTGCCTTGCCTGCGGGGTCTTCGTCGCGGCCGAGTTCTCGCTGACCACGGTCGAGCGCAGCGAGCTCGAACAGGCCGTCGAGCGGGGTGAGCGCGGGGCCGACAGCGCCCTGGCAGCCGTCCGCAGCCTGACGTTCCAGCTCTCCGGTGCCCAGCTCGGCATCACAGTGACCGGCCTGGTCATCGGCATGATCTCCAAGCCTTCCATCGCCGCCCTGCTCCAGGGCCCGTTCGAGGACGTCGGGCTGTCGTCCGGCGCCGCCTCCTCCACGGCTCTGGTCCTCGGCACCGTGCTGTCGACCGTCGTCCTGATGGTCGTCGGCGAGCTCGTGCCCAAGAACTGGGCGATCTCCTCGCCGCTGGTCATCGCCAAGCGCGTGGCCACCATGCAGCGGGTCTTCAGCCGGGCCTTCGGGCCGCTGATCGGCCATCTGAACACCACGGCGAACCACATGGTGCGCCGGCTCGGCATGGAGCCGGCCGAGGAGCTCGCCTCGGCCCGTACCCCGCAGGAGCTGGTCGCGCTGGCGCGGCACTCGGCCAAGGCGGGAGCGCTGGAGAAGGACACCGCCGAACTGTTCGTGCGGACCCTGAACCTGGCCGACCTGACCGCGGAGAACGTGATGACCCCGCGCGTCCAGGTCACCGCCCTCGACGCGCAGGCCACGGCCGAGGACGTGGCGAACGCGACGCTGGCCACCGGCCTGTCGCGCTTCCCGGTGTACCGCAACAGCCTCGACACCGTCGTCGGCACCGTCCACATCAAGGACGTGCTGGCCCTGCCCGCGCCGGAGCGCCCCCGCACCCCGGTGTCGCACCTGATGCGCGAGCCGCTGCTCGTTCCCGAGTCCCTGACCGTGGACCGGCTGCTGGACCGGCTGTCCGGCAAGAGGACGATGGCCGTGATCATCGACGAGTACGGCGGTACGGCCGGCGTGGCCACGCTGGAGGACATCGTCGAGGAGGTCGTCGGCGAGGTCCGCGACGAGCACGACCCGCACGAGACCCCCGACCTGGCCCCGGCCGGTACGGACGCCTCGGGGCGCCTGCTCTACTCCGCCGACGGCGCCGCACGCACGGACCAGCTCCAGCGGATCGGACTGCGGGTGCCTGACGGCCCGTACGAGACGCTGGCGGGCCTGATAGCGACCGAGCTCGGCCGGATCCCCGCCGTGGGCGACGGCCTGGACCTGGACGGCTGGCGGCTGGACGTGGTGGACGCCAGCGGGCGGCGCGCCGCCCGCGTGCTGCTGCACGCTCCGGACGGACCGGCCGGGAACCAGGCCGCGGAGGGGGAGCGATGACCGCGATCCAGTTGCTGATCGGCTTGGCGACCCTGGTCGTCAACGCCTTCTTCGTCGGCGCGGAGTTCGCGCTGATCTCGGTCCGGCGCAGCCAGATCGAGCCGTACGCCGAGCAGGGCGACCGGCGGGCCCGCGCCGTCCTGTGGGGCCTGGAGCACGTGTCGGCCATGATGGCGGCGGCGCAGCTGGGCATCACCCTGTGCACCCTGGTGCTGGGTGTGGTGGCGGAGCCCGCCATCGCCCACCTGCTGACGCCGCTGTTCGACCTGGTCGGGGTCCCGGACGGCCTGACGCACGCGATCTCCTTCGTGGTGGCGCTGGCGCTGGCGACCTACCTGCACATGCTGTTCGGCGAGATGGTGCCGAAGAACGTGGCGCTGGCGGAGCCGGTGCGCACCGCCCTGCTGCTGGGGCCGCCGCTGGTGGCCCTCACCCGTGGCCTGCGGCCGGTGATCTTCGCGATCAACGCCTTCGCCAACCTGCTGCTGCGCCTGCTGCGGGTGGAGGTGAAGGACGAGGTCGCGGCGACGTTCTCGGACGACGAGCTGGCCCGGATGGTCAAGGACTCCAGTGACGCGGGGCTCCTCGACGACCGGGCGAGCGAGCGGCTGCACGACGCCCTGGAGCTGGGCAGGCGGCCGGTGACCGATGTGGTGCTGCCGGCGGACCGGGTGGTCACCGCCCGGCTCGGCATCACCCCGGCCGACCTGGAACGGCTGTCGGCGACGTCAAGCTACTCCCGCTTCCCCGTGATCGACGCACAGCACCGGATCCTGGGCTACCTGCACGTCAAGGACGCCCTGGAGTCGGAAGGGACGGAGCGGGACGAGGCCTTCCCGCTGCCGGCGCTGCGGCCCATCGCCCAGGTCCGCGCGGAGACTCCGCTGGACGACGTGCTGACCGCCATGCGGCGCAGCCGTACGCACCTGGCGGCGGTGCTCGGGACGGACGGCACGATGACGGGGCTGGTCACGATGGAGGACGTGCTGCGCGAGCTGTTCGGCAGGCCGGCGGCCGCGTGACCGGCAGGCCCGGCTGATCCCCGGCCCCGCGGGTCCCCGGCCCTGCGGGGCCGGGGTACCACGCGGTAACATCGCTCCGCCATGGAGATGAATGCCTCTTACACCAGTTTCGTCGCGGTCGGCGACTCCTTCACCGAGGGCATGTCCGACCTGCTCCCGGACGGCTCCTACCGGGGCTGGGCCGACCTGCTGGCCGCCCGGCTCGCCGCGCGCGAGCCGGACTTCCGCTACGCGAACCTCGCCGTCCGCGGGAAGCTGATCCGGCAGATCGCCGAGGAGCAGGTGCCGGTGGCGGCCGCCATGGGCGCCGATGTGGTGACCCTGGTCGGCGGTCTGAACGACACGCTGCGGCCCAAGGTCGACATGGGGCGGGTGCGCGGGCACCTGGAGGAGGCCGTGGAGCTCCTGGCTCCCACGTGCGGGAAGCTCGTGCTGATGCGCTCCCCGGGGCGCAACGGGCCGGTGATGGAACGCTTCCGTCCGCGCATGGAGGAGCTCTACGCGCTCATCGAGGAGCTCGCCGCCCGGCACGGCGCCCTCGTCGTGGACCTGTACGGGGCCGCCGCGCTCGCGGACCCCCGCATGTGGGACGTGGACCGGCTGCACCTGACGGCAGAGGGCCACCGCAGGGTGGCCGAGGCCGTCTGGCAGACCCTGGGCCTGCCGCCCGGGGAGGACTGGCGCACCGAACTGCCCGCCGCGGCGCCCCCGGGCTGGGCGCTCCGCCGCTCCCAGGACCTGAGCTTCGCCCGGCAGCACCTCCTGCCCTGGGTCGGCCGCCGCCTGACGGGCCGCTCCTCCGGGGACGGCCGCCCGGCCAAGCGCCCGGAGCTGCTGCCCTACGAGGTCCTCGACCGCCAGGACCTCTCGTAGCAAGGCACAATCGGAGCCGGGGTCCCCACCTGCGTGAACGCACAGCTGCGGCCCAAGTAGAATTCCTCCACGTGACAGCCAAGCCCCGCATCCCCAATGTCCTGGCCGGCCGCTACGCCTCCGCGGAGCTCGCCGTCCTGTGGTCCCCCGAGTACAAGGTGACGCTGGAGCGGCGGCTGTGGCTCGCCGTACTGCGCGCCCAGAAGGACCTCGGTATCGAGGTTCCGGACGCCGCCCTCGCCGACTACGAGCGCGTCCTGGAGACGGTCGACCTCGCCTCCATCGCCGAGCGCGAGAAGGTCACCCGGCACGACGTGAAGGCCCGGATCGAGGAGTTCAACGCCCTCGCCGGTCACGAGCACGTCCACAAGGGCATGACCTCCCGCGACCTGACCGAGAACGTGGAGCAGCTGCAGATCCGGCTGTCCCTGGAGCTGGCCCGCGACCGTACCGTCGCCGTCCTCGCCCGCCTCGGCAAGCTCGCCGGCGAGCACGCCGAGCTGGTCATGGCCGGCCGCTCCCACAACGTGGCCGCGCAGGCGACCACCCTCGGCAAGCGGTTCGCCACCGCGGCGGACGAGCTGCTGGTCGCCTACCACCGTCTCGAGGACCTGCTGGGCCGCTACCCGCTGCGCGGCATCAAGGGCCCCGTCGGCACGGCCCAGGACATGCTGGACCTCCTCGGCGGCGACGCCGCCAAGCTGGCGGACCTGGAACAGCGCATCGCCGCGCACCTCGGCTTCGCCCAGGCCTTCACCTCCGTCGGTCAGGTCTACCCCCGCTCCCTCGACTACGACGTGGTCACCGCCCTGGTGCAGCTGGCCGCCGCCCCGTCGTCGATCGCCAAGACGATCCGCCTGATGGCCGGCCACGAGCTGGTCACCGAGGGCTTCAAGCCCGGTCAGGTCGGCTCCTCCGCGATGCCGCACAAGATGAACACCCGCTCCTGCGAGCGCGTGAACGGCCTGATGGTCATCCTGCGCGGCTACGCCTCGATGACCGGCGAGCTGGCCGGCGACCAGTGGAACGAGGGCGACGTCTCCTGCTCCGTCGTCCGCCGCGTGGCCCTGCCGGACGCCTTCTTCGCCTTCGACGGCCTGCTGGAGACCTTCCTGACCGTCCTGGACGAGTTCGGCGCCTTCCCGGCGGTCGTGGCCCGTGAACTGGACCGTTACCTGCCCTTCCTCGCGACCACCAAGGTCCTGATGGGCGCGGTGCGGGCCGGGGTGGGCCGCGAGGCCGCCCACGAGGTCATCAGGGAGCACGCGGTGGCCTCCGCGCTCGCCATGCGCGAGCAGGGCGCCGAGCGCAACGAGCTGCTGGACAAGCTGGCCGCCGACGAGCGGATGCCGCTGGACCGGGCCCAGCTCGACGCCCTGATGGCGGACAAGCTGTCCTTCACGGGCGCCGCCGGTGACCAGGTCGCCGCGGTGGTCTCCCGTATCGAGGCGATCTCCAAGCAGCACCCGGAGGCCGCCGGGTACGCGCCGGGGTCGATCCTCTGACCCCCGACGAGTTGAACGCCGCCCGCGACCGCGTCCTCCCGGACGTGGTCGCGGGCGGTCTGCGCGTGCTGTTCTGCGGAATCAATCCCGGTCTCCTCTCCGCCGCGACGGGCCACCACTTCGCCCGCCCCGGCAATCGCTTCTGGCCCGTCCTGCACCTGTCGGGCTTCACTCCGCGCCGCCTGGCTCCGGCGGAGCAGGAGGAGCTGCTGACCTACCGGCTCGGCATCACCAACGTCGTGGCCCGTGCCACGGCCCGCGCCGACGAACTGAGCGCCGAGGAGTACCACGAGGGCGGCCGCATCCTGACGGCCAAGGTGGAACTCCTGCGCCCCCAGTGGCTGGCCGTGGTCGGGGTGACGGCCTACCGCACCGCCTTCGGTGAGAAGAAGGCTCAGATCGGCCCCCAGGAGCGAACCATCAGCTCCACCCGCATCTGGGCCCTCCCCAACCCCAGCGGCCTCAACGCCCACTGGACCGCCGAATCCATGGCCCAGGAGTACGCCCGCCTCCGCGCTGCCGCCGAATCCCCCGACACCCCCTGACCCCTCCCAGCCCCGGCCCGGGCCCGGGCTGCTCGGGATCGGGGGACACTGCGCCCTCCACCAACCCCCGCCGTGACGGCCGGGGCTACGGCGGGTCGATCACGGTGACCCCCGCCACCAGCACGAGCGGTTCCTCGCCGTCCCCCTCGGCCACACAGACCACCAGCCACCGCTCCCCCACCCGCCACAGGTGCACATGGCCGGTCATCCCGCTCAACCGGGCCCAGGGTTCCGGTATCGCCTCGCCGTCGAACCCGCGGTCCCGCACCGACACCAGGCTGAACACCTGGGCCCGCCCCCACCGGTCCCCCAAAGCCTGGGTCAGGGCCCCGTACTCCGCGTTGATCTGGTCGGTGGCCTCGGTCCGGCCGGCTCCGCCGTCCTCACGGAAGTCCGCGGTCCAGCTGACCTGTACCAGGTGGTAGCCCGGGCCGCTGCTCAGCCCGCCGGACCAGACCGGCTCGGGCGGGAATGCCGTCACCCGGAGCCGGTCGATCGTGTCGAGGTGCTCTGCCGTGGTCATGCCGTCAGTATCCCGAGCACCACTGACAACTGGCCCGGTGTCACGCGTCCCGGCGCCGCACCGCGATCCAGCCCCCGACCACCGCGACCAGCGCCCAGAGCGCCATCACGCCGAGCCCGGTCCACGCCCCGAGGTCGCCGTGCGGCTCGATCCGCATCACCATCTGACCGGCGCGGTCCGGCATGTACTGCCCGAGGCCTCCCACGGCCTCACCGACGAGGAAGGACACGATGAGGAAGAAGGGGATGAGCAGGCTGATCACGGCCACCCCGCTCCGCAGGACCGCCGTCAGTCCGGCCGCGAACAGGGAGATGACGGACAGGTAGAAGCCGCATCCGACGATCGCCCGCACCGTGCCGGGGTCCCCCAGCTCCAGGGCGTACGGGCCCATGAGGGACTGCCCGGCCACGAAGGTCAGGAACCCGGTGACCTGCCCCACGACAAGGGCCAGTCCGCCCACCACCGATATCTTCGACAGATAGAAGCGGGTGCGGTGCGGAACCGCGGTGAAGCTCGTACGGAGCGCTCCGTTGAGGAACTCGGAGGAGAACGCGCTCGCACCGAAGACGATGGCTGCTGTCTGGCCGAAGTTGACTCCGTAGAAGGCGGCGAGGAGGGGGTCTTCGCCCATGCTGCCCTCCTCGGCCCGGCCTATGGCCGCCGCCGTCAGCACCTGGATCCCCACGGTGACGGCGAGGACGGATATCAAGGCCCCCAAGGCACCCCGGAGGGACCTGATCTTGATCCATTCCGAGTGCAGGACGGGCAGGGTGGGCAGAGCGGCGCTCATGGCAGAGCCTCCTGGGAAGAAGTGGGGCGATCAGTGGGTGACGGCGGCGAACTCGGCGTGGTCAACGGTGAGATCCAGGTAGGCCTGCTCCAGCGAGGCACGCTCGTCGGAGAGTTCCAGCATCGGGATCCCTTCACGGGCGGCCATCCTGCCGAGCTGTTCCGCCTGTATGCCGTCGACGGTCCAGCGGTCGGCACCAGCGCCCACCAGCTCGAAGCCGTCCCGGGCGAGGGTGGCCCTCAGGCGGACCGGATCCGTGGTGCGCAGCCGCACCCGGGGGGTGCTGCGGGCTTCGATGAACTCCTCCATCGATGTGTCGGCCAGCAGCCTGCCCCGGCCCAGCACGACGAGGTGGTCGGCCAGGGCTGCCGTCTCGGACATGAGGTGGCTGGAGACGAGGACCGTCCGCCCTTCGGCGGCGAGTCCGCGCATCAGCTCGCGGATCCAGATGATGCCCTCGGGGTCGAGCCCGTTCGTCGGCTCGTCGAGCAGGAGGACGCCGGGGTCGCCCAGGAGCGCAGCGGCGATGCCGAGCCGCTGGCGCATGCCGAGGGAGAACTTCTTCACCCGGGTCCCGGCGGCCGAGGCGATCCCGGTCTGCTCCAGCACCTCCTCCACCCGGCTCACGGGTATCCGGTTGCTGACGGCGAGGAACCGCAAGTGGTCGCGGGCGGTGCGCCCCCCGTGGATGGACTGCGGGTCCAGCAGCGCTCCCACCTGGCGCAGCGGGTCGGTGAAGGTGGTGAACTGCCGCCCGCCGACGGTGGCGGTGCCGGAGGTCGCCCGGTCCAGGCCCAGCAGCAGACGCATCGTGGTCGACTTGCCGGCGCCGTTGGGGCCCAGGAAGCCGGTGACCCGACCGGGCAGCACGTCGAAGGTGAGGCGGTCCACGGCACGGGTCGCGCCGTATTCCCTGGTCAGTTCTCGGATCTCGATGCTGTTCATGTCTCAAGATTCGCCGTCGGCCCCACCCCCCTCCCTCCCCCACGCGGGGGGATCGTCTCCCCCACGTGGGGGAGACGGCGCCCTGGGCGCGGCTGCCAGGATGAGGACATGACCCGACTGCTCCGTGCGCCCCTCCGCGGGGTCACGTACACCCGCTGGCTGCATCTGCTGGTGCCGATCCTGATCGTGTCCATCTGGCTGTTCATAGAGCCCGAATGGCCGTGGATGCCCGCCCTGATCGTCGCCCCGTTCGGGCTGCTGCCGTGGGTGCGGCTGGCCGAGGGGCTCCAGGCGCAGTTCCTGCTGACCCCGCACGAGCGCGGCAAGCAGGACGGGTCCATCAGCACGATGGCGTCGGCCCGTTGGGCGGACCGCTGGCGTACGGTCGCGTGGCTGGAGATACGTCTCGTGCTGGCGGGCGCGGCCATGCTGGCGACGGTGTGGCTGCCGATGACGGCTCTGGAGCTCGCCCTCGCGGGCGCCGGGCACGCGCTCGGTTCGGACGTCGAGATCCTGCCCCTCGTGCCGCCGCGCTGGGCTGCCCTGCTCCTCGTACCGGTGCCGTTGATCCTGCTGCTGGTCATCGTGGTCCTGCTCGGCGAAGCTGTCACGGCCATCGCAGCGAAGCTGTTGGGCCCGTCCGCGGCCGAGCGGATGAGCGCGCTGGAAGCCCGCACCGAACAGCTGCTGGAACGGACGCGGATCGCCCGGGAGTTGCACGATTCCATCGGCCACGCGCTCACCGTGGCCGTCGTCCAGGCGGGGGCCGCCCGGGCGGCGGGCGACCCGGAGTTCACCGAGCGTGCGCTGTGCGCGATCGAGGAGACGGGCCGGGCCGCGATGGAGGACCTGGACCGGGTTCTGATGGTGCTCCGCGAGTCCGCGCAGCCGCCTTCGCAGCGGCCCACCCTGGCCGACGCGGACCGGCTGCTGGAGTCGGCCCGCGCTTCCGGATCCTCGGTGGACGCCGAACTGTCTGGTCCGCTGGAGCAGTTGCCGGGGCCCGTCAGCCGGGAGGGGTACAGGATCCTCCAGGAGGCGCTGACCAACGTGCTCCGGCACAGCGGGCCGGTTCCGGTCCGGGTCCGGGTCGAAGCGGCCGTGGGAAGACTGGACCTGGAGGTGACCAATCCGCTGCCGGCGGGCCCTGCGCTGATGACGGGCAGCGGCTCCGGTCTCCGCGGCATGCGGGAGCGGGCCGCTCTCCTGGGCGGGGAGGCTGAGACCGGACCGCACGAGGGCAGTTGGAGGGTCCGCGCACGGCTTCCGCTGGAGCGAATACGCTGACCGGATGCCGGTTACTGTACTGATCGTCGACGACGAACCCCTGGTGCGCGCGGGTCTGCGTGCCGTCCTGGATGCCCAGCCCGACATCGCCGTGGTGGGCGAGGCCGCCGACGGCGCCTCGGTCGTGCCGCTCGTACGGCAACTCCGCCCGGACGTCGTGGCGATGGACGTGCGGATGCCGCTGCTCGACGGCATCGAGGCGACCCGGGCGGTCCTGCGGTCGGTGGACTCGCCTCCGAAGATCCTCGTGGTGACCACGTTCGAGAACGACGAGTACGTGTACCAGGCCCTGCGGGCCGGCGCCGACGGGTTCCTGCTGAAGCGTGCCCGGCCCTCGGAGATCGTGCACGCGGTACGGCTCGTCGCGGAGGGCGAGACGCTGCTCTTCCCCGCGGCCGTGCGGGCCCTCGCCGCGGAGTACGGCAACCGGCAGGCCCGGACGGTTCTGGAGCGGGCCGCCCTGACCGAGCGGGAGGAGGCCGTCCTGCGTCTCATGGCGCGGGGCCTGACCAATGTGGAGATCGCCGCCCAGCTGATCATCGGCGCGGAGACCGTGAAGTCGCACGTCAGCGCAATTCTGGCGAAGCTGGGGGCCCGGGACCGGACCCAGGCGGTGATCACGGCCTACGAGTCGGGCTTCGTCGCCCCCGCCTGAGGACGGCCGGTGGCGGCCGATGGGGGGCTGCTTCTCGCCGCCGCACCCGGTGGGCAGTACGATCCGGCTTGACACGCTCGCCAGCTGGGAGGACACACGTTGGGGCAGCTGACCGGCGGGGACCCCTCTCTGCTCAGGCGAATCAATTCCGCCGTGGTGCTGAGAGCACTGCGCGCGGCCGAAGCGCCGACCCTCACCGACCTCACCCGGGTGACCGGGCTCTCCCGGCCCACCGTGGAGGGGGTCGTGGAGGGACTGATCGGCACCGGGCTCGTCGTCGAGGCGGACGCGGAGGAAGGTGCGCGGCGGCAGGGGCGACCGGCCAGGCGCTTCCGGTTCCGCGCCGAAGCCGGGCACCTGCTGGGCATCGAGATCGGCTCGCACCGGATCGCGGTGCTGCTGTCCGGGCTGGACGGGCGCGTCATCGGCGCCGGCACCAAGGACGTCGCCGAGACGGCTTCGGCCGACGAGCGCCTGGAGCGGGTGCGGGCGGCGGTCGCCGATCTCCTGCGCCGGGCCGGTGTGCCCCGTGACTCCCTGCGGGCGGTCGGGGTCGGCAGCCCCGGGATCGTGGAGGCGGACGGCACGGTCCGCCTCGGTACGGCCCTGCCGGGCTGGACCGGACTGCCCCTCGGGGAACGGCTGCGGCGGTCCTTCCGCTGCCCGGTGCAGGTGGAGAACGACGCCAACGCGGCGGCGGTCGCCGAGCACTGGAAGGGGGCCGCTCGGGACACCGACGACATCGTGTTCGTGATGGCGGGCCTCAGCCCGGGCGCCGGTTCGCTGATCGGCGGACGGCTGCACCGGGGCTTCGGCGGGGCGGCCGGCGAGATCGGCGCGCTGCACCTGCTGGGCCGCGAGGTCACGCCGGAGAGGCTGCTGTCGACCACCGGGGAACCCTTGCACCCGCTGGACGAGCCCGCGGTCGCCGAGGTCTTCGCGATGGCCAAGCGGGGCGACGAGCGGGCTGTGGCGGCGGTGGAGCGCTTCCTCCAGCGCCTGGTCCACGACGTGGCGGCGCTGGTCCTGGCCATGGATCCGGAGGTGGTCGTGGTCGGTGGCTGGGCCGCCGGGCTGGACGGCGTCCTGGGACCCCTGCGACAGGAACTGGAGCGCTACTGCCTGCGCCCGCCCCGGGTGACGCTGTCCCTGCTGGGCGAGGCGGCCGTGGCCACGGGTGCGCTGCGGCTGGCGATGGAACACGTCGAGGAGGAACTCTTCGCCGTGGAGAGGACGGTCACGGCCCGCCGCCGCTGACCGCCACGGCGCGGCGCCGCCCGGTGATCCGGGCGACGGCCCCGGCACCGGCCTGCGCAGCGGCACCGGTACGACTGCGGGTGCCGGGACGTACCGGCGCCCGCAGTCGTATCCGCCTGGGTCAGGAGGCGACGCGCGGTTCGTGGGTGATCTCGACAGCGCCCGTGTCCCCGAAGGTGAGGCGGCACGTGTCGGCACGGTAGGTGGCGACCGAGACGGCGGCCGTGCCCGCGGCGGTGAAGAAGCGGGTGGTGACCAGGAGCACCGGGGCGCCGGGCAGGCGGTCCAGTTCCTTGGCGTCGTCGGCGCGGGCGGAGCCGAGCTCCACGGAGCGGTCCTGGCCTTCGAGGACGAGCCGCTGCAGTTCGCGCAGGACGGTACGGGCGCGGGCGGGTCCTGCCGGGGCCTCGATGGCGGGCAGTCCGGGCACGGAGGCGGCCGGCACGTACAGCATCTCGGCGGCGACGGCCTGGCCGTGCGCCACGCGGGTCCGGCGCACCGTGTGGACGGGTTCGTCGGCGGGGAAGTCCCCGCCGTTGCCGAGGAGCCGCAGGGCCGCGGCGGGCGCGAGTCCCTCGACCGCGTCCACCGGCTCCCAGCCGTCGACGCCCTCGCCGGGCCAGCTGTGCTGCGCGGTCCCCACGGCGACGCCGACGCGCGGCGGGGCGACGGTGGTGCCGACGCCCCTGCGGCGCTGCAGACGGCCTTCGAGCTCCAGCTGCTCCAGGGCCTGGCGCAGGGTCGCGCGGGCAACTCCGAAGCGGGCGGCGAGCTCACGCTCGTTCGGCAGGACCTCGCCCACGGCGAAGTCCTGGTCGAGCGCCTCGCTGAGGACGGTCTTCAGGTGCCAGTACTTCGGCTCCGGCACCGTTTCGAGCTGCGTGGTCCCCACCCTGACTCCTCCTGCCATCGCTGCACTCGCCGTGTTCCAGCGGCAGTTCCGCGCCCTTGTTTATTAAAGGTTCTTGCACTATCCCTGCGACGATAGGACGGCGCACCCCCTTGGTCAAGACCAATGCTCATCCCTTTGCCGGGCAGATCGGGCATACGTATCAAGCCGTTCATGGGATGTTCTCGTGCGCTCCGAAGGCTTGTAGTCAAGGGCTACCGGACGGTAGTGATGGCGGTACCACTACTGACGGCCTGTCTCACATGCGTCCACCCGACGAGGAGCAGCAGCATGACCGCCACGGTCTCCTTCACGATCGATTCGCCGCTCGGCGCCCGCACCACCACCGCCGCCTACGAGCGCAAGGGCGCGGGTGAACCGCTTCTCCTGCTGCACGGCATAGGCCATCACCTCCAGGCCTGGCACCCGGTGACCGACATCCTGGCCGCGGAGCACGATGTCATCGCCGTCGACCTGCCCGGCTTCGGCGCCTCGGATCCGCTGCCCGACGGGGTTCCGTACGACCTGGGGACCGTCGCGCCGGCACTGGGAGCGATGTGCGCGGCCCTCGGCGTCGAACGCCCGCACGTCGCGGGCAACTCCCTCGGCGGGCTGCTCGCGCTCGAAATGGGCCGGAGCGACCTCGTCCGTTCGGTCACCGCCCTTTCCCCCGCCGGGTTCTGGACGCAGGGCGAGCGCCGTTACGCCGTCGCCACGCTCCTCGCGATGCGCGCCGGTGCGAGGGCCCTGCCCGTCCCCGTGGTGGAGCGGCTCGCGCGCAGCGCCGCGGGCCGGGCCGCGCTCACCGGCAGCATCTACGCCCGCCCGGCGCGGCGTTCGCCCGGTGCGGTGGTCGCGGAGACCCTCGCCCTGCGCGACGCCACCGGTTTCACGCAGACCCTGGCCGCCGGCGGCTCCGTACGGTTCACCGAGGACGTGCCCGGTCTGCCCGTCACCATCGCCTGGGGCAGCCGGGACCGGCTGCTGCTGCGCCGCCAGGGTGTGCGCGCCAAGCACACCGTCCCCGGCGCCAGGCTGGTCCGGCTGCCGGGCTGCGGCCACGTCCCGATGAACGACGATCCCGCGCTCGTCGCCCGGGTGATCCTGGACACCGCCCGCAGCGCGAGCCGCGTGGCCGCCTGAGCCGCCGGGCGACGGAGCAGCTGAGCCTCAGCCCGTGAAGGCCGGCACGGCAGCGGCCCGGCGGCCGGCGGCTGTTCATCCGGGGTTCGCGTGGCGGACGCGGACGGGCCGGGGGGCGACGGCACGCTGGAGCGACCCGTCCCCGCCGGCCCCTGGAGACACACCGATGGCACCGCTGCCGCATACCCGACGGACCCTCATCGGGGGATCCCTCGCCCTGTCCTCCGCGCTGCTCGCCACGCCGGTGCTCGGAGCCCCCGCCTTCGCCCGTTCCGGCCGCCCGAGCGCGCCCTGGGGCGTCCAGTCCGGTGAGATCACCGCCCATTCGGCCACCGTCTGGACCCGCTCCGACCGCCTCGCCCGGATGCACGTGGAGACGTCGCCGAGCGAATCGTTCCGGTACGGCGTACGCCACCACCGCGGCCCGCTGCTCGGCCCCGCCACCGACTTCACCGGGACCGCCGTCCTGCGCGACCTGCCGCCCGGACAGCAGATCCACTACCGGGTGTTCCTGGCCGACCCCGAGGACCCGCGGCGCACCGGCGAGCCGGTCCACGGGACCTTCCGCACCACCCCGGTGTCCCGCCGCCACGACGTGCGCTTCCTGTGGTCCGGGGACCTCGCCGGCCAGGGCTGGGGCATCAACCCCGATCTCGGCGGCTACCGCGTCTTCGAGGAGATGCGGCTGCGCGACCCCGACTTCTTCCTCTTCAGCGGGGACACGATCTACGCCGACGGCCCGATCCGTCCCTCGGTCCCCCTCCGTGACGGCAGCCTCTGGCGCAACATCACCACGGAGGAGAAGGCGAAGGTCGCCGAAACCCTCGCGGAGTTCCGCGGCAACTTCCGCTACAACCTGCTCGACGGGAACCTGCGCGGCTTCAACGCCCAGGTCCCGGTCCTCGCCCAGTGGGACGACCACGAGGTGCGCAACAACTGGTACCCGGGCCAGGTGATCGAAGACCCCCGGTACACCGTCCGGGACGCGGACACCCTAGCCGCCCGCGCCCGCCAGGCCTTCGGGGAGTACTTCCCCGTCACCGACCTGCGCGGTGGGCGCACCGAGGGCCGGATGTACCGGGTGATGCGGTACGGCCCGCTGCTCGACGTCTTCGTGCTCGACATGCGCACCTACCGCAACGCCAACTCCCCCGGGACGCAGGCCGAGGACCCGATCGGCATCCTGGGCAGCGAGCAGCTGGCGTGGCTGCGCCGCGAACTCTCCCGCTCCCGGGCGACCTGGAAGGTCATCGCCTCCGACATGCCGCTGGGCATCGTGGTGGCCGACGGGGCCACGGACTTCGAGGCCGTCGCGCAGGGAGACCCCGGCGTCCCGCTGGGCCGGGAACTCCAGATCGCCGAACTCCTGCGCCACATCAAGCACCAGCGGATCACCGGCACCGTCTGGCTCACGGCCGACGTCCACTACACCGCCGCCAACCACTACGCGCCCGAGCGTGCCGCCTTCACCGACTTCGCGCCCTTCTGGGAGTTCGTCTCCGGCCCGATCGGCGCGGGCGGATTCCCGGCCGGGCGGCTCGACGCCACCTTCGGCCCGCAGACGGCGTACGTCCAGTCGGCTCCCGTCGCCAACCTGTCCCCGTCCGAGAACCCCCCGTACTACGGGGAGGTGGACATCGACGGGGCCGGCGGTGAGCTGACCGTCCGCCTGCGGCGGCAGGGCGGCGGTGTGCTCTTCACCAAGACGCTCCGCCCCGGCCGCGTGGGCCAGTAGGCGCCGGACCGGACGGACACGGGCGGGCGCACCCCCAAGGGCCGTTGGCGCACCGGCGCACAGGAGGGGCCGGCCGCACCAGGCGAGGACAGCGGGTCCCGATTCCGGGAATCACCCCGAAAACCGGATGAAATCGACCAGATGGATACTTAACCAGCCGGTCACAGATCGTTCGTGACCACGCAACACCCCTGCGTCACAGTGATGTGCATGACTGACCGTCTCCACGCCTCTGCGTCCACCGCCCCCGCCCACCGTCCCCACCGCCACCACTGGCGCCGTGACCTCGTCGAACTGGCCGCCCTGTTCTGCGCCGTGGCGGTTGCCGACGCCATCGCGAACCTCGTCGTGCACGGCCCGAGGGGCCCGGTGCTGCTGGTCGCCTCGGCCGTCGCGCTCCTGGTGACCGCCGCGTTCCACACCTGGTGGGCGCGGCGGCACAGCCATGCGCCGCCGCCCGGCAGTACGGCGCCCACGGATCCGGCGCCCTCCCCCGCGGCCGCGCCCCTGGCGGCGGGGACGAGCGCCGCGCTGTGGCGGATGCGGACGACCGTACGGGACGAGCCCGGATCCCTTGCGGCGCTCTGCACGGCCCTCGCCCACAAGGGCGTCGACATCCTGATCCTCCAGACGCACCCGCTCCCCGAGGGCGGCACGGTCGACGAGTTCCTGCTGCGCTCACCGCTGGAGCTGCCCTCCGCCGACCTCGCCCGCGCCGTCGCCCGGGCCGGCGGCCACAGCACCTGGATCGAGCGCGCCGACGCCCACGACCTCGTCGACACCCCGACGCGCGTCCTGGGCCTGGCCACCCGCACGGCCCTGGACGCCGCCGAACTCCCCCTCGCGCTGCGCCAGCTCCTCGGCCGCTGCACCATCCACTCCGTCCCGGCCACCACCCTCTCGGGCCGCCCCAACGCGGGCGCCGACGCGCCCGTCGAAGGGGTGCTGGAGGCCACGGTCATGCGGCTGCGCGATCCTTCGGGCGGCGCGATCACCGTGGAGCGGCCCTACCTGCCCTTCACCCCGACCGAATTCGCCCGGGCCCGCGCCCTGGTGGAACTCGACGCCCGGCTGGGGCCGCGCGTCCCGCGCAGCCAGGACGTGCTGACCCTGCCCGAGGGCAACGAGATCACCGTGCGCCGTGCCGACGGCTCCGACCAGGCCGCCGCCCGCGCGATGCACGACCGGTGCTCCGAGCGCACCCTGTCGCTGCGCTACCACGGGCCCGTCGCCGACGCAGACCGCTACCTCGGCCACCTGCTGAGCCCCCGCTTCGGCCGCACCCTCGCCGCCACCACCGCCTCCGGCAAGCTGGTCGCCCTCGGCCACCTGCTGTGGGACGGCGACGAGACCGAGGTCGCGCTGCTCATCGAGGACGACTGGCAGCGCCGCGGCATCGGCTCCGAACTCCTGCGCCGGCTCATCGCGATGGCGGCCGAGGCCGGCTGCGACAGCGTGTACGCCGTCACCCGGGCCTCCAACACCGGCATGGTCGCGGCCATGCGCGGCCTCGGCCTTCCCCTCGACTACCAGATCGAGGAGGGCACCCTGGTGATCACGGCCCGGCTGGACGCGACCCCGGTCGGCTCGCGGCTTCCCCACGAGGTCCCGCGCGCGCAAGCGCACGACCGTCAGGACGAGCAGCGGAGCCCGCGCCACCACCGCTGAGCCGCCCGGCCCGCCGGGTTCGCCCGGCCCGCCCGGCCTCGCCGGCCCGTACCGGAGGGGGCCCGGCGGGGCCGGCCGGCGCCGATCAGGTCAGCAGTTTGACAGCATTCGGTGATGACGGGACCACGCCTGCCGTACGAAGATGGCCCCATGTCAGAGATCCTCCACAGCGGCAGCGCCGCCCGGCTGCCCCGCCAGGTGGCCGACGCATACGTCGACGACCTCATCGCCCTCGATCCCATCACGGGCACCTACCTCGGTGTCGCCGCGAGCTCCGGCAAGCTCCCGGACTTCTCGCCCGCGGGCTCAGCGGCCGCGGCCGAGCTGTCCCGGGCCACCCTCGCCCGCCTCGACGCCGCCGAGCGCCTGCCGGGCGCGGACAGCGACGCCGAGCGCCGCTGCGCCCGCCTGCTGCGCGAACGGCTGACCGCCGAGCTCGCGGTGCACGAGGCCGGGGAGAGCCTCTGCGCCGTCAGCAACATCCATTCCCCCGCCCACTCCGTCCGCGAGGTCTTCCCGCTGACCCCCGCCGGCACCGACGAGGAATGGGCCGCGATCGCCGAACGGCTGCGGGCCGTACCGGCCGCGTACGCCGGCTACCGCGAGAGCCTCGCACTCGGCCTGGAGCGCGGCCTGTACGGCGGTCCGCGCGCGACCGCGACCTTCGTCGAGCAGCTCACCACCTGGGCCGGCGAGGACGACGACGACTCCCAGGACTTCTTCGGGGAGTTCGCCGCGGCCGGCCCCGACGCGCTGCGCGCGGAACTGGACGGGGCGGCGGCCGCGGCCACGGCCGCCGTCGTCGGACTCCGCGACTGGATCCGCGACGTGTACGCCCCGGCCGTGGCGGGCGCCCCGGACACGGTGGGGCGCGAGCGCTACGCCCGCTGGTCTCGCTACTTCAACGGCACCGACCTGGACCTGGACGAGGCGTACGCCTACGGCTGGTCGGAGTACCACCGGCTGCTGGCCGAGATGAAGGCGGAGGCGGCCAAGATCCTGCCGGGCGCCGGCCCCTGGGACGCGCTGCGCCACCTCGACGAGCACGGCACCCACATCGAGGGGGTCGACGAGGTCCGGGCGTGGCTGCAGGGCCTGATGGACGAGGCCATCGAGAACCTCGACGGCACCCACTTCGAACTCGCCGAGCGGGTCAAGAAGGTCGAGTCCATGATCGCCCCGCCGGGCGGTGCGGCGGCGCCGTACTACACCAGCCCCTCGGAGGACTTCTCCCGTCCGGGCCGCACCTGGCTGCCGACCATGGGCCTGACCCGCTTCCCCGTGTACGACCTGGTCTCCACCTGGTACCACGAGGGCGTGCCGGGCCACCACCTCCAGCTGGCGCAGTGGACCCACGTGGCGGACCAGCTCTCCCGCTACCAGTCCACCGTCGGCTGGGTCAGCGCCAACTGCGAGGGCTGGGCCCTGTACGCGGAGCGCCTGATGGACGAACTGGGCTACCTCAAGGACGCGGAGCAGCGCCTGGGGTACCTGGACTGCCAGATGATGCGGGCCGCGCGGGTGATCGTGGACATCGGCATGCACCTGGGCCTGGAGATCCCGGCGGACTCGCCGTTCCACCCGGGCGAGCGCTGGACGGTGGACCTGGCCCAGGAGTTCTTCGGACTGCACAGCGGGCGTCCGGCGGACTTCATCGAGAGCGAGGTGACGCGGTACCTGTCGATGCCGGGGCAGGCCATCGGCTACAAGCTGGGTGAGCGCGCCTGGCTGCTGGGCCGGGACAACGCCCGTGCCGCGCACGGGGACTCCTTCGACCTGAAGGCCTGGCACATGGCGGCTCTGTCGCAGGGTTCGCTGGGCCTGGACGACCTGGTGGAGGAGCTCTCCAAGCTCTGACCCGATCCTCCCCGCCGTGTCAGGTGACGCGTCACCCGACACGGGTCACGCGTACGGGCCGCCCGCTCCCCTGGGGAGACGGGCGGCCCGTACGCGTGCGGGGCGGCGGTTCAGCAGCCGCAATCGTCCGAGTCGGTGGGGGCGGTCAGCGGGTCGGCCTCCGCGCGCTGCTCCGTGCCCTGCCAGGTCTCGACCTCGAAGCCTTCGCGGATCCAGTACTCGATGCCGCCGAGCATCTCCTTGACCTGGAAGCCGAGTTCGGCCAGGGCCAGTGCGGAACGGGTGCCGCCGTTGCAGCCGGGGCCCCAGCAGTACGTCACCACGGGGACGTTCTTGTCCAGGATCCGCTCCGCCTGCTCGGGGATGAGGGCGGTGGGCAGGTGGACGGCGCCGGGCACGTGGGCCTGGTCCCAGGACGGGGTGGAGCGGGAGTCGATCAGCTGGAAACCCAGCTCGGCGCCCTCCTCGCGGTGAGCCTTGAAGGCGGCGGCGACATCGGACACGTCCGCGTGGAAGGCCAGGCTCGCGGCGAAGTAGGCGGCGGCCGCGGCCGGCGAGGCCGGGGGCACCCGGAGCACGGGGTTGGCAGCGGTGGCGGGGGCCGCGGCAGCGGAGGAGGAGGCAGGGGCGGCGGTGTTCCGTGTCGTCGTCATGCCTCAGAATCTACGATTTGTTGATCACCAGCGAAAGTGAGTTTCCCCGGCCTTATCCTTGTTCTTCCGAGGATTCCCCTGCTAGACACGCGGCATGACCGGATACTCCCCTGATGCCACCGACTGGCGGATCCTCGAGGTCCTCCAGCAGGACGGCCGCGCCAGTTTCACCGAGCTCGCCCGCGCCGTGTCGATGTCCGCCAGTGCCGTCACCGAGCGGGTGCGCCGCCTCGAAGAGGTCGGGGTGATCACCGGCTACACGGCGGTGGTCGACCACGAGAAGCTGGGCAAGTCGATCCTCGCCCTGGTGCGCCTGCGCTATCCGCACGGCAACTACAAGCCGTTCCACGACTTCCTGGACGCCACCTCCGAGATCCTGGAGGCCCACCACGTCACGGGCGACGACTGCTTCGTCCTCAAGGTCGCCGCCCGGTCGATGGCGCACCTGGAGGAGGTCAGCGGACGCATCGCCGGCCTCGGCCCGGTGACCACCAGCATCGTCTACTCGTCCCCGCTCGGACGGCGCCCGCTCAGTCCGTGAGCCCGGCCGTGCGGTGGCGCACCACCGATCCCCCGCGCTGTTTGACGATCTCCAGCTGGGCCTGGACCCGGGACCGCAGGTCGGCGACGTGGCTCACGATGCCGACGCTGCGGTCGCGTTCGCGCAGCGAGTCCAGTACGTCCAGCACCTCGTCCAGGGCCTGGTCGTCGAGACTGCCGAAGCCCTCGTCGATGAACAGGGTGTCGAGCCGCATGCCGCCCGCCTCGTCGGTGACCACGTCGGCCAGGCCGAGGGCGAGGGCGAGGGAGGCGAAGAACGTCTCGCCGCCCGACAGGGTCGCGGTGTCCCGCTCGCTCCCGGTCCAGGCGTCGACCACGTGCAGCCCGAGGCCGGAGCGGCCCCGTCCGCTCGCGCGCGCGTCGGAGTGGACGAGGGTGTACCGGCCGCCGGACATGCGCAGCAGCCGTACGGTCGCCGCCGCGGCGACCTGCTCCAGGCGGGCCGCCAGTACGTACGCCTCCAGCCGCATCTTGCGCTCGTTGTCGGCGGAGGTGCCGGCGGTGAGCCCGGCGAGCCGCGCCACCCGGTCGTAGGCCTCCCGCAGCGGGCCCAGGGCGCGCAGTTCCTGCTCGGCCTGGCGGGAGAGCCGGTCCAGCTCGGCGCACCGCACCCGGGCGGCGTCGAAGGCGGAACCGGCCGTACGGAGCTTCGCCGCGGCCTGGACCGCGTAGGCCTCGGCCCGTTCCGGTTCGGCCGGGGGCAGGGCTGCGGCCTCGGCGGTACCGGCCTCGGCTCGGCGGTCCGCCAGGGTGGCCTCCTCCGCCTGCCAGGCGTCGAGCCGGCGCTGCAGCGCGGTGCGCTCGTACTCCGGGAGGACGGCGTCGGAGGCGGCCTCGACGGTGTCGAAGCCGGCCTTGAAGGCCGCGTCGGCGAGCTGGTCGTCCGCCTCCTTCAGCCGGGCGGCGGTGGCTTCGGCGCGGCGCAGCGAGGCGGCGGCTCCCGAAACCATGCGGACCCGGTCCTCCAGGGTGCGGGCGCGGGCCGCGACGGTGGGCGCGTCGCCCCGTACGCGGGCCAGCTCGGTCTCCAGCGAGGCCTGTTCCTGGTCCAGGGCCTCGCGCCGGGAGGCCCTGGCGGCGGCCCGGCGCTCGGAGTCGAGCCGGTCGGCGCTGCGTGCGGCGTGCTCGCGGTCGGCGCGGGCCAGCCGTTCGCGGGCGGCGTGCAGTCCGGCGGCCGCGGCGTGGGCGGCGGCATGCCGGGAGCTGAGGTCCGAGGTGAGGGCGAGGAGTTCGGCGGTGGTGGCGTCCCCGGCGGCGGCCGCGGCCTCGCTGCGGGCCTCCTCGACGGCTGCGAGGCGGCGCTCCACGGCGGCCCGGGCCTCCTCGGCCCGCTCGAAGAGGGCGTGGGCGGCGTCCTCGGCGGCGCGGTCCACGTGGCCGGGGGCCGGGCGGGCCGGAGCGGGGTGTTCGGCCGACCCGCAGACGGCGCAGGCCTCCCCCGCCACCAGCGCCTCGGCGAGCTCGGCGGCGATCCCGCGCAGCCGGGCTTCCTTGAGCTCCAGCCAGCGTTCGCGGGCGGCGGCCGACTCCTCGCGCACGGAGAGGAGTTCGCCCGCGGTGCGTTCCGCGGTGGCGGCCAGCTCGTCCCGCCGCCGGGCGGCGTTCAGGTGCATCCGGGCCGGCTCCAGCCGCCCGGCGAGCTGCTCGGCGAGGGTCGCGGCCTGCTGGGCGGCGTCGGCGCGCTCCTGGAGGGCGGCCCGGGTGCCCTCCCAGCGCTCCAGCCACTGCGCGGACTCCTGATGCTGCTCCTCGGCCGCCCGGGACTCCCGTTCCAGGTTGGCCCGTTCGCGGCCGATCTCGGCGCTGCGCTGCTCGGCCCGCTGGGCGGCGCCCAGGGCGCCCAGGTCCTCGCGCAGCCGCTGCTCGACGGCGGCCAGCTGCTCGGTGCCCGCCTCGGCGAGGGCGGGCGGGAGTTCGGCGCGGGCGGCCGCCTCCGCGTGGGCGGCGGCCAGGTGGGCGGCGGAGGCGGCGCCGCGCAGTTCCAGGGCCGGTGCCACGAGGGCGCCGCGCCGGGCCCGGTCGAGCAGGGCGCGCACCCGCTCCCGCTCGGGGCCCGCCGCGGCGAGGACGGCGGCCCGCGCGGCGGTCTCCGCGTGCCGTCGCTGGAGCCGGTCCAGTTCGCGCGCGTCCTCGGCGGCGCGGCGGGCTGCGGCGTGCCGGCCCTCGACGGCTGCCAGGGCGTACTCGGCGACCGCCAGCCGCTCGCGGGCGGAGCAGCGCGCGACGGCCGCCCAGGCCCGGACGGCCCCGGCGAGCCCGGGATCGCCGGGCTGGTGTCCCGGCAGCGGCCAGGCCCGCAGGTCGGCGCTGTCGCCGCAGGCCTGGGCGAGCCGCTGGGCGGTGTGCAGCACCTTCTCGTCGCCCGCCCGCACCTTGGCCTCGGCGGCCCGCCGGCGTTCACCGAGCAGGGCTTCGACGGCGGCGAAGCGGCGCGTGTCGAAGAGCCGGCCGAGGAGCCGGCCGCGGGCCGCCTCGTCGGCCCGCAGGAACCGTGCGAACTCGCCCTGGGGCAGGAGTACGACCTGGCAGAACTGCTCGCGGCTCATGCCGAGCAGCTGCTCGACCTCCTCGCCGATCTCCTGGTGCGAGCGGCTGAGCGCCACCCAGCCTTCGCCGGTGTGCTCGCGCAGCGAGCTCTGGGCCTTGTCCTTGGTGGTGCCGGTGCCGCGCTTCTTGGGCCGGTCCTGTTCGGGGCGGCGGGTGATCTCCAGCCGGCGGCCGCCCGCGGTGAGCTCCAGGGTGACCTCGGTCGGGGTGGCGGCGGCCGCGTGGTCGCTGCGCAGGCTGGTGCCGGGGGCCTGGCGCGGGCCGGGGACCGAACCGTAGAGGGCGTAGCAGACGGCGTCCAGGACGGAGGTCTTCCCCGCTCCCGTGGGTCCGTGGAGCAGGAAGATCCCGGCGCCGGACAGCGCGTCGAAATCGATCTCCTGGGGTTCGGCGAACGGCCCGAAGGCGGTGATGCCCAGCCGGTGCAGCCTCATCGGTGGGTCTCCTGCCGGCTGTCCTGGGCGCGCACGTCGTCGAAGGCGCCCTGGAGGACGGCCCGTTCGGCTTCGTCCGCGTGGCCGGAGCCGCCGCGTACGTGGGCGACGAAGTCCTCGGCGATCTCCTGGTCGCTGCGGCCCTTGAGGCGCTGCGCGTAGGAGCCGCCGGTCTCCTCCTCGCGGCCCTCGGGGTCGAAGGCGAGGCTGAGGGTGTGGGGGAAGCGGGTGGCGAGCCGGGCCATGGGGTCCTCGGGGCGGACCGGGTCGGTCAGCGTGGCCTCGACCCACGCGTCCTCGTGGGCCTCGTACGCCGGGTCCGACAGCAGGGCGTCGAGCGGGCCGCGCAGCCGTGCGAGGGCGCGCGGGACGGGGGTGTCGATGCGCTCGGCGGTGGTGACCGCCCCGTCGGCGCCCAGTTCGACCAGCCACATGGTCTTGCGGTGACGGTCCTCGGAGAAGGAGTAGGCGAGCGGGGAACCGGAGTAGCGGACCCGTTCGTTGATCGTCTGGCAGCCGTGGAGGTGGCCGAGGGCCGCGTAGTCCACCCCGTCGAAGACGGAGGCGGGCACGGCTTCGACCCCGCCGACGGCGATGTCGCGCTCGCTGTCGCTGGCCTGCCCGCCGGTGACGAAGGCGTGGGCCAGCACGATCGAGCGGGTGCCCGGCGCGCGGGTGGCCAGGTCGGCCCGGACCCGGTCCATGGCCGCGCCCAGGACGGCCTCGTGGCTCACCCTGGTGGCGTGGAACTCGTCCTTGACCAGGGCCGGTTCCAGGTAGGGCAGCCCGTACAGCGCCACCTCGCCGTGTGCGTCGGCCAGCACCACGGGGTCGGCGCAGCCGGCGGGGTCGGTCCGCAGGTGTATCCCGGCCCGGTCGATCAGCCCGGCCCCGACGCCGAGGCGGCGGGCCGAGTCGTGGTTGCCGGAGATCATCACGGTGGGCACGCCGAGTGCGGCCAACTGGTGCAGGGCCCGGTCGTACAGCTCGACGGCGGCCAGCGGCGGCACGGCCCGGTCGTAGACGTCCCCGGCGACGAGGACGGCGTCGACCTCGTGGGCGCGGGCGGTCGCGACGAGGTGGTCGATGAAGTCGGACTGGGCACCGAGCAGGTTCACGCGGTGGAAGGACCGGCCGAGGTGCCAGTCGGAGGTGTGCAGGAACTTCACTCGCCGGCCCCGCCGCACATGCCGTCTCCCCCTGGTCGTCTCCCGCTCGCCGAACCCCTCTACGCTAACCCGTCCCCAGGGCGCTCAGGGCGCGTACGTCTCCCCGCCGAGGGTGAGGGTGGCGCTGCCCGCGGTGGTGTCGGCGAGCCAGGCCTCGAAGGCGGGCAGCTCCGACTCCGGGAGGGCGACCTCGATCTCGACGGCGGTGCCGTAGCGCAGGTCCACCACGGTCCGCCCGGTGGAGCGCAGGTCGTTCTGGGTCTTCCCGGCGCGCTGGTGGTCGACGGTGACGGTGGCGAGCCGGTAGCGGCGCCGGGTGACGGTGCCGAGCGCGTCGAGGGCTTCGCCGACGACGCCTCCGTAGGCGCGGATCAGACCGCCCGCCCCGAGCTTCACTCCGCCGTAGTAGCGGGTGACCACGGCGACGGCGTAGCGGATGTCGCGCCGCATGAGCATCTGCAGCATCGGCACGCCGGCGGTGCCGCCGGGCTCGCCGTCGTCGGCGGCCTTCTGGACCGAGGCGTCGGCGCCGATGACGTACGCGAAGCAGTTGTGCGAGGCGGTGGGGTGCTCCTTGCGGACGCGGGCGACGAAGTCCTGCGCCTCCTGCTCGGTCGCGGCGGGCGCGAGCGCGCAGAGGAAGCGCGAGCGGTTGATCTCGGACTCGTGCACGCCCTCGCGGGCCACCGTCACGTACTGGTCTGCCTTCACCGCTCCACCCTATGCCGTGGTCACGGACGGGCCGGCCGGGGAATCGGACGTGCATCCGTGCGGTTGACGGCGGGGAGAGCACACCGGGAACAGCAGGAGGCGGCGCACGTGTACGGCGATCAGGCAACCATCCGCAGGATCCTCACCGAGTCGGGCGACACCTGGGCCGTGGTGGGGCTGTCCGGCAACCGGGACCGGGCGGCCTACGGGGTGGCGCGCGTCCTCCAGGAGTTCGGCAAGCGCGTGGTCCCCGTGCATCCGAAGGCCGAGACGGTGCACGGGGAGCCCGGGTACGCCTCGCTCGCGGAGATCCCGTTCCAGGTGGACGTGGTGGACGTCTTCGTGAACAGCGCTCTCGCGGGGCCGGTCGCCGACCAGGCGGCGGCCATCGGCGCGCAGGCCGTCTGGTTCCAGCTCGGCGTGATCGACGAGGCGGCCTTCGAGCGGACGCGCGGGGCGGGCCTGGACATGGTCATGGACCGGTGCCCTGCGATCGAGATCCCGGCGCTCCAGCGGGCGGCACGGGGAGGACCGACACCGCCAGGGTCAGCTCGCCCGCGGTGACGTGCAGCATCTCGACGGCGCCGGCGACCGATGCTGGGCGAGCGGCCCGGCCCCGGGCAGTTCGCGGGGATCGCGGTGGCCGTCGTGGGCATCGTCCTGGCGGGCGGACCGGAGCTGCGCGGCGCTCCCCTGCGGCGCCGGGCCGTCGTCCTCACCCTGGGCGCCGCCCTTCGGCGTCGGCGCCGTGATGGCCCTGATCGCGGAGGCCTCCACCACCGTGACCGGGCTGTTCCCGGCGCTGTTCGTACAGTGCGTCACCCACGTCGCGGTGGGCGGCGGTGCCCTCGGGATCCGGACCGTTCGCGGCACCCCGGCCCTGCCGGCGGGGACGGGTCCGCGCCTCCTGTGGACCCTGCTGCCCGCCCTGGCCTTCGTGGGCCGCGGCCGTCGCGGCGAACGGCACCTGCTCCGTCGCCGCCCAGAACGGCCCGGTCACCCTGGCCGCCGTGGTGTCCTCGCTCCACCCGGTGGTCACCGCGCTCGCGGCCTTCGCCGTACTGAAGGAACGCCTGCGCCCCGTCCAGGCGGCGGGCGGGGGCCCGGCCCTCGCGGGCACGGCCCTGCTGGCGGCCGGGCAGGGGGTTCCCCGGCGGCACGCCGCGAGCCCGGCCCGAGCGGCTGGACGCCCCTAAAGGGTCTGCGCGCCCTCGGCCTCCGCGAGCTGCGCCAGGCCGCGCAGCTGCTCCGGGGTCACCCCGTCCGGGATGGGCACCGGCGCCGGGGTGCGCAGCGGCGGCTGCCAGCCCGTCTCCGGCTCCCAGCGCCGCACGATCCGCGCCGGCGCCCCCGCCACCACGGCGTGGTCCGGCACCTCGCCCCGTACGACGGCCCCCGCGGCCACCACGACGTTGCGGCCCAGCCGGGCCCCGGGCAGGATCACCGCGCCGGTGCCCACCCAGCAGCCCGGGCCGATCTCGACCGGCTCGCTGCGCGGCCACTGCTTGCCGACGGGCTGGTGCGGGTCGTCGTAGCTGTGGTTCGTGGAGGTGATGTACACGCCGGGGCCGCAGAAGGTGTCGTCCCCGATGGTGATCCGGGCGTCCGCGATGACGTGGCTGTCGCGGCCGATGACCACCCCGTTGCCGAGGACCAGCATCGGCTCCGTACCGAGGTCGAGGTCCGGCATCATGCCGGCGGTGAGGGTGACCTGCTCGCCGATGATGCAGTAGTCGCCGAGGCGGATCCAGGGCTCGCCGAAGACCGTGCCCTGGGGGAAGGCGAGCCGGGTGCCGTGCCCGATCGCGCCGAAGCGCAGCCTCCCCGGGGCCTGCGCGGTGACCGCTCCGGCCTGCTGCATCCAGCGCCAGCCGGCGTGGACGGCGCGGTTGGCGAGCCTGCGGCGCAGGACCGTCAGAGATGAGAACGTGTTCTGCTTCTTCGGCACCCGGCCACGGTAGTGCGCCGTGCGGCGGACGTCCGGCCATGATCCTGTGATGTTCGCCCCATCGCCCTGGGCCCGGGACCGCGTGCCCTACGGTGCCGGTAGGCGCGGCATCCGGACGACGAACACAGACGAAGCACAGAGGAAGACACACATGACGCAACAGGCGGCCCCGGCACTCGTGGCAGGAGTGGGCGGGAAGAGCCCGGCCATCGACCCCACGGCCTTCACCGCGCCCACCTCCGTCGTGGTCGGTGACGTCACCCTGGCTGCCGGATCGAGCATCTGGTACTCGGCGGTGCTGCGCGCCGACTGCGGCTCGATCACCCTCGGCGCGGACAGCAACGTGCAGGACAACTGCACGCTGCACGTGGACCCCGGCTACCCCGTCTCCGTCGGCGAGCGCGTCTCGATCGGCCACAACGCCGTCGTGCACGGCTGCACGGTCGAGGACGACTGCCTGATCGGCATGGGCGCGACCGTGCTGAACGGCG
The DNA here is from genome assembly GCF_042716875.1 of Streptomyces sp. NPDC058646. NCBI lineage: Bacteria > Bacillati > Actinomycetota > Actinomycetes > Kitasatosporales > Streptomycetaceae > Streptomyces > Streptomyces sp. NPDC058646. The sequence goes on along the minus strand of NZ_JBHXRK010000002.1, from coordinate 31,046 downwards.
CGGTGATCGGCGCCGGTTCGCTGGTGGCCGCGCAGGCGCTGGTCCCGCAGGGCATGGTGGTCCCGCCCGGCTCGCTGGTCGCGGGGGTCCCGGCGAAGGTCCGCCGGCCCCTGACGGACGAGGAGCGCGAGGGCATCAAGGTGAACGCCGCGATGTACGTGGACCTGGCCCGGCAGCACAGGGCCTCGGTGACCCCGCAGGCCTGAGCCGTCCGCGTTCCCGGAGCCGGTCGCCGGGCGGCCGGCTCCCGGGTGCGGCCGGCCCCGCGGGGACGGCCGCGGGCGTCAGTCGCCGACGGTCACCGGGACCTGCGCGGGCTCGGGATCGGGCCGGGGCCCGGCGGTGCGCGCCGCGGCCGCCGCCTTCTTCATCCGGCTGCGCAGCACCAGCGTCACCGTGAGGCCGGTCAGGACGGCCACCAGGAGCGCCATCCAGGAGAACCGCTTCAGCCACGGCTCGGCGACGACGCCGACCGAGTAGATGACGGCCGTGGTGCCGCCCGCCCAGAGGATGCCGCCGAAGACATTGGCGACGAGGAACCGCCAGTACGGCATGTGCAGGACGCCCGCCAGCGGCCCGGCGAAGATCCGCAGCAGCGCCACGAAGCGGCCGAAGAAGACCGCCCACATGCCCCACTTGTCGAAGGAGCGCTCCGCCATGGCGACCTGGTCCGGCCCGAAGTGCTTGGGGAAGCGCCGGCCGAGCCGCTCCAGCATCGGTTTGCCGCCCCTGCGCCCGATCGCGTAGCCGATCGAGTCGCCCACGATCGCCCCGGTGATCGCGCAGATCCCGAGGACCACGGGGTCGATCTCCCCGTGCTGCGAGGCCAGCAGCGCCGAACTCACCAGGATGATCTCGCCCGGCAGCGGGATGCCCAGGCTCTCCAGCCCGATCACCAGCCCCACCAGGACGTAGACGGCGACCGCCGGAATCGTCTCCAGCCATTCCTGGATGTGCACCGGTACGTCCTTCCGAGTCGTCCCCGGCGCGCCCCCAGTGGCACGCCGAGCGGGCAGCCTACCGGCTCGTGACCACCGTCTTTGACCTCAGCGGCAGTTCGCGCGAGGAACGGCCCACGAACACCTCCCGGCGCCCGGCGCCCAGCACCCAGGCGTGGCGTTCCGGGTCCCAGGACGACAGGGCCCTGGCGTCCACGTCCACGGTGACCCGCCGGGCCTCTCCGGGTGCCAGGGTGAGCCTGCGGTAGCCGGCCAGCGCGCGCACGGGCTGGTCGAGCTTCAGCTGCGGGGAGGGGCCGACGTACACCTGGGCCACCTCCGTGCCCTTGCGGCGGCCGGTGTTGCGGACCGTGAACTCCACGCGCAGCCCGCCCGCACGGGCTCCGCCGGGCCGCAGGCTCAGCTTCTCGTACTGCCAGGTCGTGTACGAGAGCCCGTGCCCGAAGGGGAACAGCGGGGTGACCTGCTGCGCGTCGTACCAGCGGTGGCCGACGTGGACGCCTTCGCCGTACTCCTGCCGGCCGCCCACGCCCGGGTAGCGCAGCGGCTGCCCGCCCACCGGGGTGGCCCGTTCGTCGGCCGGGAAGGTCTGGGTGAGCCGGCCGCCCGGCTCCGCGTCGCCGAAGAGGACGGCGGCGGTAGCGGCCGCACCCTCCTGGCCCGGGTAGTACATCTGCAGGACGGCGCCGGTCCGGGCGAGCCAGGGCATGGTCGTGGCGGAGGAGGTGTTGAGCACGACCGTGGTGCGGGGGTTCGCGGCGGTGACCGCGTCGATCAGCCGTTCCTGCCCGCCCGGCAGGGCGAGGGAGGTGCGGTCGCGGCCCTCCGTGGCGTCCTCGTAGGCGAACAGCACCACGCTGCGCGCCTCCTTGGCGGCCCGCACGGCCTCGGCGAGGTCCGCGGCGCGGGTCGCGCCGGTGGTGTGCCGCAGGCGGAAGCGCTGGCCCCCGGCTCCGCCCTGGGCGTTGACGGTGAGCCGGTGGGTGCCTGCCTTGAGCGCGAGGCTGCGGCGGCGGACCGTCATCCCGTCGGGCGCGGTACCGAGCAGGCCGCCGGCGTAGTGCTCGGCCATGCCTTCCCGGACGGGGAACAGGTCCTCCCCGTCGAGGCGCACGCCCGGCCGCTGCCCGGTGTAGTGGACGATCAGGGTCCACTCGTCGTCCGCGGCGAGCCGGAACTCCCCCTCGTGGGTCCAGCCGCGCCCCGCGTCCACCCGGCGGTCGTCGAGGGCGGCCGCCGGGGTCAGCAGCCGTGGCGGGAGGGGCTTGCCGTACAGGTCCTCGCCGAGCGCGGAGCGCACGGTGGAGCCGTTTCCGGCGCGGCGGCGGATGGCGGTGAGCGGGGCGTCCGCGTCCTCGGGGACCACGTGCGCGCTGCCGCCGCCGCTGACGAAGGGCAGCTGCCCGGTGGGCCCGATCACCGCGATGGAGCGGGCGGCCGCGCCGGCCAGCGGCAGCGTCTCCTGCTCGTTGCGCAGCAGCACGGCCCCCGAGGTGGCCACCGTGCGGGCGGTCCGGGCTCCTGCGGCGGCGTCGCTCGGGGGCCGCCGCGCGGGGCGCGCGTCCAGCAGCCCGAACCGGTGGAGGGTGGTGAGGACCCGGCGCACCGCGAGGTCGACGCTCGCCTCGGATACGGTGCCGGCGCGCACCGCCTCGCGCAGCGGGCGTCCGAACCGGGTGCCTCCGGGCATCTCCATGTCGAGGCCGGCGGTGATGGCGGCGACCGTGCTGTGCGCGGTGTCCCGGTCGGACATCACCCAGCCGTCGAACCCCCAGTCCTCCCGCAGGACTTCGCCGAGCAGCGGGGCGCTCTCGCAGGCGTGGACGCCGTTGACCTTGTTGTACGCGGCCGTCACCGCTCCCGCTCCGGCGGCCACGGCGGCTTCGAAGCCCCGCAGTTCGGTCTCGTGCAGGGTCTGTTCGGCGACGACGACGTCGACGGTGTCGCGCCCCTGCTCCTGGTTGCCGAGGGCGAAGTGCTTGACGGCGGCGACGACCCCTTCGTCCTGGATGCCGCGGACCACCTCGGCGACCAGGTCCGCGGTGAGGCGCGGGTCCTCGGCGAAGGTCTCGAAGTTCCGCCCGGCGTACGGGGTGCGGATGAGGTTGGCCATGGGCGCCAGCAGGATGTCCTGGCGCAGGGCGCGGGCCTCGCGGCCGATGACCCTGCCGTACTCGCGGGCCAGCGCCGGGTCGAACGCGGAGGCGAGCAGGACCGGCGCGGGCAGGGCGGTGGCGGCTGCGGTGACCCGTACCCCGGCCGGGCCGTCGGCGAGGCGGAGCGCCGGGATGCCGAGGCGCGGTACGCCGGGGAGGTAACCGGCCTGGCCCAGGGGGGCGGGGTCCTGGGCGCCGTGGAGCAGGGCCGTCTTCTCGTCCGGCGTGAGCCGCTCCAGCAGGGCGTCGACCCGGGCGTCCCTTCCGGGTCCGGCGGCGTCCGCGGGGGCGGTCGGGGGCGCGGGCGAGGCCCGGCTGCGCACCGCGTCCGGGGGCACGGTGGCGACGCAGCCGCCGGTGCCGAGGGCCGCACCCGCCGCTCCGAGCAGCCGCAGGGCCGTACGTCTGGACACGGCCTCGCTCATGGGCGCTCCCTGGGGCGTGGGTCGGCGGGAGCGGCCCGCGCCGGCCGCTCCCCCGCCCACTGTGCGCCGCGGGCCCGCGAGGCCCGTTCAGACGCGCCACCGGAGCGCCGAGGTTCAGCCCTGCGGCGGGGGCGGCACGCTGTCGGCGTCGCGCCGGGCCTCGTCCTGACGCTGGACGCGCGCCTCCGTGCGGTGCCCGCGCGCGATGTAGTCCCGTACGACGGCTTCCACCGCGTCCTGCGGCGAGCCGACGCCGGCGAGGACCATCACCTCCACCACGAGTTCTGCGTCGAGGCTGATGCTGACCTTGGCCACGGGTACCCCCTCCATCGTCGTGCGGGGACTCTACCGGCCCGGCGGCCCCGGCGAACCGCCCGGCGGCATCCCCGGCCCGGACCCCGGCAGCCGCTCGCCGGCGTCGCCCGGCGCGTGCGAGGGGCACGCACCGGCCTGCCGGACGGTGCGCGAAAGGGCCGGGGCCCGCCCGTGAGGGGCGGGGCCCCCGGCCCCTGCGTCTCCGCGCTCGCCGCGGACGGCGGCTACGCGTTGGGGCGCAGGGTCCAGACGACGGTCATCTCGCCCGTCACGGCCTCGTCCTCGCGCTGGATGGCGACGGTGACGGGGAACTCGGGGCGGCCGCCCGCGTCGAGTTCGGCCACGACCTCCGCCGCCGGCCGGCCGAGCGTGGCGGTGGCGGTCACGACGCCCTTGGCCAGCTTCTTGTAGCCGATCTCGGCCTTCACGGCGAGCGGCACGGCGCGCGAGAGCTGGTCACCGAAGGCGGCCAGGACGATCGCGCCGCTGGCGGACTCGGCGAGGGTGAACATGGCGCCGGCGTGCGGGCCGCCGACGTGGTTGTGGTAGTCGGGCTGGTCCGGGAGCCGGACGACCGCACGCTCGGGGGTGGTCTCCAGGAACTGGAGGTTCAGGGTCCGGGCCATCGGCACGGTCGCGGCGAGCAGTTCGCCCACGTTCATCTGGTCTGCGCTCATGCCGCGCGATGTTACCCGCGAGTACGCAGCCTTGGCCAGAGCCAGACCGGGGGCGGCCGTGGCTCCCCGGTCCCTCGCCCACTATCGTTACCGGCCATGTGGCCAGGACAGCAGCAGCCGCCCGGGGGCGACAACCCCCAGGACGCGCAACAGAACCCGTACCAGCAGCAGGCGGGACAGCCGGGGCAGCCGAACCCGTACCAGCAGCAGCCGGGATTCGGCGAGCAGCAGCCCGGTTACGGGTACCCGCAGCAGCCGGGGTACCAGCAGCCCCCGACCGTTCCCGTCCAGTCCTGGAGCCAGCCCCAGGCGCCCCAGCCGCCCCAGGGCGGCGGCGGGAGCCCCTTCGCGACCCGGACCGTGGCCATCGTGGCGGCCTCGGCGGTCGTCGTGACGGCCGCCGCCACCGGCGCTTTCGTGCTGACCCGGGACGACAAGAAGAACGTCGAGGCGAACGACAAGCCCGCCGCCTCCTCCGCGCCTCCCTCCTCCGCGGCTCCCGCCCCGGCGGGCAGCGCCGCGAACCCGCGTGCCGGTGAGGACGTCAAGCCCGTGATCCCGGGCTGGAAGGTGGTCATCAACCCCAAGTACGGCACCGCCTTCGACGTGCCGCCGGAGTGGAACGTCGCCGGTTCGGGCGTCATCACCGGCTTCCATGACGAGACGAAGAACGACGGCAGCGCGCTCGTCAGCATGTCCGCACCGGCCTACTTCAAGGAGGACTGGTGCAAGTTCGACTCCGACAAGAACGGCAGCGAGGAGACCTACGGCCTGGCCGGCACCGGCACCAAGGGCGCCCAGGGCGCGAAGGACACGGGTGAGGCCTCGCGCAACGCGGCCGCCAGCTGGGTCGTCGGCGCATACGCGCAGAAGGCCCCGAAGGAGTCCGTCAAGGTCTCCGAGGCCAAGGAGTTCACCTCTTCCTCGGGCCTGACGGGGCACGTGGCCACCGCCACCGCCACCGGGCTGCCCAAGGAGAACAAGTGCTCCTCCGACGGCAGGTCCATGGCCTTCAGCTTCAAGACCACCAACGGTGACTTCTCCAGCTGGATCCTCCACAGCCGCACGGGTGTCCAGGGCGAAGTCACCCAGGAGACCTACGACAAGATCGTCAGCTCGGTCCGCCTCACCACCGGCTGACCTCCACGCAGCCTCCTCCCCGGGCCGGAAAACCCGTTTGGATCTCCGGCCCGGGCCGGAGATAGTCCGGGAGTGACTCCTCTCCCCGCCGCCCTGCCCCGTCCGCCCGCACCCCGCCGCCGGCCGGAATGGGCCGGCCGCAACTACGGTCTGCTGACGGGCGCGGCGGTCGTCACGAACCTCGGCAGCCACGGCGCCCTCATCGCGGCAGCCTTCGCCGTCCTGGAGTCCGGCGGGTCGGGCGGCGACGTCGGCCTGGTCGCCGCCGCCCGTACGCTCCCGCTCGTCGTCTTCCTCCTCATCGGCGGGGCCGTCGCCGACCGGCTGCCGCGCCACCGCGTGATGGTGGCGGCCAATGCCCTGAACTGCGTCTCGCAGGCGGCCTTCGCCCTGCTCGTCCTCACCGGCGACCCGCAGCTGTGGCAGATGATGCTGCTGACGGCGCTGTGCGGTACCGGTACCGCCTTCTTCAACCCGGCGGCCGAGGGCATGCTGCTGTCCACCGTCTCCGGCGAGCACGCCAACCGCGCCTTCGCCCTGTTCCGCATGGCGATGCACGGCGCGGGCATCGGCGGCGCGGCCCTCGGCGGGGCGATGATCGCCGCGATGGGCCCGGGCTGGGTGCTCGCCGTGGACGCGGCGGCCTTCGCGGTCGCGGGAGCCCTGCGCGCCTTCCTCGACGTCGGTCACATCGGCGAGCGGAGTGCGGGCGGCGGGCTGCTGGCCGATCTGCGCGAGGGCTGGGTGGAGTTCCGCACCCGCCCGTGGCTGTGGAGCATCGTGCTCCAGTTCTCCGTCGTGGTCGCCGTCGTCGGCGCCGCCGAGGCGGTCTACGGTCCCCTCGTCGCCCGCGACCGGCTGGGCGGGCCCGCGCCCTGGGGCATCGCCCTGGCCTTCTTCGGGGCCGGCACCATCGCCGGGGCCGTCCTGACGATGGTGTGGAAGCCCAGGCGGCTGCTGCTGGCCGGCACCCTGTGCGTGTTCCCGCTGGCACTGCCCTCCGCGGGCCTGGCGGTGCCGCTGCCCGTGTGGGGGCTGTGCGCGGTGATGTTCGTCAGCGGCGCCGCGATCGAGGTGTTCGGCGTGAACTGGATGACGACCATGCACCAGGAGATCCCCGAGGACAAGTTCTCCCGGGTCTCCGCCTACGACTGGTTCGGCTCGGTGTCCATGCTCCCGCTGGCCACCGCCCTGGCGGGCCCGGCCGAATCCGCCTTCGGCCGCGGACCGGCCCTGTGGGGCTGCGCGGCCCTGGTCGTCGTGGTCACCGCTCTGGTCCTGCTGGTCCCCGACGTCCGCCGGATGACGCGCAAGGCACCCCCGGCCAAGACGGACCCCGAGGAGGCCCTCCTCACCGCGACCGGACCCACCGGAGCAGAGCCCGCCGCAGCCGGGCCCGCCGGAGCCGACCCCACCCCGGCCGGACCCACCGGAACCGACGCCGCCGGAACCGACGCGCCCGGACCCCGCCCCGCGGCCGTATGAGGCCGTCCCCCGGGGGCCGGCCGACGGCCGAGCCCCGCCCCCTCACCCCAGGCTGAACGCACCCTGCGGCGGCGCCGGGGAGGGCGCGGCGTCCGCGTCGGCCACGGGCAGCGCGCCCCGCATGAACCGGGCCAGCGGCTCCCCGTGCTCCACCCGGGCGGCGAAGGCGTCGGCGGCGCACCGCCGGGCCAGCGCGGCCTGCTCCAGCGGGGCGTCGGAGGCCAGCAGGACCGCGTTACCGAAGCGGCGCCCGCGCAGCACCGAAGGCTCCGCGATCAGCGCGAGCTCTGCGAACACCTCGGCGAAGTTGGCCAGTTGGGAACGGAGGAAGCCGAAGGGCGCCCCGTCGGCCAGGTTCGCCGCGTACAGCCCGCCGGGCCGCAGGACCCGCGCCGCCTGGCGCGCGTACTCCACCGAGGTCAGCTGAGCGGGGACCCGTGAGCCGCCGAACACGTCGGCCACCACCACGTCCGCGCTCCGCGCGGGCGCCGCCTCCAGCCAGGCCCGGGCCTCGGCGGCGTGGACCGTGATCCCGGAATCTGCGGGCAGCGGCAGGCACTCCTCGACGAGTTCCACCAGGGCGGCGTCGAACTCGACGACCGTCTGACGGGAGCCGGGCCGGGTCGCCGCCGCGTAGCGCGGCAGGGTCAGCGCGCCGCCGCCCAGGTGCAGCAGGTCCAGCGCGCGCCCCGGCCCGGCCGCGCAGTCCAGGACGTGACCGAGGCGGCGGACGTACTCGAACTCCAGGTGCTCCGGCTCGTCGAGGTCCACGTACGACTGCGGAGCGCCGTCCACGGTCAGCAGCCAGGCGCGCTCCCGGTCCACGTCCGGCATCAGCTTGGCGGTGCCCTGGCCCACGTCCCGGATCACCGGGATCTGTTCGTCGCTCACCGCACCATTGTCGGGCCGTTCCCGGCCGGACCGGACGGCGGCGGCTGCCGGGCCCCTGTCAGCCGGACCAGACCGCGGCCGCCTCGGCGGCGTGCGCGGCGGCCTGCGCCAGGCCCGCCCGCGCGGCCGGATCCCGGCGGGCCGGATCCAGGACGTTGCGGCCGAAGGCCCTGCGGGCCTCCGCCGACGGCGTGATCACCAGCACCCGCGCCCCCGCCGCGCGCAGCCGTGCGGCCTGCGCGGCGGGTGAGGGGACGAGCCCGGAGCCGAGCGAGAGCGGCGCCAGGACGACCACGCGGGCGTAGCCGGCGGCCAGGTCGGCGTTGGTGGCGGAGCGGACGCCGCCGTCGATGAAGCGGCGCCCGCCGACCGTCACGGGCGGCCACACCCCGGGGACGGCGCAGCTCGCCGACACCGCGTCGACCAGCCCGGCCCCGCTCTCCCGGTCGAAGTCCGCGGGCTCGCCGGTGTGCGCGTCGACCGCGGTGACGACGAGCCGCCGCGCGGGCCACTGGTGCGAGACGAGCCGGGCCGCCAGCACCTCGCGCCGCTCCGCCTCCTCGGCGGTGCGGGCGGTCAGGGCCATGGCACCGACCCGCTGCCGGTAGGCCTTCGGGTCCCGCGAGCGGGCCATGGCGAGGGCGTAACGGGCGAGCAGGCCGGCCCCCAGCCTGGCCGCGCTCTCCCCGGCCGCGTCGCCGAGCTGACGCTCGTAGAGCTCCTGCGGGGTGAGCAGTCCGGAGGTCAGCTGGGCGCCGACCACCGATCCGGCCGAGGTGCCGACGACGAGGTCGGCGGCGGCGAGGTCGACGCCCGCCCGCGCGAGTCCGTACAGGATCCCGCACTCCCAGCCGATGCCGGTCAGCCCTCCGCCGCCCAGCACCAGTGCCGTCTCGCCGCTCATCCCGGCCCGCCCTCCGCGCTCGTCCGTGGTGACGGCAGTCTGACGCAGCCCGGCCGCCGCCACCACAGGGGGTCCCGGATCGGAGCCGGATCAGCCGAGCACGGTGGTCACCGTGCCCGCGCCGACGGTCCGGCCGCCCTCACGGATCGCGAAGCCGAGGCCGGCCTCCAGGGGGACGTCCCGGCCCAGCTCGACGGTCATGGTGACCGTCTCCCCCGGCCGGGCCACCCCGGCCTCCCCCAGGTCCACCTCCGCGACCACGTCGGCGGTCCGGATGTAGAACTGCGGGCGGTACCCGCTTGCGACTGGTGTCGTACGGCCGCCCTCGCGCCCGGAGAGCACGTACACCTGGGCGGTGAAGCGCCGCTTGGGCGTGACGCTCCCGGGCGCGGCGGCCACGTCCCCGCGGCGCACCTGGTGGCGCTGGACACCGCGCAGCAGGAGCGCCACGTTGTCCCCGGCCTCGGCGGACTCCATCGGCTTGCCGAAGGTCTCCAGTCCGGTGACGACCGCCGTCACGTCGGAGCCCTCGGCGCCGCCGTGCAGGGTCACGCGGTCGCCGAGGCGTACGCTGCCCCGCTCGACGGCGCCGGTCACGACGGTCCCGCGCCCGGTGATGGTCAGCACGTTCTCCACCGGCAGCAGGAACGGCGCGTCGGTGTAGCGCACCGGCATCGGCACGTAGGTGTCCACCGCGTCCAGCAGCGCCTCGACCGCCCCGGTCCACCGGGGGTCGCCCTCCAGCGCCCCGAGCCCGGAGACCCGTACGACGGGTGCGGCGTCCCCGCCGTAGCCGTGGGCGGTGAGCAGCTCGCGGACCTCCAGCTCGACGAGGTCGGCCAGCTCGGGGTCGGCGGCGTCGGCCTTGTTGAGGGCGACCACGACGTGGTCGACCCCCACCTGGCGGGCGAGGAGCACGTGCTCGGCCGTCTGCGGCATGACGCCGTCGAGTGCGGAGACGACGAGGATCGCCCCGTCGAGCTGCGCGGCGCCGGTGACCATGTTCTTGACGTAGTCCGCGTGACCGGGCATGTCCACGTGGGCGTAGTGCCGGGTGTCGGTCTCGTACTCGACGTGCGTGAGGTTGATGGTGATCCCGCGCCGGGCCTCCTCGGGGGCCCGGTCGATGCGGTCGAAGGGCACGAAGGAGGCGCCGCCGCGCTGGGCGAGGACCTTGGTGATGGCGGCGGTGAGGGTGGTCTTGCCGTGGTCGACGTGACCCATGGTGCCGATGTTGAGGTGCGGCTTGGTCCGCACGAAGGCCGTCTTGGCCATGATGATTTCCCGTAGCTCGAAGCCGGAACGGGACCCCTGAACCGACCGACCCTCCCCCTGCGGGGTCCGCCGGACGATCCGGGAAGGGTCAGCTTCGTGCGCCGTCGGCTGCGGCGAAGGCGGGTGCGCCTGCGAATGCCGTTGCGGCAGCCTTCGGCGCGTCCGCGACTGCGGACGGCGCTGCGGGGAAGGCGTACCGGGACATGTCCCCGATCCTGCCGGACCGTCCCTGACCCGTCGACCGAATTTCCGTTCGCGCGGCGCTTCTTGAGGCCGCAGCCGCGGGCGGTGGGGCCTGCGGGCGGGAAGTGACGCAGGTCACCCACGGCGGACCTGGGCGTCGCCGGGGGTTCTCCCGGGTGAGGCCTGGATTACGGCGCCGCTCCGCACCGGTCGGTTAGTCTCCCGGAATGCCCCTCCTCCTCGCGCCGCGCGTCCGGCTGTCGCTGCTCGTGGTGCTGCTCGCGGTCGCGGGGGTGGCCGTGCTGCTGTTCGAGCCCCAGCGCTACCTGTCGGAGGGCTGGCCCGTGGGCCTGCCGGTCGGTGCGGCGGTTCTGCTGTTCGCGGTCGCGTACGGGGTGTGCGCGGCGGCCTTCGTCCCGCGCCCCCTGCTGAACCTGGCGGCGGGCGCCGTCTTCGGGGTGCCGTTCGGGCTGGTGGCCGCGGTGGGCGGCTCGGTGCTGGGTGCGGGCATCACCTTCGGCCTGGGCCGGGTCATGGGCCAGGAGGCTCTGCGTCCGCTGCTGCGGGGCCGCTGGCTGGAGGCGGCCGACGGCCAGCTCAGCCGGCACGGCTTCCGGTCGATCCTCGCGCTGCGGCTCTTCCCCGGCGTGCCCTTCGTGGTGGGCAACTACTGCGCGGCGGTGTCGCGCTGCGGCTGGGCCCCTTTCCTCGTCGCCACCGGGCTGGGCGTGGTCCCGAACACCACCGCCTACGTGATCGCCGGAGCCAGCGCCTCCACCCCCGGGTCGCCCGCCTTCCTGATCTCCTTCGGCTTCATCGCGGTCTCCATGCTGGCCGGTGGAGCCGTCGCCTGGCGCAAGCGGCACCGCCTGACGCCGTCCCGAACACCCGTAGCGACGTACGAACTGGCGCCCCAGCACCCCCCTGTGGTCAGCGGCACCTCGCACGGGCCCTAGCATCGGACGCGAACTGCCCGACGATCACAAGGACGAGCGCACCCCGACATGAGCTGGTTCGAATCCCTAATCCTCGGTCTCGTCCAGGGGCTTACGGAGTTCCTCCCGATTTCCTCCAGCGCCCACCTGCGGCTGACCGCGGCGTTCGCCGGCTGGCACGATCCCGGAGCGGCCTTCACCGCCATCACGCAGATCGGCACCGAGGCGGCCGTGCTGATCTACTTCCGCAAGGACATCGCGCGGATCGTCTCCACCTGGTTCCGCTCGCTGTACACCAGGTCGCTGCGCTCCGAACAGGACGCGAAGATGGGCTGGCTGGTGATCGTCGGGTCGATCCCGATCGGTGTCCTCGGCCTCGTCTTCAAGGACGCGATCGTCGGCCCGGCCCGTGACCTGCGGCTGACGGCCACGACCCTCATCGTGATGGGCATCGTGCTCGGCATCGCCGACCGGCTGGCCGCGCGCGACGAGGAGGGCGGCCGCCACCGGGTGATCCGCAAGCGCAAGACGCTGGGCCAGCTGGGGGTCAAGGACGGCCTCATCTTCGGTCTGTGCCAGGCGATGGCGCTGATCCCGGGCGTCTCCCGGTCCGGCGCGACGATCTCCGGCGGTCTGCTGCTGGGCTTCACCCGCGAGGCGGCGGCGCGCTACTCCTTCCTCCTCGCCATCCCGGCCGTGCTGGCCTCGGGCGCGTTCGAGATCAAGGACGTGACCGAGAACCCGGGCCACATCTCCTGGGGCCCGACGATCTTCGCGACGGTCATCGCCTTCTTCGTGGGCTACGCCGTGATCGCGTGGTTCATGAAGTTCATCTCCACGAAGAGCTTCATGCCGTTCGTGATCTACCGGATCGTCCTGGGCATCGTGCTGTTCGTGCTGATCGGCACGGACGTGCTGAGCCCGCACGCGGGCGAGTCCGGCTCCTAGCGGAACCCCGCACCACCACTTCGCGTGAACCACAGGCCGTTCGGGAACGTTCCCGACCGGCCTGTGCGTCGTTGTGCCCGGAGAGACCTGAAAGAGAGCAGCAGGGGGTGTCCCGATGCGTCGAGTGGTGCTGGAGCGTTTTCCGGCCGGAAGTCCGAGGGGGAGCTGGCCCGCGGAGGAGTACGCGGCACAGCGGTTGCGGGAGGGTGTGCCGGCCGAGGTGGTGATGGACCTGGACAGCGACGCGTTCCTCGTCGTGGTCCGGCAGCGGGAGGCGCGCTCCGGCCGCTGACGGGCCCCGCCGCGGCTGTTTTCGGCGAGCCCCCGGGTCCGGCCCCTTGGCGTCTGCCCCGCGCAGCCCCACACTGACCCGATGACGCAGCGTGTGGATCTCGCGACCGTAATGGACCGGCTGGCCGTCGACGAGGTGGTCACGGGGTACGCGGTGGCCGTGGACGACGGGGACTGGGCGGCCTACCGGGCCCTGTTCACCGCCGGGGGCCGGGCCGACTACAGCTCGGCGGGCGGGATCGAGGGGCCGGCCGCGGAGGTGGCCGACTGGCTCGAGGAGACCATGAAGCTGTTCCCCGTGCGCCAGCACCTCGTCGTCAACCGGCTGATCCGGCTGGAGGACCTGGGCGGTTCCCCCGGCGACCGCGCCGAGGTGCAGGCGGACTTCCTCAATCCGATGCGGCTGGCCGGACCGGTGGAGACCCGACCGCAGGAAGCGGGGGCCGCCGGCGCCGCCGCCGCGGCCGGGGCCGCCCTCGCGGGGGCGCCCACCGCGCCGAACTTCGTCGCCGCCGGACGTTACGCCTTCCTCCTCGCGCGCACCGCCGAGGGCTGGCGGCTCACCCGGGTCACCGTCCACGAGAAGTGGCGCCACGTCTCGGTGTGACCGGGCCCGCCCGGGCCGACACTGCCACACTGGATGCGGAGGCGCGCCATGGTCCCGGTTCGCAACGGATGGTCCCCGCGGGGGCGTCCGGCGGCCGCCCTCGTCTGCGGGGCGCTGCCCGCCCTCGCCTTCCCCGCGCCCGCCCTCTGGTGGTTCGCCTACGTGGCCCTCGTCCCCTGGATGCTGCTGCTGAGGTCGGCCGTCACGGGGCGGGGCGCAGCCCTGGAGGGCTGGCTCGGCGGCGCCGCGTTCATCGTGGCCGTCCACCACTGGCTGCTGCCCAGTCTGCACGTGTTCCTGGTGCCGGTGGCCGCGCTGCTCGGCCTGCTCTGGATCCCCTGGGCCCTGTTGGTACGGGAGTTGCTCGGCGGGGTCCCGGCGGCGGGGCGGGCGGGGGCCGCGCTGCTCCTCGTGCCGGCGGGCTGGCTGCTGACGGAGCTGGTCAGGTCCTGGCAGGGGCTGGGCGGGCCCTGGGGGCTGCTGGGCGCCAGCCAGTGGCAGGTGCCGCCCGCGCTGCGGCTGGCCTCGCTGGGAGGCGTGTGGCTCGTGAGCCTGATGGTGGTCGCGGTGAACTGCGCGCTGGTGCTGCTGCTCGCGGTGCCGCGGGCACGGGTGCCCGCCGTGGCCGGGGTGACGGGCTGTGCGGTGCTGACCGCGGTCGTGTGGCTGTGGGTGCCGCGGCCGGAGCAGGCGGGCGGGCTGCGCGTGGCCGTCGTACAGCCGGGTCCGGTGGCCGGCGAGGACAGCGTGGAGCGCCGGTTCGATGCCGGGGAACGGCTGACGCGGACCCTCGCGGCCTCCGGGACCGGGACGGTGGACCTGGTGGTGTGGGGTGAGAGCAGCGTCGGCGCGGACCTGGCCGCGCGGCCCGATCTGGCGCGGCGGCTGGCCGCGCTCTCGGCGGAGGTGGGGGCCCCGCTGCTGGTGAACGTCGACGCGCGCCGGTCGGACCGGCCGGGGATCTACAAGAGCGCGGTGCTCGTCGGACCGCTGGGTCCGGTGGGCGAGCGCTACGACAAGATGCGGCTCGTCCCCTTCGGGGAGTACGTGCCGGCCCGCGGCCTGCTCGGCTGGGCCACCTCCGTCGGCAAGGCGGCCGGCGAGGACCGGATGCGCGGCGCCGCGCCCGTGGTCATGGGCCTGCCCGGGGGTGTCCGCGTCGGCCCGCTGGTGTGCTTCGAGTCGGCCTTCCCCGACATGAGCCGGAACCTGGCCCTCCGGGGGGCCGGGCTGCTCGTCACCCAGTCGGCGACCTCCACCTTCCAGGACAGCTGGGCACCCGCGCAGCACGCCTCGCTGGCCGCCCTCCGGGCCGCCGAGAGCGGCCGCCCGATGGTGCACGCCACCCTCACGGGCATCACTGCGGTGCACGGCGCCTCCGGCGATCGGATCGGCCCCGCCCTGCCCACGTCGGCGAGCACCGCGGCCGTGTACGAGGTTCCGCTCGCCCGCGGCACGACCCCGTACGTCCGCCTCGGCGACTGGGCGGTGGCCGCGGCCCTGGCGGCCCTGGCCGTCTACTGCGCGGTGGAAGGCACCCGCACGCTCAGGAGGCCTGGTCCAGCGCGGAGCGCACCACCCGCTCGCACAGTTCGTGGGTCAGCAGGGCGTCCCGGGCGCTGAGGGTCTTCCCGGTCCCGACGGCCTCCAGGAAGACGTCCACGACCTGCTCGATGCCGCGCTGGCGGGCGACGGGCACCCAGTCCCCGCGCCGGCGCACGGTCGGCTGGCCCTTGTGGTCGATGACCTCCGCGAGGTTGACCACCTGCCGTTTGGTGTCCTGGCCGGAGACCTCCAGGATCTCCTCGGTGGAACCGGACAGCCGGTTCATGATGCCGAGCGCGGTGAAGCCCGCGCCGGACATCTGGAGCACCACCTGGTGCATCAGCCCCTCGCGCACCACGGCGCGGACGTCGATGTGGTCGGCCTCCCCCGGCAGCAGGAACCGCAGGGTGTCGACGACGTGGATGAAGTCGTCGAGCACCAGCGTGCGCGGGTCCTCCGGCAGGCCGACCCGGTTCTTCTGCATGACGATCAGTTCGCGCGGGTGGTCGGCGCACTGCGCGTAGCCGGGCGCGTGGCGGCGGTTGAAGCCGACGGCCAGCGACACCCCGCGCTCCTCGGCCAGTTTCACCAGCCGCCGGGAGGCCGCCAACTCGTAGGCGAGCGGCTTGTCCACGTACGTCGGTACGCCGGCCTCCAGCAGCCGCGTGACGATCTCGGGGTGGGCGGTGGTCGGTGCGTGCACGAAGGCGGCGTCCAGGCCTTCGGCGAGCAGCGCGTCGAGTTCGGTGTGGCGGCGCGCGGCCGGGATGTGGTGGAACGCGCCGACGCGCTCCAGTGTGGCGGGGGTCCGGGTCTGCAGGTGCAGCTCGATTTCCGGGCGGGTGGTGAGGACGGGCAGGTACGCCTTCTGCGCGATGTCGCCGAGTCCGATGCAGCCGACCTTCACCGGGAGCCTCCTGGTGCGTTGCTCGTACGTTCCTTGTGGGACGCCAGCAGCTTAATCCCTGGTGGGAGCGGGCCCGGTTCGCCGAGGATGGGACCCATGACCAGTTCTGGATCACATCGCACCGAACCCTCCACCACCGCCGGCGAGCAGGAGATGCTGGAGGGCTGGCTCGACTACCACCGTGCCACCCTCGCCTGGAAGTGCGAGGGGCTCGACGACGAACAGCTGCGCCGCGCCCCCATCGCCCCCTCCGAACTCAGCCTGCTGGGCCTCGTACGGCACATGGCGGAGGTGGAACGGTACTGGTTCCGGGAGATCATGGCGGGCGAGGACCTCCCCGAGCTGTACTGCACGAGCGAGGACCCGGACGGCGACTTCCACTTCAGTGATACGGCCGGCTGGGCCCGGGCCGAGCAGGTGTGGCAGACCGAGATCGAGCTGGCCCGGCAGGCCGTCAAGGGCCACTCGCCGGACCTCCTGTCGGACTCAGCGAGCCACCACCGCGGCGAAGTGTTCAGTCTGCGCTGGGTGTACCACCACATGATCGAGGAGTACGCGCGCCACAACGGCCACGCGGACCTGCTGCGTGAGCAGATCGACGGCGCGACGGGCGAGTAAGGGGTCCCGGCGGAGGGCGGCCGGGTGTCCGCGGCGATCCGCCGGACACCCTCCTGCACGTCACCCGTGCGGGGTGAATATCGACTGCGGGTTTTCCCAACGGGGTGCTCGCACAGCAGAGTTGCGCGGGTGCATCCAACCCGAACCACGACAACGCTGCTGCTCGGAGTCGCCTGTGCCGTCTCGGCCGTCTCCGGTTGTGTGAATGTGAGCCCCGGCCCCAGGCACCCGGCGGCCGTCCCCTCCTCCGGCACGCCCCCGCGGTACGAGCCGCGCGGCGGACCGGGGAGCCTCCCGGTGGTCGTGCAGGCGCCCGCCCTGGAGGCGCTGGAGGCGGCGCCGGAGCGGGCCGCCCGGCCGGCGCCCTCCGCCCCGGCCCCCGCCGCCCGGATCTCCGGGCACACCCCGCGCGGGGCCGCCCGGTCCGCCGAGCCCGCCCCGCCGCCGCCTCCCCGGCCCGCGGCCGAGCCGGCGCGGTCCGCGGGCCGTGAGGCGGCGGGGCATTCGGACGGCCGGCCCCGCCGCCCCCGGGGGGACGCGGAGGTGCCGCGCGAACTGATCCGGGAGCTGCCCGTACGCCCCTCCGACGTGTGCGCGCTGGGCCGGCGGCACGGCCGGTGGCACCCGGACAGCCCGGAGGCGCGGATCTGCGCGGGCGTCCGCGACGGCTGATCCGGCTCCCGGGCTGCGCACTCCGCCCGGCCCGGGGAGCTGTCGGCCTTACGGGGACTGCTCGGGGAACGGCCGGGGCCCTTCCCCCGGCTCCGTGGCGAGGCGCCGCTCCAGCCGGGCGATGGCGGCCCGCACGCCGTTCCCGTACCCGTCGTCGGAGAGGGCTCCGGCGGCGGCCCGGGCGCGCGCCAGGTGCACCCGGGCGGCCTCGGGCCGCCGGAGTTTGGCGTAGTCCGCGGCCAGGCTGAGGTGCAGGGACGGGTAGAACACCCGCATCGCCAGGTGCGGCGCGGGCTCCGCGCAGGGGGTGTCCCGGATCCCGTCGGCGGCGGTCAGGGCCCGCAGGTCCCAGGCCAGTTCGTCGGCGGGATCGTCCTGGGCGTCGGCCATGTAGTGCGCGAGCGTGCACCGGTGCAGGGCGTCGCCCTCCTCGCCGATCTCGGACCAGATCTCGCCGAGCCGGTTGCGGGCCTCCTCGCGGTCCCCGGCGTGCAGCAGGATGACCGCCTGGCCGATCCTGGTCATGAGGGCGTCCTCCGACGCCTCCTGCTCCGTCAAGGCGGCCTCCGGCTGGCTCTGCCGGACCTGCTCCGGTCCGATCATCAAGAAGTTAGCCGGAGGCACCGGCAATGGCGCCGAGGCGCGGTGGGGCGTCAGCCGAGGTCGGGGATCCGCCAGTCGATCGGCTCATGCCCCTGCGCTGCGACGGCCTCGTTGATCTGGGTGAAGGGCCGGGACCCGAAGAACTTCTTGGCCGACAGCGGGGAGGGGTGGGCGCCCTTGACGACGACGTGCCGCTCCTCGTCGATCAGCGGCAGCTTCTTCTGGGCGTAGGCGCCCCAGAGGACGAAGACGGCCGGGTCGGGGCGGTCGGACACCGCGCGGATCACCGCGTCGGTGAACTTCTCCCAGCCCTTGCCCTTGTGCGAGTTGGGCTCGGCCTCGCGGACGGTGAGGACCGCGTTGAGCAGGAGGACGCCCTGGCGGGCCCACGGCATCAGGTACCCGTTGTCCGGGACGGGGAGGCCGAGCTCCTCCTTCATCTCCTTGTAGATGTTGCGCAAGGAGGGCGGGGTCTTCACCCCGGGCCGCACCGAGAAGCACAGGCCGTGCCCCTGGCCGGCGCCGTGGTAGGGGTCCTGGCCGAGGACCAGCACCTTCACCCGGTCGAAGGGCGTGGCGTCGAGGGCCGCGAAGACCTCCTCGCGGGGCGGGTAGACCGGCCCGTTCGCCCGTTCCTTCTCGACGAACTCGGTGAGTTCCCTGAAGTAGGGCTGGTCCAGCTCCCCGCCGAGGACGGGGAGCCAGGACTCGGGCAGCATCTGGGTCACGGCGACAACCTCCGGTACAAGTTCGTGCAACTGCTCCGAACCTACCGGGGACCACTGACAGGGGCGCGGGCCGGGCCGCTCCGCGGGGCGCCCGGCGGGCGACGGCTACCAGCTGGTCTTGCGGTACAGCTCCCACATCTGCATGGCGGTCTGCGGGTCCAGCGCCCGCTCGGCGCCGGCGATGTCCTCGCGCGCGGCGACGTACAGCTTGCCCTGCCACAGCGGCAGCAGGCGGACGTCCTGGGCGAAGGTCTGCTGGGCCTGCTCGAACTCCCGGACACCGGCCGACCGGTCGCTCTCGCGACGGGTCTTGGGCAGCAGTTCGTTGAGGATGTTGGTGGGCTCGTACGGGGTGCCGACCGCGTTCTCCTTGCCGACGAACGGTGCGATGAAGTTGTCCGGGTCCGGGAAGTCGGGGAACCAGCCGCGGCCGAAGACCGGGTACTCGCCGCTCTTGTAGCCCTCCTGGAAGGCCTTCCAGGGCTGGCTGCGCAGGGTGATCTTGAACAGGCCGCTCTCGTCCAGCTGGCGCTTCAGCTCGGTGAACTCGTCGGCGGTGGAGGAGCCGTAGCGGTCGGTGGTGTACCAGAAGGTCAGCTCCACCGGCTGGTTGATCCCGGCGTCCTTGAGGATCTTGGCGGCCTTCTTGACGTCGGCGTGGCCGTACTGGTCGTAGTACGGCGTCTTGTGGCCGACGACCCCCTTGGGGACCATGGAGTAGAGCGGCTCGGCGGTGCCCTGGTAGACCTTGGAGACGAGCGCACCGCGGTCGACGATCTGGGCGATCGCCTGGCGGACCGGGAGCTTGTTGACCGCCGGGTCCTTCGGGTTGAAGACCAGGTAGCGGATCTCGGCGCCGACGTTCTCGACGACCTGGACGCCCTGCGTGTGCGACTCGGGGCTCTGGAGGTCCCTGATCTCCGGGGCGGAGAGGCCTCGGTAGGTGGCGTCGATCTCCTTGGCCTTGAGCGCGGAGACCATCTTCGTGGATTCGGTGAAGTAGCGGATCGTCACGCCGTTGTTGCGGGGGTTGGCGAAGCCCGTGTAGCCGTCGTTCCGGCTGAGGACCGACTCGGCCCCTTCCTTGTACGAGTCGAGGACGTACGGGCCGGAGCCGGTGACCTTGCTGTCCTCGCGCACCTTGTCCGCGGGGTAGTCCTTGGGTGCGACCAGGGAGGCGGCGGGCGATCCGAGGACGTAGGGGAAGGTGGCGTCGGGGGTCTTCAGGTGGAAGACGACCGTCTGCGCGTCCGGCGCCTCGATCTTGTCCAGGCTGCCGAAGAGGTCCTTCGGGCCGACCTTGGAGCCGATGGTCCTGATCCGGTCCAGGGAGTGCTTCACGGCCTTGGAGTCGAGCGGCTCCCCGTTGGAGAACTTCAGGCCCTTGCGGAGGGTGCACCGGTACGCCTGGTTCGCGGCGTCCGTGAATTCGCAGCTCTGGGCGGCGTCCGGCTGGGGCTTGGTGGAGCCCGTGGGGAAGGCCAGCAGGGTCTGGTAGACGTTCCGGTACAGCTCCCAGGAGCCGTCCCACGCCGCCGCCGGATCGAGGGTGCTCGGCGCGCTCGTGGTGCCCACGACGATCCGCTTGGTGTCGTCGTCGCCGTCCCCCGAGAGCAGGCCGCATCCGGCGAGCAGGGATATGGACGCAAGGGCCGCAGTGATCTGCAGGCATCTGGTCCGGTTGAACACGTGCACGCTCCTCGATCAGCCAGGGGTGCGGCAGACCCTACCGCAGTGCCCCACGAATCCAATGCGATGGTTTCGTGGGGCACTTGACCGGTTCCGTGCATATTCGTGATGCATTTGCCTCAGTTTTGCAAGGAAATGCGTCCGATTATCGGTCAGTGCACTCCGGCATTGAGGAACATTCCCCCGTCGACGACGAGAGTTTGCCCGGTGATCCATTCCGCTTGCGCGGAGGTGAGGAACGCGGCGGCTCCGCCGATGTCCTCCGGGACCCCGAGCCGGCCGAGCGGATAGGCGGCCGCGGCCTCCTCCTCCCGGCCCTCGTAGAGCGCCTGCGCGAACTTCGTCTTGACCACGGCCGGGGCGATGGCGTTGACCCGGACCCCGGGGGCCATCTCGTGGGCGAGCTGCAGGGTCAGGTTGACCATGGCGGCCTTGCTGATCCCGTACGCGCCGATGAACGGAGAGGCGGAGACCCCGGCGATGGACGCGATGTTCACGATCGCGCCGCCGTTCTCCTTCTGCCAGGCGTGCCAGGTCCGCTGGGCGAATCCGAGTGCGGAGACCACGTTCGTCTCGAAGACCTTGCGCGCCACATTCAGGTCCAGGTCCGCAATCGGGCCGAAGACCGGGTTGGTGCCCGCGTTGTTCACGAGGAAGTCGACCCGGCCGAAGGCCTCCATCGCGCGTTCCACGGCGACGGCCTGGTGGGCCTCGTCGTGCGCCTTCCCGGCCACCCCGATCACCCGGTCCGCGCCGAGGCTCTCGACGGCCTCCTTGAGGGTCTCCTCGTTGCGCCCGGTGATGCAGACCCGGTCGCCGCGGGCGACCAGCGCCTCGGCGATCCCGTAGCCGATGCCCCGGCTCGCCCCGGTGATCAGTGCGACCTTGCCGCTGTCGATGCCGTTGTACGTCATGCCGTACGCCCTGTCTCTCGTGAGCCGGTCAGTTGAGGGGGCCGCCGGCCACGTACATGACCTGGCCGGAGACGAAGCCCGCGGCATCGCCCGTGAAGAAGGCGATGGCGTTGGCGATGTCGTCCGGGCGGCCGACGCGCTGGACGGGGATCTGGGTGGCGGCGGCTGCCTGGAAGTCCTCGAAGCCCATGCCGACGCGGGCGGCCGTCTGGGCGGTCATCTCGGTGGCGATGAAGCCGGGGGCGACGGCGTTGGCGGTGACGCCGAACTTGCCGAGCTCGATGGCCAGGGTCTTGGTGAAGCCCTGCAGTCCCGCCTTGGCGGCGGAGTAGTTGGCCTGGCCGCGGTTGCCGAGCGCCGAGCTGCTGGAGAGGTTCACGATGCGGCCGAACGAGGCCTCCACCATGTACTTCTGACAGGCCTTCGCCATCAGGAAGGCGCCGCGCAGGTGCACGTTCATGACCGTGTCCCAGTCGGTCTCGCTCATCTTGAACAGCAGGTTGTCGCGGAGCACGCCCGCGTTGTTGACCAGGATGGTCGGAGCGCCCAGCTCGCTCGCGACGCGTGCGACGGCCGCCTCCACCTGCGCCCCGTCGGAGACGTCGCAGCCGACCGCCAGGGCCTTGCCGCCGGCCGCCGTGATCGCCTCCACGGTGTCCTTGCAGGCGGCCTCGTCGAGGTCGAGTACGGCGACCGCGCGGCCCTCGGCGGCCAGGCGCACGGCGGTGGCCGCGCCGATGCCCCGGGCCGCCCCGGTCACGATCGCGACGCGCTGCTCGGTGGTGGACATGCTGGATCTCCTCGCCCTTGAGAGACGGTCGCCCAAAGGTGAGCAACCGCTTAGTAGCTTCAGCTGAGGAGACGCTAGGAGCCCTGGCACCCGGTGTCAACGGTGACCGTCCGGCGCCGCACCGCCCTGTCAGCGGACGAGCAGGTCCAGCAGCCGTTCGACCTCCGCCGCCGGGTCGGCGGTCAGGCCGGTGTGCACGGGGCCCGGCTGGACCACCGTGCTGCGCGGGGCGATCAGCCAGCGGAACCGGCGGCCCGCGTCGTCGCCCGCCGCCTGGCCCGCCTGCTCTCCGCCGCCGCACACGCCCTCGACCCCGCGCAGGGCGGCCCGTACCCCGGCCACGTCGGCCCCGGGGTCCAGGGCGAGGAGCTTGGCCTCGTCGAGGTGGATGCGGGCGGCGACGTAGGAATGCGCCCGGCAGTAGACGATCACGCCCGCGTTGAAACACTCCCCGCGTTCCATCCGGGGCACCACGCGCACCAGCGCGTACTCGAACACGTCCCGCTTGATCACTCGCTGTCGCTCTTCTTCCGGTGGGGCTGGGGGGCGAGGCGGTCGGCGAGCCAGCCGGGCGGTCCGGAGTTCGGCCTCACCTCGGCCTCCGTCGAGATCCTCTCGTGGATCGTGGCCGCGCGCGGCAGCAGCACGTCCACGTAGGCCCGGCGCAGCGCGTCGGTGGAGTCGAAGCCGGGTTCGTCGACGAGCCATTCGTCGGGGACGTCGGCCGTCACCTCGGTGAGCAGCTCCTCGGTGACCAGCGGCGCGAGCGCGGCGGCCGCGGCTTCGACGTCCGGCCCCACGGGGGCGAGGACGTGGTCGGAGGCGTTGTACGGCTTGGCGGCCGCGGCCGCGGCGGTGGGCCAGTTGTGGTGCCAGATCATGGTGGCGCCGTGGTCGATCAGCCAGACGTCCCCGTGCCAGACCAGCATGTTGGGGTTGCGCCACGACCGGTCGACATTGTTGATCAGGGCGTCGAACCAGACGACGCGCCCCGCCTCGACGGGGTCCACCCGGTACGCGAGCGGGTCGAAGCCGATCGAGCCGGGCAGGTAGTCCATGCCGAGATTGAGCCCGCCGCTGGCCTTCAGCAGCTCCTGGACCTCCTGGTCGGGCTCGCCGAGCCCGATGACGGGGTCGAGCTGCATCTGCACCAGCCGCGGCACCCGCAGGCCCAGCCGCTGGGCCAGGCGGCCGCAGATGACCTCGGCGACGAGGGTCTTGCGGCCCTGGCCGGCTCCGGTGAACTTCATGACGTAGGTACCGAGGTCGTCGGCCTCGACGATCCCCGGGAGCGAGCCGCCCTCACGCAGGGGCGTGACGTAGCGGGTCGCGATCACTTCTGTGAGCATTTTCCCAGGCTATCCGGCAAACCCGCTCCACGATCCAAGGTTTTCCCGGAGCCCCCTGCCATACGGTCAGCGCGCGGCGGTCCACTGTTCGAGGAGGGCTCCGGCCGTCGTGATGGTGGCCACCAGGGCCAGGGAGTTGCGGATCACCTCGGCGGTGCAGGCGGCGGGCACCCCGGCGATGGCGTCGGCCGGGACGACGACCTGGTAGCCGAGGTTCACGGCGTCGAAGACGGTGTTCGGGACGGCGATGTTGGAGGAGACCCCGGTGACGACGAGGGTGCGGACGCCGAGGTTGCGCAGCAGGGCGTCCAGGTCGGTGCCGGCCATCGGGGACAGGCCGTGCAGCCTGCGGACGACCAGGTCCGTCTCCGCCACCGTGATGGGGGCGGCGACCTCCACCGCCCGGCTCCCGGTCAGCTGCCGCACGGGCAGCCTGCCCGCTGCCCGGAACAGGCGGGCGTTGGTGCTGGCCCCGAGCCCGTCCGGCCGCCGCTCCGCGACCGCGTGCAGCACCTGTACGCCGGCCCCGCGAGCGGCGTCGGCCAGGGCGGCGATCCGGCCGAGGGTCCCGGAGTCCCGCGCCTCCCTGGCGAGCTCCGGGAGCGCGCTCTCCTCGCCGACGACGCCGTTCTGGCACTCGACGGTGAGCAGCGCGGTGGTGGCGGGATCGAGATCCGGCATGGCTCCCCCTGGCGTGGCGACGGAAGAGCCCCCATGATTCCTGACACACAGTCAGATGTGAAGGGGTGCAGGGCCGATGGACGACACACGCGTGGACCGTACGGGGCCGGCGGACGGGGGGACACCGGCGGTTCGGGGGCAGCGGCGCGGTCGGCGGATCATGATGACCCGCGCCGAGGTCGACGTCTTCCTGCGCGAACAGAGGACCTGCCGGGTGGCGACCGTCTCACCGGACGGGCGGCCGCACGTGGGCGCGCTCTGGTTCGCCTGGGACGGCGTCTCGCTGTGGCTGTACTCGATCACGCGCAGCCGCCGCTGGTCCGACCTGTGCAGGGACCCGCGGATCTCGGTGGTCGTGGACTCGGGCGAGTCCTACGACGAGCTGCGCGGGGTGGAACTGTCCGGCACCGCCGTCTTCGTCGGCGAGGCCCCCCGCACCGGCGAGCCCTGCCCGGAACTGGCGGAGCCCGAACGGCTCTTCCCCGTCAAGAACTTCGGCATCGCGGAGATGCCGCACGACGGACGGCACGCCTGGATCCGTCTCACGCCGGATGCGATCGTCTCCTGGGACTTCCGCAAGCTCTGACCGGCAGGGCCTTTGGTCCGTTCAGGGGCGCTGCCCAGGTGTCGGGGAGGAGGTGGCACAGATGGCGAGGACAGTGGCCCGGACGTCGTTGGAAAAGCCACCCCCGGCGCCCCCGGGCGGCCCAACCCTACGAAGGGCTCGACCATCCCGTCCCAGGAACGTGAGGCCGGCGAAGGTGCTCAGTCACACCCGTGTGACTGAGCGCGCCAGTTGGCCCTTGAGCGTGTTACTTGGCCTCCGAGGACGATGGATGGCCCGCTGGGTAGCTTCTCGGTCACTGCGATCAGGCTTTGGGGACCGGGGAACTACGCTGGCACCCCTTCTGACCGCCGAGGGAGTATCGTGCCGCCGTCCTTTGTCCACCGCATCACCAAGTACGACCCTGCCGACCGCGACGAGCGTGGGCACTACACCGGTGCCGAGGACACGGACAGCGATCACGGTCCGGTGGAAGCGGCGTACCTGGCGGCGATCGCAGCCTTCGCGGAGGCCTCGGGCATCGACCGGCTGGAGATCCGTGAGCCCTCGGTGACCGGCTTCGTCCACCTCGGCGTGGAGCCGCCCGTGGGACACGGCCTGAGCGGGCTCTTCCCTCCCGACCTCACCGGCTTTCACGACGGGGCCGAGGTCTCCCTTCCCGTGGCTCTGGAACTGGTCCGGGCGATGCTCCGAGAACAGGGCGCCGGGTGTCGGCTGGGGGCGGGGGACGTGTTCACCGTGCACGTCGGATGGGACCAGTACGTGTACGTGGGCAGCGACCGGCCCTGCACGGAAGCCGTGGCCCGTACACGGAAGCTCGGCCTCTTCCCGGAACCGCTGGCAGCCTCGCCCTACGCGGCGGAACTTGAGGAACGGGAAGTGACGGAGGCCGCCGGCGAGGACTTCTGGGCGCGCGTCCACATGCAGCTGGCCTCACGGCCGACGGTGCTCTTGGAGGAGACCTACGTCGGCAACGCCGCACGCTGGCACCGCCTCACGCCGGAGAACCTCGACGCGGTGCGCGCCGGTCTCGGGCCACGAGCTCTGCTGACCGTCTGGCCCGACCTGACCCCAGACGTCGGCGCGGTCCTCGCCGCGCTGCCCGAGGAGGACTCCGTGGAGTTCGTCTGGGAGGCGCAGGACGGGATGATCAGACACGCGATCCTCGACGACACCGAGTACCAGCAGCTCGCCGCCCTGGTGGCCGACGCGCGCGCGGCCTGCGCCCTGCCCCGGTACCTCGACGAACGCCACCCGCTGCTCCGCGCCGCCCTGCCCGACAGCGACGGCGTGCTGCGAGCCCGGTGGTGACCCGGTTCCACACCGGGTGGCCAGCTGCTGCTGTGCATTGAAGTTGTCCTATCGGGCCAGGTGTCGGGCTCAGTCACAGGAATGTGACTGATTCCCAATGATTCTTGTCAACCCCGCGAGCCGTAAGGTGCGGCCCATGGAATCGTTGATCGCTGCCGTCCGTGAGCAGGGCGAAGCTGCCCGTTTTCTCGCTTGGCCGGGTGACTTCGACCTCGACCGAGGTGACCATGTCGAAGAAGTCCACCTTGCCTCGGGCGCCGCGCTCGAGGGTTTCGCCGGCGACGGCGCCGGGGGCACGTACTTCTTCTGCGGTGAAGGGGGCGAGGATCGTCCCATCCTCTATGCCGACTCCGAAGGAGGTGCGGCTCTGGTTGCGATCGGCCTGCCCGAGCTCCTGCGGCTGCTGCTGGTCGCCCCGTGGTGGCGCGACTGCGAGGCGTTCACGGACGAGGAGAGTCGCGAGCTCGCGGCCGAGTACCTGGATGACATGCCGGATCTCGTGGCCCGGAGAGACCGTGCCGCGGCAGCTCTGGGCCTCGACCTGCCGGCCCAGGCAGATGTCTTGGCCCGGTTGCGGGAGGTAGCTGTTCGGATGGGAGAGGATTTCGTCCTCATCTTCACGCCGGAGGGCCACCCCTACGAGCCTCTCATCAGAAACTGAGACGCACCGCAACAGCAAGTAGCCACCGTCCCAGGCAACAGGGATCAGCCCACGGCGAGACCGCGCTGAGGTGGTAGGACGTCGAAGGTTCGCTGGTCGCGGATGAGGGCCCAGAGAACGTCGAGGCGGCGGCGGGCGAGGGCGAGGATCGCCTGCTTGTGGTTCTTGCCCTCGGCTCGTTTGCGGTCGTAGAAAGTCCTCGAGGTGGGGCAGAAGCGGGCAGCGATCTGGGCGGAGAGGTAGAAGACGCGTAGGAGTCGGCGGTGGTAGCGGTGGGGTCGGCGCATGTTGCCGCTGATGCGACCGGAGTCCCGTGGGACCGGTGCGAGGCCGGCGACCCCGGCAAGCCGGCCCGCACTGCCGAAGGCGTCCATGTCACCGCCGGTGCAGGCGATGAACTCGGCCCCGAGCAACGGGCCCATGCCCGGCATGCTGAGGACAACTTCCGCGTGACGGTGCTCTCCGAAACGAGCCGCGATCTTCGCGTCGATGTCAGCGATCTCGTCGTCCAGAGCCAGCACCGCCCTGGCCAGGGTGTTCACCACGGTTGCGGCTGTGTTCTCCCCGGCCACGGAGGTGTGCTGGGCCTGTGCCGCAGCGACTGCCGCCTCGGCCATCGCCTGGGCGGCACGGACTTTGCGGTTCTTCAGCCAGGTCGCGAGCCGGCTCGGGCCGATCCGGCGCAGGCCGGCCGGGGTCTGGTAGCCGGTCAGGAGGATGAGTGCGGCTTTGGAGGCGGCGTAGTCGAAGGACCGCTCCAGCGCCGGGAAGTACTCCAGGAGCTGGGCTCGCAGCCGGTTGATGGCGCGGGTGCGGTCGGCGGCGAGGTCGTAGCGGCGGGCGGTGAGGATTTTCAAGTCCACCGCGATCTCGTCCCACTCCTGCAAGGGCTGCAGGTCCCGGCGCATCCGTGCCTGGTCGGCGATGACGTAGGCGTCCTTCGCATCGGTCTTGCCGTCGCCTCGGTAGCCACGGGAGGCGTGGTGGACGGTTCGGCCAGGGATATAGAGGAGCCGCTGGTCGTGGTTGGCCAGGAGAGCGATGAGCAGAGCCCCGCCGCCGGCGTTCAGGTCGACGGCCCAGGTCACCGGGCTGCCCTCGGCGAGTGCGAGGACATCGCCTATCAGCTCCAGGAGCTCGGGCTCGTTGTTGGGCACCCGGCGCGAGAGCACCTTCGTCCCGTCCGTGTCGATCACCGTGCAGTGATGCGCGGCCTTGCCGGCATCTGTCCCCGCCCAGAGCTCGGGCACCCGAGCCTCCCTCGTCGTCCGGTTGACTGGTCCCTGCAGACGACCACGCCGACGTGTCCTTACGAAGCGATCTCTGTTCGCTTATCCCAATGAGTGGCCGTGTCGTCGCGGGGCACTGGGCGGCCAATCAGTCAAAGCCACAACCACGGCATGAGCGCTGTAAAGCCACACCCAGGCCCCTGGGTCTCCCGATCGTACGAAGGACCGGAATGAACCCGCCAACACGGTAAGGAAGGACCGGAATGAACCCGCCAACACGGTAAGGAGCGCCGTAGGTGGCCCCGGGTCGGCGGGATGCCCCGCACGAGCGGTTCCGGACCGAGGCTGTCGTGCGTGTTCGCGCCCGAGATGCCGAGCGGGAGCGGCAGTCCGTTCCGGTCGGTGATCAAGTGGATTTTCGATCCCGGCTTGCCACGGCCGGTCGGATCCGGTCCCGTCAGAGGCCCCCCTTTGCAGCCCGCAGGCTGACCGCATCGATCGCGCACCGCGACCGGTCCAGTTCCCCACAGGCGCCGAGTTCATCGAGGACGACGCGGTGGAGCCGGGCCCGGACCCGGGCCCGGCTCCACCGGCGAATCGTCGGTGGACGGTCTGCCGCCGGCCGCCACCCTGTGGACGTACGACCTCCGTCGGCGGTACCACCCGCCGAAACAGCACCCACAACTCGTCCGGCGACGAGGATCCGGCGAGCCAAAGTCCGCGCCTCGCCCCAGGTGGCATCTGCTGCCAGTGCGTCGGGCCACAGGCCGACGTGACCACGGCCTTCCGCCTCGCCGACGAGCCGACCGATAGCCTGGAGGTCCTGCAGGGCTTCCGGTTCGAGCCATCCCCGGTCAGCCATGCCCTTAGCCAGGTGGAGGCCGAACTCGACCTCCCTGGCGACGGCTACGGTCTTCACCCCGTGCTCGCGGGCCCAGACCAGCTGATCCGAAGCGTCAGCAGCCAGGAAGGCCAGCATCGGTGCTATCCAGCGCTCCCAGTAGTCGCCATCGAAACATGCGAACAGCGTCGCACGAACCACATCTGCACCTACCGCAGCCCACCAGCTGGGCACGTTGATCTGCACCTGCGTGGGCACACCGCCGATTAATCCGGCACCCCCCACCTTGGGATGAAACATTGGGAGAAAACGCCCTCTCAGGCGGTGAAGGCCGCCCGCTGCAGGGCCTCGACGGCGGCCCGGACGGAGGGCCGCCGGTCGGCGTCCGCCCGCCAGACGGCGTACACGTGGCGGCGTACGGATTCGCAGACGGGCAGGAGCCGGACCCCGTCCGGCACCGGCCCGCGCCCCAGCCTCGGCGTCACGCACACCCCGAGCCCGGCCTCCACGAAGGCCAGCTGGGTGTGGTGCTCCTCGGCGATGTGGGCGATCCGCGGCTCGATCCCCGTGCCGCGCAGGGTGTAGACGAGCCACTCGTGGCAGAACTGGCCCTCGTTCCAGGAGATCCAGTCGTCGCCGCCGAACTCGGCGAGGGAGATCTCGCTGCGGCCGGCCAGCCGGTGGCCGGCCGGGACCGCGATGTCGACGGAGTCGTCCAGGAGGTGCGTACGGGTGAGTTCGGCCGGCACCGGCATCCGCTTGTTGTGCCAGTCGATCGCCAGGGCCAGGTCGAGGTCCCCGCGCACGACGGCGGCCATGCTCACCTGCGGCTCCTGCTCCCGCACCAGGGCCCGCAGCTCCGGATGGTCGGCGCGCAGGGCGGCCAGGGCCTTCGGCAGCAGTCCGCGCATGGCGGTCGGGAAGGCGCCGATCCGCAGCTCGCCGACGGCGCACCCCCGCTGGGCCTCGACGTCGGCCTGGGCGAGTTCGACCTGGGAGATGATGCGGGCCGCGTGGTCGGCGAGCAGGCGGCCCGCGTCCGTCAGCCGGATCCCGCGCCCGTGCCGGGCGACGAGCGGCTGGCCGACCTCGCGTTCCAGCTTGGCCATCTGCTGGGACACCGCGGAGGTGGTGACGTGGAGCCCGTCGGCCGCGCCGCTGACGGAGCCGTGGCGGGCGAGGGCGTCCAGGGTACGCAGGCGCTCCAGGTTCAACATGTAAGCGATGCTACGCCGTCACCCCTACGAAGTCTCACTTGCCCTACGAAGTGGAGTCGATCACTGTAGGAGGCATGAGCGCACCCAGCACGCCCCGGCCGACCCTCCCGACCAGCACCGCACCCTCCGGCCCGGCCTCCCGCACGACGGGCCGGCCGTCCCTCCGCCGGGGCCGCTGCCTGGACTGGCGCGTCCGCTTCGCGGTCCTCTCGGTGATCTGGGGCTTCAGCTTCCTGCTGATCAAAGTGGGTACGGAGGCGTACGCTCCCTTCCAGGTGGCGCTGGGCCGGGTCCTGTTCGGGGCGCTCGCCCTGCTCGGCGTGCTGCTGGTACGCCGCGAACCGCTCCCCCGGGGGCTGCGCACCTGGGGCCACCTCACGGTGGCGGCGCTCCTGCTGAACTCCCTGCCCTTCTCCCTCTTCGCCTACGCGGAGCTGAGCATCCCCTCGAGCCTGGCCGGCATCTGCAACGCCACCTCCCCGCTGTGGGGCATGGTCCTGTCGATGGTCGCCCTCTCGGAGGACCGCCCGACGCGCCGCCGGTTCGCGGGACTGGGTCTGGGCTTCCTCGGCGTACTGATCGTCCTCGGTGCCTGGCAGGGCTTCTCCGGGGTCGACCCCAAGGGCACGGCGCTCGCCCTGCTGGCCGCCCTCTGCTACCCCATCGGCTGGATCTACGTCCGCCGCACGCTGGCGGCCACGCCCGGCTCGCCGGTGGCGCTGACCGGGGCCCAGCTCCTGGTCTCCACGCTCCAGCTCGCCCTCGTCAGCGCCCTGTTCACCTCGGCCCCGGCCTCGTTCCCGCTCTGGCCCACGCTGTCGGTCGTCGCGCTGGGCGCCCTCGGCACGGGCATGGCCCTGCAGATGCAGTACGGCCTGGTGACGGAGGTCGGGCCGACCACCGCACAGATGGTCACCTACTTCATCCCGGTCATCGCCACCGCGGCGGGCGTCCTGGTCCTCGGCGAACAGCTGCACTGGAACACGCCGGTCGGCGCGGCCGTCATCCTGGCGGGCGCCGCGCTCACCCAGACCCGCCTCACCCGGACCCGCACCGGCCGGACCCGTACCGGCCGACGCAGCCCCGCCTGACGCCTGCTATCTTCCGGGCGATCATCCACTTGGGGGGCATCACATGGACATCGGCATCTTCTTGCTGACTCTGGGCCTGGCCGGCGCCGTACCCGGCGGCTGGCTCGCTCTGAACGTGCGGGGCTCGGCCGCCTCACTGGCCCGCTGGGGCAACCGCAAC
Organism: Streptomyces sp. NPDC058646; assembly: GCF_042716875.1. Lineage (NCBI taxonomy): Bacteria > Bacillati > Actinomycetota > Actinomycetes > Kitasatosporales > Streptomycetaceae > Streptomyces > Streptomyces sp. NPDC058646. The sequence continues at coordinate 284 of NZ_JBHXRK010000002.1, read as the reverse complement.
GCGGAGATGCGGATGCAGGCCCGCGGCGAACTCGGCCCGCCGCAGCGGCAGCTCTCGGCCGGCCTGTACCGGTTCCTCGGCACGGCGATGGCCCTGGCCGGTTCCGTCCTCGCCCTGGCGGGCCTGGCAGCACTCACCTGACGGCGGGGCGGGGCTGCGGGGCACCCGCGGCCCCCCCCCCCCCCCCCCCCCCCGAACCGGGGGCCCCCCCCCCCCCCCCCCCCCCCCCCCCCCCCGGCCCCCCCCCCCCCCCCGCCCCCCGCCCCCCCCCCGAACCCGCAGAC